>CAYJNV010000481.1:0-1512 GCA_964370975.1 uncultured Caldilineaceae bacterium | reverse complement strand
TACACGCGCCGGTTGAGCTTGCTCTGCGCCTTGCGCGCCCGGTGCAGGGCAATGCCCTCGTGCGCGGCAAATTGCTCAAAGAGGCCGTAGAAGTGCTCGCGGTCCGCCTGCGTGACCACCGCTGCACTGTCGGCGGTCTCAATTGCATAGGGGTAGCCCGTACCCACAATGCACTCGGCGCGTACAATGTTGACCACATCCTCAACCATACTCTCCGCGGCAGCACCGGTGGCATCGCCCAGCATCCAGCGCGGGAACTCTATGCGCGACGGCGGGCGCTCCATGGAGAGGCGCACGTAGGTGAAGGCCACATCCGCATAGAACGCGCCGCGCCCATCGCGGCTGAGGGCGTCGTCGCGCGCACAAAGGAAGGCCGGGCTGCGATCGCCCCAGTGGGGCAGCAACCGGTTGAGCAGCGCCGCATCCGTGGTGGAGCGCGCACCGGGCGCGCCGCTGTAAAGGTCAATCAGATTGACGAGGTCGCGGCTGAAGGTGGTGTCCACGAAAGCGACCAGCGGCACGCGCAATGTGCGCGAAGCGTCCAGCAGCGAAGTTACGCCGGCCACATAGGGGCGGGCGCGCGCAGGCAGCATTTGCCCCGCAAAGCTGATGACAAATGATCCGTCAAAGAAGCAGACGGGCGGAGAGGCCGCGGGGATACGCCCACCGTCGGCATGGCCATTTGTGGAGGGCCGCACGCCGCCATGCTCGCTCATCAGCGCAACCAGCGTCTCGCACTCAAGCGCGAAGCGGCGCTGGTTAATGTACCAGGCGGCAAAGTTGCCATCGCCTCGCCCGCCGCCATCGCCGGCATTCTCCGCCTCGGCCTCCTCCAATTCGTCGGGTGTGATGATCTCGAAGGCGACATCCTTGACGTACGCTGTGCCGCGGGCGTGGAAGTTGACATACCAACCCACCTGCACGGCCCCTACGGGCAGCGAATACTCCTTGCTGGGGGCAATCTGGCTGCCGTCCACGGCAATCGTGGGGCGGCCCTCGAGCACGCCCAGCGCCCACTTGCGCGCGGCATCGTGCGACTCCCACGTGGGTGCAAAGGCAATGCGCAGCCGGTCGGCGCTGTCCAGTTCGGCGGTGGCGCGCGCGCCGGGCCAGTTGAGGTCGCGCGCCTGCAGGAACGCATCGATTTCGGCGGCGCTCCGGCCCAGAAAGCCGGCGAGCCGCTCATCAACCAGGCGCGCCTGCTCGTTCTGACGCGCAAGATAGCGCTGGAAGGCCCCGCGCTTGCTCTCCAGGGCGCGGATGATCTTTGTGCGATGAATCATAGCGCGATTTTACCACAGAAAGGGGTGGATTGTACCCACTCAATTGGAACACCTGTTCTGAAGAGAAGCAGCCACGGCGCAGACTGTCACGGCGCAGTCGGCACGCCGCAGGATGACAACCGGGTTCGCGCTGTGTAGCGGAAGGCCTCCCGGCCTTTGATGTTGGGCGCGCACCATGGCGAGGGCCACGAATCATAACCCGCATGAATCGCTCCCCGCGCAGTAGGAT
>CAYJNV010000480.1:0-1526 GCA_964370975.1 uncultured Caldilineaceae bacterium | reverse complement strand
TCATGCGCGGGCCGTTCCGGGTGCGTATTGAGTGCGAGGCGACTGCAGCGACTGCGCCGGCGCGCGCATGAACGCGAAAAGGCGTGGAGAAGCAGACTCACGAGGTGGTAGGTCTCTTGCCACTATCGAACCAGCTCCTTCTCGAAGTAGGTGGCGCGCGTGCTGGTGCCCCGGACGAAGACGATCGTGCCCACGGCAATGGTGGCTGCCGCGAAGATATAGACCGCAGGCGCGCTGGCCCAATCCCACAGCAGGCCGGAGGCAAAGGAGCCGAGCGCCCAGCCCAGCCCGCCGTGAGCCGCCTGCGCGACGGCTTGCGCACTGGCGCGCAGGCCGTCAGGGGCGCGATCGTTGGCAAAGCTCACGATTGCGGTCCATACAAGGCCAAAGAAGAGCCCCAGCACGACGAAGGCTACGGTGATGTGCCACGGCGCGGTGGCAAAGGCCGTCAGAAACCAGACGACTGCAAAGCCCACGCCGCAGAGCCAGATGCTGGTGCGGTAGCTGACGCGCCGGAACCACGATTGGCTGAGGAAGAGCACCGGCACCTCGAGAAAGGCACTGACCGAATTGGTGATGCCGATCAGGGTGGCGGCACCGCCCAGGCGCAGGATGTTCAGTCCCGCGAAGTTGCCCTGCGCGGCCGTGGCGGCGCCAAAGCAGGCCATGAAGAAGAGAAGCGCGCGATAGGACGGGAGGCGAATCATGGCGCGCAGGCCGTCCATGTAGTGGACTGCGCCGCCGGTGCGCCGCTCGACGGGCAACTGCAGGCTGAGCAGGCCGCACATGCCGGCAAGCAGAATGAAATGGAAGACGAAGATGGCGTTGATGCTGTAGCGGGTGACGAGCAAGCCGACGCCGTAGGAGAAGAAAATCCAGCCGAGGCTGCCAAAGACGCGCTGGCGGCCGTAGCCGACCTCGGGGTTGCGCACGACGATGCTCATGACCGTGGCATCGACAATGGCGGAGATGGGGGCGCGGAAGAAGGCGACCGTGCAGGAAGCCGCAAGCAGCGCCCAAAAGCCGCTAATCCAGATGAAGGCGAGCGAGGCGATGCCCGAGGTGACAGCAAGTGCGGCGAGGACGCGTTGGTGCGCTTGCCAGCGGTCGGCAACGCCGCTCCAGAAGGGATTGGAGATGAGCGCGATGATGGGCGGCAGCGCCGAAATCATGCCAATCTGCGTGCCCGACATGCCGCGCTGCTGCATGTAGACGCTGAAGAAAGGGACAATGGCGCCCAGCGCTGCAAAGAAGCCGAAGTAGTAGAGACGTGCGATCCAGAGCGCGCGCCGCAACTGGGCAGGCGCGATCGGCGGCTCCAAAGCGGATGGGGTGGTGGCTGCGCGCATAGCCTGCCTGCACTGGGTGAGAAAAACACCACAATCTTGCGAACTCACTCACAATATCGCAAGCGTAGAGCGGCGGCAAATCCTCGCCCCGAGTTGGGAATGCAACCGAACGCTGATCTACAGGAGAAGGATTCCGGCACGGGTGGCGCGCACAACGGCATCGGTACGGCTCTGCGC
>CAYJNV010000479.1:0-1562 GCA_964370975.1 uncultured Caldilineaceae bacterium | reverse complement strand
CCACACCGCGTGCGGCGGTAATCAGTTGGTCCAGCACATGTGCGTGTTGTCCGTCACCCACAGCGGCGTATGCATCACTGCGCACGGCGTCGACATACTGCTGAATGCGCCCTGGGGTGTGGTTGAGCGTCAACAGCGTATGGCGCACCATCTCCAGCCCGCCCTCAAGCTCGGGGTGAATAATGTGCGCGGCGCCGTGAAGCGCCAGCCGCTGTACACCGGCCGCGGTGGAAGCACGCGCAATGATTGGCAGGTCGGGCGCCATAACGTGCGCTGCGCCAACCACCAATTGTGCCGTCACCTCGTCAGAGACCGTCACCACCAGCGCGCGTGCGTCGGCAATGCCTGTGTACCTCAGGATCTCGGAGTTCGCTGCGTCGCCAAAGAGGGCCGGTACGCCTTCTTTCTGCAGATCGCGGGCGCGCACTGCGTCCGACTCGACAACCAGATAGGGCTGCTGCAGCTGCACCAACACACGGCTGATATGGTTGCCCACGCGCCCGTGCCCCACAATGATCACGTGATCCTGCATGCCGTGTTCTGTCATGTCGGGCATAGGGCCCGACTTGTCAAGCCGCTTCCAGAGCCATGGCGCCTTCTTGAGCACGCGCGTGGCGGCAGGAATGCCCGCAAACATGAATGGATTCAACATGATGGAGATGACGGCTGCGGCAAGAATCAACCCGTATTGTTCGCTGCTCAACAGCCCCAGTGAAACGCCCGCCGAGCCGAGCAGGAATGAGAACTCACCAATCTGGCTAAGTGCCGCAGACACAACCAGCACCGTTTGCGCCGCCGCAGGCAACACAAGCCCAAGCATCAGGTTGATCAGCGCCTTGCCAACCACCACCAACGCAGTCACAGCCAATACCTGCCCGAGGTTCTGCCAGACCGTGACCGGGTTGACGAGCATCCCCACAGAGACGAAGAAGAGCACGGAGAAGATGTCGCGGAAGGGGACAACCTCCGCCCCTACCTGGTGACCGATTTCCGACTCGCCAATCACCACGCCCGCGAGGAATGCGCCCAGCGCCAGTGAAATGCCGAACACCTCCAAGGCCGCAAAGGCTGTGCCCAAAGCCAGCGCCAGGACTGCCAAAATGAAGAGTTCGCGCGAGCGAGTGAGCGCAATCTTGTTGAGCAACCACGGCATGACGCGTGCGCCCACATAGAGCATGATTGCGATAAACGCGCCGGTTGTCAGCAGCACTTTGCCGATTTCGAGCCACATGTTGCCGCCGCTGCTACCTGTGTTCACGAGCGACGGCAGCAGCACAAGAAGGGCGACCGTGGCAAGGTCCTCCAGCACCAGCCAGCCCACGGCCACGCGCCCGTGCACTGTGTTCGTCAGCCCGTTGTCGGCCAGCCCGCGCAGCAGGACCACTGTGCTGGCAATGGAGACGGCGAGCCCCAGCACAAGCCCTGCACTCAGCGACCAGCCCCACAACTGCGTAAGCCCGAGTCCTGCCAGCGTGCCCATTGTAATCTGCAGCAGCGCGCCCGGTATCGCAATCCAGCGCACGGACCAGAGGTCCTTGAGCGAGAAGTGAAGCCCCACGCCA
>CAYJNV010000478.1:0-1586 GCA_964370975.1 uncultured Caldilineaceae bacterium | reverse complement strand
ATAGCGGCGCAATGCAGGTGCGGCCTCGTCGGGCGGGAGGAGGGCGGCCAGGCGCGCCAGCCCACCGCGCAACTGACTTGAGGGCGTATCGAGGCGCTTGAGCAGCGCGGGCAGAAGCAATGTGGCGGGATAGTCAAATTTGAGCGCCCGCACAGCCTCCACGAGGTCGGCCTCACTGGCGGTTTCGGCAAGCGCATCTATCGCCTGCTCGAGGGCGCGCCGTTGCTGGAAGCTATGGATAATGGGGTCGTCGGCCATGGAGAAAAGGAACTGCGACGCGCCGGCGCAGAGGCGCAAAGAAGATGCTATGAACAATCAGGACAAGCATGGCGTGCTGTGCGATGCATCATAAGCGCGGCGCGAGACAACGGCAACTGCAGGGGCGCCACTTGTGTCTATCGCGCCCAGATCGTAGCCGAAGGCCTCCCGGCCTTCACTTTGCCGCCACCAATTCGAAGGCCGGGAGGCCTTCCGCGACGATCTGGGCGCCTTGCATACATGCGCTGAGGTTCTCAGCCTGCGCGCCGCAGCATGAGCAGCGCAGGCGCTGCATCAAAGAGCACAAAGCCCAGCGGAACGCCGATGAGCGTGAGGCAAAGCACGTAGCCCAGGAAGAGCACAAACGCCGTCAGCCCAGCCACCAGTCTACAAAGACGAACCAAAGCAGTTGCAGCAAACAGCCCGGCCGTTCGCGCACCACAATGGCTGTGGGCGCAGGCGTGGGCGTGTAGCCCCGCGGCAGCTTCATAGCCATAGCGGCCTCCAAAGGGAACCTCGGAAGGTTCCCGTGCGTTATTGGATATGCGAGCCGTGCGCAGATGCGCACGGCTCGCACTATCGGGCTATCTGGCTCATGGCCTCTCGGTAAAGCACAGCGTAATTCTGCTCCTTCGATTTCAGCGACGGTGCACGGGGCTGCTGCTGTTTCGGCTCCCTGCCCGCAGTGAACGCGCGTTTTCAGCTAAGAAGCGCTCAACCGCAGGTTCGACGCCATGACCCGAGGGACCGCCGCATGTGCCAGTGATCCACGACGTATTGTCGACGGCGACTGTTGCTTGAGACAAATACAGCAACGAGGGATTGAGATGACAGAAACCTATTCATTGAGAGACGCACAGGATACCGGCCACGCGTGGCAGACAAGGGATCGCGTCAACCATGATCCTAAGTTTGCAAGGCCGCAATTGCAGCAGGCCGCTCATCGTCCGCACGAGGGTGGATCTGGAATTTCGATGGATGTGACTGAGCGGGAATGCTGTTTCTATGTAAGCGCCGCCGTGCCGGGCGTGCACCCCGAAGACATCAAAATTGCACTGCGCGACAATGTACTCACGATCAAGGGCGTCTTTCTCGTCGAGCTGTCCCCGGACCAGGAGAGCCACCACCTGCGCGAGCGCATGCGCGGGGCCTTTAGCCGGAGCGTGGTCTTCGCGGAAACCATCAACGCTGCCCAGGTCAAAGCTGTCTGCGAGGATGGCGTGGTTGATGTGCTGTTGCCCAAGCGTGGCTGTGTCCGGGCAACGAAAGCAGATTGTATTATTGCAGGTCGTCAGAACGGCAACTTCATCTGGCTTGACGTGATCACC
>CAYJNV010000477.1:0-1589 GCA_964370975.1 uncultured Caldilineaceae bacterium | reverse complement strand
ACCTATATCTGGCCCCCCGCCCCATCCCCTCCTGCGGCACACCCAGATAGTCACCAGTCAACGGCTGGGAATTTGTGCTGGGCGACGGTGGCGCTGCAAGAACACCAGCACGCAGAACTCGCCGCCGCCATTGACTCGGCTGCCCAAACCACCCTCTATCTGCGCTCACAGTCAAGCAATGGCGGAGCAGAGACAGAGGGCGTGCTGGCGCGCGTGGGGCGGCTGCTCTTTAGCCATCTGCTGCCATCCTCGCTGCAAAAACGTCTGCGCGAACTGCCCCCTGCTACGTCGCTGCTCATCCGCACCAACGAAAGCGAACTGCCCTGGGAACTGTTGCACGACGACCAGGGCTTCTTGGCGTTGCGCTATGCCGTGGCGCGCCAAATGCTGCACGACGATGCGCCGCTGCCCCATGCCCAGCGCACCGCGACGCCACCCGCGCCAACCGCGACCCTGCGCTGTTTGTTGGTGGGCAACCCGAACGGCAATCTCCCCGCCGCCGAGTTGGAAATTGAAAACTTGCTGGAAGCCTTTGACACCGCGGCGTTGCCCTTGCGCGTCGAATTTCTCTGTCGAGAACAAGCCAGCAAAATGCGCGTGCTCCATGCGCTGGCAAGCGATTTTGCACTTTGCCACCCATGCGCGCGCCGGTGCGATCGGCCTGGCCGATGACTGGCTGGGCGCCGAGGAGATTACCGCCGTTTTGCGCGGCCATCCCCTCGTCTTTCTCAATGCGTGCAGCTCTGGGCGCAGCGCCAATACCGAGCAGACCACTGGCCCATTCGCCGCACAGCAAACGCACAGCCTCGCCCATGCTTTCTTGGCAGGTGGGGCTGCCGCCTTTGTCGGCACTTTCTGGCCTGTGGACGATGCCGATACGCGCTGGCTGGCGCTGGAGTACTATCACAGTTTTTTGAATGGCGCGAGCCTGGGCCATGCCCTGCAACATGCGCGCAGCCGCAGCCAACAGCGCGCACCCCTGGCGGCAACCTGGGCCGCGCCTGTCCTGTATGGCGACCCGACCTACCGGCTGCCCGACCTCGACGCCCAGCCTCGCCCGGCCACGCTCTTGGCGCTTCGTCTGCCGCTGGGCCATGAACAGAGCCATGCCAACGGCACAGAGACCGTTGCGCTCACGACCGAGAACCCCCCTGCTAGTGAGACAGACGAGCGCACCGAGCAACTGCGCCGCTTCTGGCTGCGTGCCGCTGCAACGGTCACAGCCCACGGCGGGCAACTCGTCACCCATGCCCCGTGGCAGGTCTATGCGATCTTTGGCGTCTTCACGCCGCTCGAAGACGATGCGGTACGCGCCATGCGCGCCGGGCTGGAGATTGCGAGCTTGTCTGAGTCCGAGGCGATTGACGCTCGGCTGGCGGTTGCCAGTGGCAAGATTACGCCGCTGGCGCTGGATCGCCACGCTCATGACCTTTCACTTCACGGGGGACAGACGACACACGCATCCCATCCTCTCTATTTAGGGGCTGTTTTTGCAGAGGCCGAGCATCTCTTGGCGTTAGGCCAGCCGGGGCAACTCCTGAGCAATGCGCCAGCCCGCCAGTTGAGTGAAGGGCGCTTTGTCTTTACTC
>CAYJNV010000476.1:0-1600 GCA_964370975.1 uncultured Caldilineaceae bacterium | reverse complement strand
GGCCCCTTCAACGTGGATGAGGCGCACACGCTGGATGCCATCAGCGCCGCAGCCGCGACGGAAGGGCTGGATGCGCTGCTCCTGCCCCCTGGAGCACGCCTCGATCTACCCATCGTCAGCGCTCCCGATGACGTCGTCGCACGCCTGGGCTACGGTCAAGTTGTCGCCGCGGCCGATCTGCACCTGCTCCAGCCGGCGCCCGATGCAGAAGTCGCCCAGGTCCGCGCCGCAGACGACAGACTTCTCGGCATCATCCGTCGGCTCACGCCTCCCGCAGCCACAGCCACAGCCGCACCCGCCGGCTGGCGTGCAGAAAAATGGTTCGCCTGAACTATGTACACCTATAGCGACCTGCGTCAGGCCGCGCTGCCTGGCCCCACCTACGTCACACTTGGCAACTTCGACGGCTTGCACCTGGGCCACCAGGCACTCCTCCTGCGCGCGTTCGAATTGGCCGCCGCCAACCCAAGCCCCGCTGCGCAGACCGTCATCGTCACCTTCAACCCGCACCCCTTCGCCATCTTGCGACCTGGTCAGCCGCTGCTCACGCTCACTACGCCCAACGAACGCCTCATGCTGGCTGCTGCGCTTGGGGTCGAAATCGGCATCGTTCACCCCTTCACCCTGGAGACAACCCAACTCAGCGCACGCGACTTTGTCACGCTGCTGCAAACGCACCTGGGCATGGCGGCTCTCGTTGTCGGCCCCGACTTCGCGCTCGGCCGTAACCGCAGCGGCGACATCCCCGCACTGCGCGAACTTGGCCAGGAATTGCATTTTGGCGTCGAGGTCGTCGAGCCGATTACCCGCGCCGGCCTGCCCGCGCGCAGCAGCACCATTCGCGATCTCCTCGTCGAGGGCGAGGTCACCGGCGCCGCCGCCCTGTTGGGCCGCCCCTACAGCCTCACCGGTGAAGTGGCCCGCGGCGACCAGCGCGGCCGCCTGCTGGGCAGTCCAACGGCCAACATCGCTGTGCCGACAGGCAAGCTTCTGCCCGCCAATGGCGTCTACGCCACCATTACGCGCTTCTGCACACCCAGTCGCGCGTGGGCCTTCCAGAGCGTCACCAATGTAGGCGTGCGCCCCACTGTGGACGGCCAGCACCACCGCGTGGAAGCGCACCTGCTCGACTTCCCCCCGGCCGAACTACCCGATAATCTCTATGGCCAGCTTCTCACCGTCGAATTCATCGCACGTTTGCGCGGCGAAAAACGCTTCGACGGCCTGGATGCCCTCAGCGCCCAAATTCAGCACGATATCGCCCAGGCGCGCCATCGGTTCGCCACACTCGACTGACTTCGCTTCCTGGCGCTGTGTCGACCACGCTCCTTAGGTTCTGGCGACGCACCGCAATTCACCACTATGCATCATTCATTATGAATTCGCATTGCAAACGAAAGAAGTCTCGCATGTTCGGGGCCGTGTCGCTTCTCCTGTCGACCGTCATCCTCGCGTCCTGTCTACCCATTTCGCCCATGAGTTTCCCCCTGGCCGGCGGGCCCACGCCGCCGCTTGGCGCGGCCCCTTTGTTGGCGCCACCCGCTGCCGATGCAGCCGCCGCGCCCACAGCCGATGTCGTAGCGGCGAACACGGCGCAGCC
>CAYJNV010000475.1:0-1610 GCA_964370975.1 uncultured Caldilineaceae bacterium | reverse complement strand
CGCATCAAGGAAACCTTTACGCATGGCAATTACTTTTGGCACCGACGGCTGGCGCGCCGTCATCAGCGACGAGTTCACCTTCGCCAACGTGCGCCACGTGGCCCAGGCTATTGCCGAAAAGACATTGGCCGATTTGGGGGCACACGGCACGACGCGCAAACCGACCTTTGTGGTGGGCTTTGACACGCGTTTCCTCTCCGACCGCTACGCGATGGCCGTGGCCGAGGTGCTGGCCGGCAACGGCATCACCGTGTGGCTCACCCAGGGAGACAGCCCCACCCCCGTCACCTCCTACGCGATTGTGGACAAGCAGGCCGATGGTGGTGTGATGATTACCGCCAGCCACAATCCACCGCGCTACAACGGCATCAAGCTCAAGGCGGCCTTTGGCGGCTCAGCCAGTCCGGGTGAATGCAAGGAGGTCGAGCGGCGTATCGCCGCCAACCTTGCCGCAGGCCGCAACCCGGTCGTACTCGAGAGCGAAGTTGCGCTGGGTGAGGGGCTCATCACGCGCTTCAGCCCACTGCCTGCCTACGAGGCACAGGTGCGCCGCCTCATCGACTTCGACGCCATCCGCCGCGCCGGCCTCAACGTGGCGGTCGACGCCATGTATGGCGCGGGACGCATCTATTTGCGCAGCCTGCTTGAAGATGCGGGCTGCACCGTCACCGAGTTGCGCGGCGAAATGAACCCCGGCTTCAACGGCATTCACCCCGAGCCGATTGAACGCCACCTGCAGCCGCTCATCGACGAAATGCGCAGCGGCAGCTATCACGTGGGCCTTGCCACCGATGGCGACGCCGATCGCATTGGTGCAGTCGATCCCAGCGGCCGATTTATTGATCCCCATCGCATCATGGCGCTCGCGGTCGAGTATCTTGTGCACAACCGCGGGCAGCGCGGCAGCGTCGTCAAAACCGTGAGCAGCACGCAGATGCTCAATCGACTTGCTGCGCGCTATGACCTGCCCATCCATGAAACGCCTGTGGGCTTCAACCACATTTGCGACTATATGCTCAGTGAAGATGTGCTCGTCGGGGGCGAGGAGAGCGGCGGCATCAGCATCCTCGGCCACATCCCCGAGGGCGACGGTCTGCTCATGGGGCTGCTCCTGACCGAGATGGTGGCCGTGCGCGGCAAATCGCTGGTGGAGCTGGTTTGCGAATTGACCGACGCGCCCGATGTTGGCCCTTTTGCCTATGCCCGGCGCGACCAGCCCGTGCGCCCCTTCAAGAAGGCCGAGCTCGTTTCGGGGCTGATGGCCGCGCCGCCCACGCTGCTGGCCGGTGTGCGCATTGCGCACATCAGCGACATGGATGGTGTGAAGTATACGCTGGAGGACAACGGCTGGCTGTTGATTCGCCCCAGCGGCACCGAGCCGCTGCTGCGCATCTACGCCGAAAGCCGTGATGATGCGGCCGTGGCGCAGCTTCTCAGCGAAGGTGCGGCGCTCGCCACCGGTCAGGTTGATAAGCTCTACGCGCAAAGCGCCGCCAACTGCCCTGAGACAGCGCAGCGCGCGCAGCTGGGCGAAGTCGCCTGAGCCCCTGCAAGCTCCCTCAAAACAGCGACGCCAGGCCCGCTTGGGGCGGGGGGGGGGGGTTTTTTAA
>CAYJNV010000474.1:0-1614 GCA_964370975.1 uncultured Caldilineaceae bacterium | reverse complement strand
CAGTTACCAATTATCTTGGTCACTCACTTCTTCGCAACAAACGCTACCAATTGCCCGCACAGCTCCGCCAGCGAGCGCTCGTGCACGTACATCATGTGCCCGGCGGCGAAGCGGTGGCGCACGATGTTGCCCTCGAGGCTGGAGTCCAGCTCCAGATGATTCAGGGTGTGCTCGCTGGCGAAATAGGGGGTGGCAAAGTCGTAAATGCCCTGCGCCACAAAAACGCGCAAGTGCGGGTTCTTGCTCATGGCGTCGCGCAGCGTTTCGGCCACATTCACGTAGCGGTTCTGGTAACTGCTGTAATCCCACTTGTCGTAGAGACTCGTGAGCACCTCGTAGGGCAGGTCGCTCCCAAAGCTGAGTTCGCCGCGCAAATAGTCGTTGAGCGTTGCGGTGTAGCTCCCCTGGATGAATGCGTACGAAGGGTCATAGGCAAATTCGGCGCCGGTGGCATCGCGATCGATGCCGGTGAAGCGGCTGTCGAGGCGGCCCACCGTGCGACGCTGGTCGCGCAGCAGTTCCTTGCAGAATTTGAAAATCTCCACACGCAGATTGGTGCGTTCCACATACTCGGGCGTAAGGCCGGTGAGGCGCGCGACCTTCTGCACCAGCGCGACCCGCTCATCGGCAGAGAGCTTGCTGCCGCGCAGCAGTGCCGTGGCGTATTCGCCCTCGGCAAAGGCCTCCGCTTCGGCCAGCGTTTTGTCCAGGTCAGCCTGCAAATCGGGCGCGAGCCGCTTGTGATACCACGCCGTGGCTGTGTATGTGGGCAGGAAGAGCACGTGCGGCAGATCGTTGCCCAGTTCAAAATCGAGCGCCATGAAGTCCAGCGCCGTGGAGATGAGCATGATGCCGTTGAGGTACATGCCGTGGCGGTCCTGCAGATAGCCCGAGAGGCCTGCGGCGCGTGTGGTGCCGTAGGACTCGCCAATGAGGTACTTGGGCGAGCGCCAGCGTTTGGCGCGCGAGACGTAGAGGCGGATGAAGTCACCCACCGACTCAATGTCCTTTTCCAGGCCGTGGAACTGTTTGGGGTCTTCGCCGGCGGTGGCGCGGCTGAAGCCCGTGCTCACGGGGTCAATGAAGACCAGGTCGGAGGACTCGAGCAGGGTAAACTCGTTGTCCACCAGATGGTAGGGGGGCGGCTGCGGGCTGTCCACGTCGCCGGAGACCACGCGGCGCGGCCCCAGCAGGCCCAGGTGCATCCACACCGACGACGAACCGGGCCCGCCGTTGAAGGAGAAGGTGAGCGGCCGCTCGGCGGTATCGCCACCATTCGTGCGTGTATAGGCGATGAAAAAGATGTGTGCGCGCGGTTTGCCTTCCTCCGTGCGCATGACGACACGCCCGGCCGTGGCGGTGTAGGCAATTTCTTTGCCGTTTACCGTAATTGTGTGCTCGGTGTTGACGATTTCGTCCTTGGGGTCGGCCTTGGGCGCGTCCACGCCGTTGGGCGGCGGCTTTGGCTGCTCCTGCTTCTCGTGCTGCTCGGAATCGGACATGCCTGAGACTTTCTAAAGTGAGATCTGGGTGAAACCCGCAGACAAATACATCTCAACGCAAAGCCGCAAAGTACGCAAATTTAAACGCAAAGTAAAGACATCGGCTCAGAAC
>CAYJNV010000473.1:0-1618 GCA_964370975.1 uncultured Caldilineaceae bacterium | reverse complement strand
CCGCACTGCCCACGCTGGGGCCACCCACCGCCACCTTCACGCCTGCACCGCCGCCCCCCTTCTTTGTCAATTCGATGATGGCCGCGATTGACCGCCAGAATGGGCTCGTGCGCGTGGGGCCGTCGTCGCTCTACACGCAGACCGGCACTATTGCCATCGGCACGCAGGTGACGCTGCTGGCGCGCGACAGCACAGGTGAATGGCTCTACGTTTGCTGCGCACCCAATACCAACAACCCAGGCTGGATGCGCTCGGTCTCTGCGCGGCCGACCGGCAACCCCACGCTGCCCGCACCGCTGGCCACCACCGAAGCCAACGATATCCGCTGGCTCACCGTGCGCGGCCCCGACGCCAACCTCACGCCCATTCCTGCGTCGTCGCTGCCCGCCCCCTCTGATTTCCCCATGGCCCGCCACAACGCCGCGAATACGGGGCGCGTGGCTGCACTGCCGCGCCTGCCGCTGCAACTGGGCTGGCCCGCCGGCGGCCAGGCCGGGCTCGCCGGCGGTGCGTTTACGTCGGGAGCCATTGTGGTGGGCGGCAGCGTCATTGCCGCCTCGGCCGACGGTCACATCTATTCCTTCGACAGGGACTCGGGCAGCCAGCGCTGGCGCTTCTTCCTGGGCGAAGGCGTGCGCGCGACGCCGCTGGCCGACGGCGGGTTGATCTTCGTGGTGACCGAGAGCGGCCGCCTCGTTGCGCTTGAAGACCAGGGGCTGCAAGCCGTGCAGCGCTGGTCAGAGGCGCTGGGCGTGCAGCCGCGCGGTATGGTGGCCGCGGCGGCGCGCATTCTACTCACCGCACGCGCCGCCGACGGCGAGCGGCTGCTGATTCTCGACCGCAGCAGCGGCTCGCTCCTGCGCAGTGTGAATCTGGGCGTGGCGGCGTCGCAAATCCCGGCCGTGGGCGGGCAGACGGTCTATGTGGCCAGCGACATTGTGCGCGCGATCGACATCTTCGCCGGTGACACCGTGTGGCAATCGGGCGAGGCGACTTCCTTCACCACGCCGCCTCTCTTTGCGTCGCCGGGCGTCAAGGCGCTGGCCGAACTTTACGTGGCTGATGCCGCCGGTCGCCTGATCGCATTTGACGCTAACACCGGCGCCGTTCTCTGGATTGCGCCCATAGGTGCAGCCGCTACGGGGATTGCAGCCAACAGTAGCGCAGTCTTCGCCTCGGGGCCGGGTTTTGTGCGCGCCTTCGCGCGCGCGCTGCGCCCCGAGGGGCAATTGCTGTGGAATGTGGGTGTCGCCGGGAATCCCCCCGGCGGCACATTGGTGGATGACGCGCGCGTCTTCGTGGCAACCGATAGCGGCGCGTTCCAGTACCTCGATGTGGTGACGGGCGCGCTCTTGCAGGGCAATGTGCAATCGCCCACGCTGGGGGGAGCGGTGGCCGTTGCCGGGCCGTGGGTCTTTGTCCCGGCGCAATCGGGCACGCTCTTCGCCGCCCGCGAACAGCAATAACACCTCAACGCAAAGACGCCAAGGGCGCTAAGAAACGCAAAGACCAACGAAGAAGAACAAGGATCAGCGAAGGCACAATGAAATCGACTAGAACAAGTGATGCATGCGGGGGCGACCAGTGGGACTTTGCTCTTCTTTGTTCTTCTTTGCTC
>CAYJNV010000472.1:0-1640 GCA_964370975.1 uncultured Caldilineaceae bacterium | reverse complement strand
GTGCAGGACGGTGTAGGGCACGATCAGCACCGGCCCGACGATGCGCTGAGGCCCTCCCCACTCGTGCGCCACCTCCTGGCGCACGCTGTCGGCGCGCTGCTGGCGCTCATCGACCAGCGCCCAGACGAGCAGGAGGGGAACTAAGAGCAGCAGCACGAGGCCGCAGATGAGGAAGAATTTGAAGCCCGGGCTATTGAGGATGCGCCTCAAAGCAACCGCAACGCTCTCCACGACCCGGCCTCCTTCAACCCACCAACCTTACTCCGGCCGCGGATCGAACAGGAGCGCCGTGGCGTGAACAAGACGGCAATTTGGCGGGAATTCCGGTAACCTGCGGAAGACTTCAGGCACGGGCTGCCTGCCAAGCCGGCGAGGCGGCTTCATCCGTCCAGATCCTGAACTTCTTCAATATGTGCGGCCCGAAGGAATTGATGAGCGGCACGTCGGTGGCGTCGCGCCCGCGCGCCACGATGATGCGTCCGATGCGCGCCATGTTGTGGCGCGGGTCGAAGGTGTACCAGCGGTTATCCAGGAACACCTCGACCCAGGCGCTGAAATCCATTGGCGCGGGATCCGGCGGCACGCCGATGTCGCCGAGATAGCCGTTGACGTAGCGCGCTGGAATGTTGAGGCAGCGGCACAAGGTGATCATCAAGTGGGCGAAGTCGCGGCACACGCCGACGCGCTCATTATAGGATTCGAGCGCGGTGCGGGTGGCGCGCGCGTGCTGGTAGCCGAACGTCAGCTGCCGATGCACGAAGTCGGCAATCGCCTGCACGCGCGCCCATCCTGGAGGCATAGCGCCGAATAGGTCCCACGCCGTCTGGCTCAGCCGGTCGGTCTCGCAATAGCGGCTGCCGAGCAGGAAAACGCGGACAGCGTGCGGCAGCCGGTCGACGGGGACCTCCGCTGCCGCGGGCACGACCGGGTCGTGTTGACTGCTGTCGGCAATGGTGCCGTCGAGATGCAAGGTGATGTCGCCGGCCGGCGCCATCAGCCGACGGCCCTGGTTGCCAAACCCATCGATGTAGGTCGCGGAGGTGGCGGGCGGCTCGCTGCGGAACGGCGTCTCGGCTTGCACGTCTCCGCGCCGTTCCGGGTGCACGTCGAGAAGGCAGATCAGCGGCGTCGGCTTGGTGACCGCGATCGTGATCTCGTAGCCATAATTTATGAGCATCGGCTGGCCTCTGCTGCGAACAATGAAGGTGACCGCGCGAGCAATCGTTCCTCGCGAATCCTGGAGCCGGGTCCCTTGAAGCATCTCCTCGTTATGGTGCGATGCTAGCACCGTGCCTCCGGGGGCGGTATGGGCGCAAGCGGCAGGCTCGCCTAAGGCACAGTCGGAAAACTGCCTAATAACGCGGCAGAAGCGTGGCGGTTCACAACCAACGCCGCCCGGCAAATTGACAACGGGCCCTGTCCGTCAGATATTTCTGTCATGACAGAAATAAGCGTACAAAAGCCGCTTCCCGCTGCGATCGAGCGCTTTGTGGTGCACTGGGGCGAGATGGGTACGGCGTGGGGCGTCAACCGCTCCGTGGCGCAAATCCACGCGCTTCTCTATCTCTGCGATGTGCCGATGACTGCCGACGACGTCGCCACGCAGCTCGCCATGGCACGCTCCAATGTCTCGGTAAGCC
>CAYJNV010000471.1:0-1678 GCA_964370975.1 uncultured Caldilineaceae bacterium | reverse complement strand
CACTCCCCACTCCCCACCCTTTCACACCTCGTTGCGCAGGTTGCCGCGGGCATCAGCAATCAGATCCTGCTTCAAATCCCACAGCCTTTCGCTCAGCGACACATGGTAGATGTGCGGGTTGACGAGGCGGCGAATGCCGGGGTCCAACTGCTCGACATCCGCCGCGCGACGCGCGCGCATCTCCTCCAGAGGCGGGCGTGGCGTTGCGCGTGCACCGTTGCGCACCACGTCAACGTGCAGAGGCTCGATGCGGCTGATTTCGCCCGCACCCAGCCGGCGGAGTTTGGCGTGGTCATTCGGGTGGCGGAGCAGCATGCGCTCACCCGCTGAGGGGATCTCATCCGCCACAGTCAGGACATCGGCCGTCGCCTTGCCGCGCTGGTCATACATCCGCCACGCGCGCTTGATACCCGGGTTGGGTGTCTTGGCAGGGGTCTCCGAAATCTTGATAGCCGACTCCCATGCGCCTTCATCCTGCACGGCAACCAACTTGTACACACCACCCAGCGCCGGCTCGCCCCATGAGGTAATCAGGCGCGTGCCCACACCATAGACAAGCCGCTTGATGATCTTGTCGGCATCCAGCCCATAGCGCGGCGCTTCCTGTGCAATCTGCGTAATGATCTGCCAGATGACCAGTTCATCGAGGTCGCTGGAGAGCACTATCGAGGTCTCCTCAAAGCCCGCCTCGTCGAGTAGTTTGGCGGCCTGAATCGCGAGATAAGCCTGGTCGCCCGAATCCAGCCGCACACCCACAGGGCGGTGTCCCTTGCGACGCAACTTCTCAAAGACGCGAATCGCATTGGGCACACCGCTCTCCAGCGTATCAATCGTGTCGACAAGCAGCGTGGTGTCGTCGGGGTAGGTATCGGCGTAAGCCTCAAAGGCCCCTTCCTCGCCGATACCCAGCGCCATGCACAACTGCACAAGGCTGTGCGCATGGGTGCCTTTGGGGGCAACGCCCAGCACGGCGCTCATGCCCGTGTTGGATGAGAAGCCGGCCCCACCGATAAGCGCAGCGCGCGTGCCCTCATTGCCGCCCGTGCCCTGCGCACGCCGCAGGCCAAATTCGAGCATGGGCTGGCCCAGACCGCTCTCGAAGATGCGCGCCGCCTTGGTGGCGATCAGCGTCTGGTAGTTGAGCATGTTGAGCAGTGGCGTCTCGATGATCTGCGCCATGGCGAGCGGCCCCTGCACGGTCGTCAGCGGCACATTGGGGTGAACCACACGCCCCTCGGGAATGGCGGAAACGGTCAACGCACCAAAATCGCCACAGCGTGACAGCCATTCAAGGAAAGGCTCGGCGAAGAGCGGGCGGCCGCCGCCGTCTGTGAGGCCGCGCAAGTAGTCGAGTTGCGGGCCGGCAAAGCGCACCCCTTCCATCCACTCGACGAGCGTCTCCATGCCTGCATTGATGCAGTAGCCCGCCTGGTGGGTGCCATAATCCGGATAGCGCCGAAAGAAGTGGTCGAACTGGACTTTGCGCTCGTGCAACCCCAGTCGGAAATAGACCTGGGACATTGTCAACTGGTAAAAGTCGGTGAAAAGAATGCCTTCGGCCATTTCGCGATGGTGGGCGCGCATGGGTGTCTCCGGATGGAAGTGGGGGACTGGGGAAGAAGTTGACTGGTGGACTGGTGGACTGGTTGACTGGTTGACTGCGTGTCGATGATAGCAC
>CAYJNV010000470.1:0-1696 GCA_964370975.1 uncultured Caldilineaceae bacterium | reverse complement strand
CCACTGGCCATTGCCCGCCCTTACTCATCCCCCTCAATCAGCCGGCGTAACGCCTGGATGAGCAACTTGTGCTCCACGTTGTGCATGCGGCTGGTCAGACTATCGAGGGTGTCGCGCGGGTCAATGCGCACCTCTTCGCTGGCGATCACCGGGCCTGCGTCCACCGCCGCGTCGGGCACGAGGTGCACCATGACGCCCGTTTGCTTGATTTCGCCGCGCTGGAAGGCGGCAAAGGCGTCGGCAATCGCGTGTGCACCGGGGAACTGGCCTGGCAGCGCTGGATGAAGGTTGACCACGCGGTAGCCAAAGTGATCCAGAAACGCGGGGCTGAGGATGTGCATCCACCCTGCCAGCACCACGAAGTCGGGCTTGAATTCGCGCACGGCGGCGGCCAGGTCGGCGTCGTATGCCTCGCGCCCGCGCCCATCGGCGGTGTAGGGGGCCAGCGGCAGATAGCGCGTGGGCACCTTGGCCTTGGCTGCACGCTCGATGCCGTAGGCATCCTTGCGGTTGGAAATAACGCCCACCACCTGTGCATCGAGCATCTTGTAGTGGATGGCGTCGAGGATGGCCTGCAAATTGCTGCCGCTCCCTGAAATCAGCACGACGAGGCGCGTACTCATGTAAAGTCTCCGTTCAGGATGACGGCGTCACCTGTTCGCGGCGTCAGCAGTCCCATGACGATTGCCTCGGGCAGCGTCTTCTGCAGTGCGGGCAGCGAGGCGACGGGCGCAATCAACACCATGCCGATACCAAGGTTGAGCACGCGGCACGCGTCGGCCACGCGCAGCCCCGACCAAGCAATTAAGTGCGCGAAGAGCGGTGGCAGCGGCCACGCGCTCAATTCCACGCGCGCTGCCAGGCGAGCGGGTAGAACACGCGGCAGGTTCTCCACGAAGCCGCCGCCTGTAATGTGCGCCATGCCCAGCAGCGGCACGCGCGCCGCGCGCAGTGCATTAATCTCGGGCAGGTAGCAGCGGTGGGGGGCCAGCAGCGCGTCCAGCAGCGGTTGGCCATCCTCCAACACCTGTGCCAGGTCGCGTCCCTCCACGGCGCGGCGAATGAGCGAATAGCCGTTGGTGTGCGGCCCGCTGCTGGGCAGCCCCACGAGCAAATCGCCCGCAGCCATGGCTGTAGGCCGGGGCAACAGGTCGTCGCGATCAAGCAACCCTACGACCGTCCCCGCCACGTCGAATGCACCTTCGGCATAGACGCCGGGCATCTCGGCCGTCTCGCCGCCCAGCAGCGCGCAGCCCGCAGCGCTGCACGCGCCGGCCATGCCTGTGACCACGGCCGCCACATGTTCGGGCACAAGGCGGCTGGTGGCGATGTAGTCCAGAAAGAAGAGCGGGCGCGCGTTCTGCACCAGGATGTCATTGATGCAGTGGTTGACGATGTCGTGGCCAATGCCCTGCCAGCGGCCATGCTCGGCGGCCAATTTCACCTTGGTGCCCACGCCGTCGGTGGAGGCAACCAGCACCGGCTGCGCGGGCAGCCCCTCCAGCGCGAAGAGGCCGCCAAAGCTGCCCACATCGGCCAGCACCTGGGGCGTGAAGGTGGAGCGCACGGCCGCCTTCATCAGCGCCACGGTGCGGTTGCCGGCGTCAATGTCCACGCCTGCGTCGCGGTAGAGATCGGTCATGGGGATGGTGTCTCCATGGGGGAAGAGAACGGCCGGGAAGTAATTGGTAACTGG
>CAYJNV010000469.1:0-1716 GCA_964370975.1 uncultured Caldilineaceae bacterium | reverse complement strand
CGGCGTCGTCCTGCGCATCCGACGCGGCCGCATCGCCCGGCACAGGTGGCGCAGGTGCGGCGGCGTGCAAGGCATGGACGAGTGGGTCCACACCGAGGCTTTCGCACAGCGAGCGCAGTCGCAGCGCCACAACGGCCTCATCCAGTTTCGCGTCGCTGATGCCCCACAAGCGAGCCACGGCCAGCACCTCGGCCGCGGTCAGCGGCGCGCCCAGCAACGCCTGCCAACCGAGCGCCACACCTGCCACCGCCTGCGAGGGCCGACCTTCGACAAGCCATGCCGCGATCTGCGCGCCATCGCCCTGCAGCAAATACGCAAGCAGCAGCGTGCGGGCGCGCTGTTCGTGGGCGAGCCAATGGGGCCACACTTCCAGCGCACGCAGGGCGGCAATTGCATGCTCAAGTCGCGGGCGGCTATCGGTTGCCACGGCGTCAATCAGCGCGCTCTCGACTTGCGCAAGGTAGAGCGCCAGGAAGCTGGGCGGCGCAACTTGCTCAGGACTTTCCAGCCAAAGCAGGAAGCGGCTGCGTGCCTCCGCGTTCAGCCCCACATAGCCCAGGCCGGTGGCTGGCCACTCGCTGGGCGGATAGGGGCGACCGGGCAGAAGGTCCGCAGGCACGCGCGCGAGTGCAGGGTCAATGAGCGCGAAATCCTCAAGTGGCGTGCTCGCCGGGCGCAGCGCGATGCCACGCGCCGCAAGAGGCGCCGCGACCTTGGGCAGCAACTGCTGCAGCGGTGCATCGCGCCCGGCGATGCGCGCCAGTGGATTGGTCGTCAGCGGCTGAATGGATGGTGCGGGCGACTGCGTGGTTGCCATGCCCCCATTGTACAAGAGCGCACACACGCGCCCAATTGCGGCCCGCGCAAGCCGCGCGCCACCCGCTGCGGCGGCGTCTACATTGCCCGGCGCGCCCTTTGTCTTTCCCGATTTCCCTCGAGATGGTAGACTGGACACCATGAACCTTTGGCTTATCCTCCGATTTCTGGTCGGTTTGGTGCTGCTTGTCTTTGGCGCAGAACTGCTTGTGCGTCAGGCCGCGCGCATAGCCCAGAATTTTGGCATTGCTCCCGTTGTTGTGGGGTTGACGGTGGTCGCGTTCGGCACGAGTGCACCCGAATTGGCCATCGGCCTGCAGTCAACCCTGGCGGGTTCGGGCGACATTGCCATCGGCAACGTTGTCGGCAGCAACATCGCAAACATCCTTCTCATCCTGGGCATCTCCGCTACAATCACGCCCATGCTCGTGGCACAGCAGCTGATCCGGTTCGACGTGCCCATCATGATCGGCGCATCGTTTCTCTTCTACTGGATGAGCTGGAACGGAATCATCAGCCGCACGGAAGGGGTCATTCTGGCGCTGCTGCTCGTTGCTTACATCGCCTTTGTGGTGATACAGGCGCGCCGGTCGAGCTACATGGTCACGCGCGAATACGAAGAGAGCCTGGCGGAGACCGGCGCCGAAGTGCGCGGCGGTATTGTCACGCGCCTCGCAATTCTCGTTGCCGGCCTTCTCGTCATGGTTCTGGGTGCGCGCTTGCTCGTTGGCAGCGCGTCGGACATAGCGCGTTCACTGGGTGTGAGCGAACTCATCATCGGCCTGACGATTGTTGCCATCGGCACATCCGCCCCTGAACTGGCTACCTCGATCGTCGCTTCCTTGCGCGGCCAACGCGATATCGCGGTGGGCAACGTGGTGGGCAGCAACATCTTCAATG
>CAYJNV010000468.1:0-1719 GCA_964370975.1 uncultured Caldilineaceae bacterium | reverse complement strand
CCAGCGGTTGGGACAGTACAAGATGACGCTCCCCTTTACACCCGGTTTGGAGGGCAGCGGCGTTGTCGACGCCGTGGGCAAGGATGCAGGCGACCTGCGCGAGGGGCAGCGTGTGGCCTGGTGCATGCACAGCGGCGCCTACGCCGAATACGCTAGCGTGCCCGCGGCCAAGGTCGCCCCGCTGCCGGATGCCATCAGCGACGAGCAGGGCGCGGCGCTCATGATCCAGGGGCTGACGGCACATTACCTCACCACCAGCACCTTTCCGCTGCAGGAGGGCCACACCGCGCTGATTCATGCCGCCGCGGGCGGCACAGGGCGGCTGCTTCTTCAGGCGGCCAAGCGGCGCGGGGCGCGTGTCATCGCCACGGTTGGCACGCGCGAGAAGGCAGTGCTCGCGCGCTCCGGTGGTGCAGACGAGGTTGTGCTCTACGAAGAAGCCGACTTTGAAGAGGCCGTCAAGGAGTGGACACAGGGGCAGGGCGTGGATGTGGTCTACGACTCGGTGGGGGTCACCACCTTTGAGAAGAGTCTCAACTGCCTGCGCCCGCGCGGGATGATGGTGCTGTGGGGGCAGGCGAGCGGCCCTGTGCCCCCCTTGGATCTGCAGGTGCTCAACGCCAAGGGTTCGCTCTTCATCACGCGGCCGTCACTGGGGACCTACATGCGCACACGCGAGGAGTTCCTGGCGCGCTGTGCGGATGTCTTTGCCTGGGCAGCGGCCGGCGAACTCGACGTGCGCATCGATCAGGTCTTTCCGCTGGGCGCGGCCGCCGGCGCGCAGACCTACATGGCCAATCGCCAATCCAAGGGCAAACTGCTGCTGCGGCCGTAGGGATGATTGAGAATTGAAGATTGATCATTGGGGGCGAACCGCCGGGTCCGCCCCTTGTTGCGCGGGTGTGCTCGCATTCGTAGCGGCGGCTGATCAATGTTGACGAAATGGTTCGATATCGCGGGGGCGCGAAATACACCTCACCCCCGCGATACCGAACCATTTCGTCAATCACTGTGAGCCGCCGTCGTGGCCTTCGACGCTGAGTCCTGACCAACGCTTCACTCAGTAGCGCCCGCGCGTCTGCACGGCGCCGGCGTCAGCCAGTTCATCCTTGTGCGCAGGCACAACACGCACGGCGCAGGCCTTGTACTCGGGAATCAAGGCCAGGGGGTCCAGCGCGTCAATTGTGAGCAGGTTGGCGGCGGCCTCGCTGAAGTGGAAGGGGAGGAAGACGACCCCCAGCGTGGCGCGCTCGCTCACCCATGCGCGCACCACCACCGAGCCACGGCGCGAACTCACGCGCACGGTGTCGCCGTCGGCCACGCCCATGCGTGCGGCGTCGGCCGGGTTGATCTCAATGCGCGCCTCGGGATAGAGGTCGTCCAGGGCGGAGTGGCGGGTCATGGTGCCGCCGTGCCAGTGCTCGAGCACACGCCCGGTGGTGAGGATGAAGGGATACTCGTCGTTGGGCATCTCCACTGTGGGTACGTACTCCATGGGGAAGAACTTTGCGCGGCCGCTGGGGAAGACGCCCTCGAAGAGGAACGGGGTGCCGGGATGTTCATCGTCCCACACGGGCACCTGCAAGCCCTGCACCTCAATGCGCGCGTATTTGACACCCGCGTATTCCGGGACGACGCTGCCCATTTCCTCGAGCACCTGTGACGGGCCCGCATAAGTCCAGCCTGCGCTGGCGGGTCGGCCCAGGCGCGCCTCAATGC
>CAYJNV010000467.1:0-1734 GCA_964370975.1 uncultured Caldilineaceae bacterium | reverse complement strand
GCAATAGACCTTGTTACCCTTGCTTCCATGCGGTGATGACCTTTCAGATTTTGCGCTGATTTAGAACGCCACATCCTCCCCAGAGTGCGAGGGGGCAGACGGCAACGATCGCGCCACCGCTTGCGACAGCGCGTCGGGCTGAGCGCGGCCAGTGAGATGGCGCAGGATCGCCAGGGCCAGCCGCTTGGTGTCGAGTTGGGCAGCTTCGTTTTCCAGCACAGGGCCGACGCACGCCGGACAGCCCTGGGGGCAGCCGCAATTGGCGATTAGCTCATACGCCGCATTGATCAGCGTGGTGTGCAGCTCATAGAGGCGCGCGCTAAAGCCCAGCCCCGCCGCGGCTCGTTCATAGACGTAGACGGTCGGTAGCTGCGCTTCCAGCAGGGTTGGGTCGTCCTGGTGACGCGCGGCCCCCGCAATGTCGGTGCGCTCGACATGCACGCCAATGTCCTGCGGGTCACACATCAGGTAGAGCGGGGCCAGATTGCCGATTGCATACGCAACTCCATCCAGCCCGCTGCGCACACGCACGCCCGCCTCCAGCCGCAAATGGCAGGCGCGGCAGACCAGTACCAGATTCTCCAGGCGGTTGGCCAGGCGATAATGCTCGTTTAGCCCCGGCACATAGCCAAAGGTGCGAAAGGGGGTGAGGTGGTGAACATCGTGCTGGCGACCAGGCGATTCGGGTGTGCCACACTGCGTGCAGCAGAACTTGTCACGCGTACGCACCAGTTGGCGCACATCGCTCCAGTTCGGGCCATAGTCGTTGACCGAATCGTGCCACTCGCCCAACGCCTCCAGCGCCATCTGCGTCTCCGGCAAGATGCTGCACCAATAGCCGCTCGTCTCCACGATCTGCGGTGGAAAGTCCAGCGGAAAGACACCCAATGTCTCATGGGTGAAGCGTTTGACGCGGCGATAGCCGTTGACGGTCTGCGTCACGCGCAATTCGCCATGCACCGCCCGCGCGCCGCGCTGCGCCTCTTCGTCATGCTTGGCCAGCTCGGTGACTTCGGTCTCGCCGATCACGTCGGTGTAATAGTCCACCTCGACCGCGCGCACATGCGCCAAGCTCTCCTCCAGGTCAAGCCGCTCGACGGCATAGCTCTGCCCCTCATGTAGATAGATCGCGCCACCATGCACCAGGCGCGGCGCGCTGCCATGATCCACTACGCCGATCACAGTCGCGCCGGTGCTGCCGTTTGCCTGGATGGAAACCGTGTCGCTGCCCGATGTGCGCAAGTTGACCGCGCGCGCCGGATAGGAGTCGCCCATCCAGTAGTAAGCGTTGCCCTGGGCGTGCAAATCCCCCTGCTCTGCCAAGAGCGCCAGCACTTCGGCCGTGTAGGGGCTGTTGCCAAAATGCTCCCCGGCTAGAAAGGGCATCTCGAAGGCAGCGCAGCGCACGTGGTCGAGCAGCAGCAGCAAATTATCGGGGTTGATGAGCGCGTGTTCGGGCGAACGCTCAAAGAGAAATTCAGGGTGACGAATGACATATTGGTCGAGCGCGCCCCCGGTCGCCACCAGGATTGCCAACGCTGCCTCCTGCGTGCGTCCGGCGCGGCCCATCTGCTGCCAGGTGCTGGCCAGCGTGCCGGGATAGCCACAGAGCACCGCCGCCTGCAAGCCGCCGATGTCAATGCCCAATTCCAGCGCATTGCTCGCCACCACCGCCCGCACCTCACCACTGCGCAACCCCGCCTCAATCGCCCGCCGCTCATGCGGTAGATAGCC
>CAYJNV010000466.1:0-1745 GCA_964370975.1 uncultured Caldilineaceae bacterium | reverse complement strand
CATCTTCGGGGCCTCTCTTTATGGCGCCAGCGGCACCGTGGTGCTCTTTCTCATCTGGATTTACTATATCGCCATGATTGTGCTCTTTGGGGCCAAGTTCATTGCTCTCTATTGCCAACGCTACGGCGTACCGATTACACCCAAACGGCGACTCCTTGGCAGCCGCTCGACGCCCGCATGAGCACAGACGCGCCCGCGGCCCGGCGCACACCGCTGGGCAAGCAACTGTGGGCCATGCTGCGCCTGCGTTGCCCCGTTTGCCTGCAGGGGCCACTCTTTCACTCGCTCATGGGGATGCACCGCAATTGCCCCGTGTGCGGCGTGGCGTATGAGCGCGAGCATGGTTACTTCCTCAACTCCATGTTCATTGCCTATGCGCTGGGCTTTCTGGTAATTGTCCCCTCGGCTGTGCTGCTGGCCCTGCGCGACGTCTCGGTTGGCCTCTTTTCGGCCGTGATTATTGCCGAGACGATTGTCGTGTGGCCGCTGATCTTTCGCTATGCGCGCTCTATTTGGGTGCATGTGGACCAGATTCTCGACCCGCGTAAACCGCCGCAGTCACTCCACCTCGATGGCTAATTCCGGAGCACCAATGACCACGCACACCTTCACACCAACTCGTTACTACAACAATCTGTGCAGCGCCGAGCCGGCGCTCATCATGCGCGACGGCGACAGCGTCATCACCACGTGCGTTGATGCCTGGGGCATTGACGCCCACGATGCGCAGGTGACGCCGCGCGGCAACCCCATGACCGGCCCCTTTTTCGTACAGGGGGCTGAGCCGGGCGACACGCTGGCCGTTCATCTCATCCGCATTACGCCCAACCGCCGTCATGGCTGGAGCGGCGCTGCCCTCGCCCCCAACGTGGTGGATCCCGACTTCGTGCCGTCACTCCCTGTCGACGCGGAAGGGCGCCGCCCGCTTGCCACGTGGGATGTGGACGTGGCCGCCGGAACAGCCACGCTGCTCGCCCCCGTCACCAGCCTGGGGCGCTGCACCCTGCCCATCGCGCCCATGCTCGGCTGCTTTGGCGTTGCGCCCGCTGAAGGACAGGCCATCTCCACGGCCACCTCGGCCGAGCATGGCGGCAACATGGACTACCGCGGTTTTGTCGCGGGTGTGACCGTTTACTTCCCCGTCTTTGCGCCCGGTGCGCTCTTCTTTCTGGGTGATGCCCACGCGCTCCAGGGCGACGGCGAAATGGTGGGCACGGGCATCGAGATTTCGTGTGATGTCGAGTTCAGCGTGCGCGTGCAGAAAGAGCGGCGCATTGGCTGGCCGCGCGGCGAGAACGCAACCCACATCTTCACACTGGGCAATGCGCGCCCGCTCGACCAGGCCGTGCAGAACGCCACCACCGAGATGGCGCGCTGGCTGCAAAGCGAGTACGCACTGGACCCCATGGGCGCGCAAACGCTCATGGGCCAGACCGTGGCCTATGAACTGGGCAACATGTTTGACCCTGCCTACACCTTCGTCTGCAAGATGGAGAAACAGCTTCTGGCGGGGCTGCCGCGTCCATGAGGGCACCGGTGCGCAGGCGTTTATGAACTCACCACAAGGAGAGACCATGCAAGCAATTCGCATTCACAACCACGGCGGGCCGGAAGTGCTGCAACTGGAGGACATCGGCAAGCCGGAACCGGGCCTCGGCGAGGTACGCATCAAGTTGGCCGCTATTGGTGTCAACTTCATCGACATATACCAGCGGCTGGGGCAGTACAAGATGACGCTCCCCTTT
>CAYJNV010000465.1:0-1758 GCA_964370975.1 uncultured Caldilineaceae bacterium | reverse complement strand
GTCTTGCCGTTCTCGGTGACGATGCGCACAACGTTGTCCGGCGCGCCGGCGGGGATCGTCGCGTCGATCTCCAGCGTTACGGTGACGCTGGCGCCTTCCAGGCCCACGAGGTGGGCGATGACCTCCTCGGCAATCTGGCCGGCGTTCGCCCCCACGCGCGTAGAGTTGAGCGTGACGCTCGCGTGATAGCGCGTTAGCTTTGCGGGCGGCTTCGGTTTTTGGCTCGTGCCATCAGCTGTTGGAGTTTCTGTGCCGCCGGCATCGCCGTCACCAGTCCCGTCGCTCGTTTCACCATCACCTGAACCCTTGCCCGCCTCGTCCTCAACAATCCTCTCCCGCTCCACCTGGGCGCGCGCGACTTCCGGCTTGACGACGAGGCCGGCCGGGCTCGTTGCGGAGAGCGAAACCCGCTCGCCCATACGCAGCCCCACGTACCGCCCCTTCGCTTCGTCAAAGCTGTCGGCGTAGGCAAAGCCGTCCTGCATCCAGGTAATCTGGCTGACGCCGTCGCTCACGGCCTCCGTGATTACGCTGGATTCCGCCACCCGCTGCAGATAGGTGTATTTGGCATAGTGTTCAGCCAGGTCACGCACCGCAACGTGGTCGCCGGCCCAGAGCGGCACCCGGTCCATGTCGGCGCGCAACAGGCTGCCGGCGAACTTGCTGACGAGCGAATCGTCGCTGCGCACCTTCTTGCTCGCGCGCAGGGCCAGCGCATCGGTGCCCGCAAGGCGCGAGGCCGTGAACGCGACCGGGTCCGACGGGGACTTCTGTGTGGGCACAAGCAGCCACTGCCACGTTTCGGGCAGCCGGGCGGTGATCATGCCATTGGCTGCATCACGCTGCGTCTCGGCCTGGCGCACCTGGTGCGGCGTCAGGTTCAGCGTGTCCTTCTCGTCGAGGATGGACTGCCAGGCGAGGAACTTGCGCACCGCCTCGTCGAGGTCCTGCACGCGCGTCCTGTCGGCGGCAAGAAAGAGCAGCGTGTTGCGGTAGATGCGCGGCGCGTTGCCCCGCTGCTCCAGGTACTCCTTGGCGCGCACTTCGGCAGCGTTGCCCGGCTCCTTGCTCCAGGGGTGCTCCGTGTCGAGCACGACCAGGCGCGCCTCCGTATCGTCGCCCACGTCGCCGCTGGTCTGGGGCAGGGCGTGGACGCGCGCAAAGTCGCCGCGCCGCTCGAGGTCCTTGCGCACCCGCTTCTCCAGTTCCGTCGCTACCTTGTCGGGTGCGCGCTTGAGCTGTTCGGCGCGGTCGTCGGCCATCTTGGTGACGGTGGGCTGCGTGGAGTACCAGTAGCGCGCCCCATCCTGGTAGAGATAGGTGGCCTGGCCGCTCAGATAGCGCAGCGCATCGCCAAAGACGGCTGGCGTTTCCCCGGGCATGGCGCAGCCGAGCTTGACGCGCCGGTCCTCAATGCCGCGATTGGCCGCGCCCGCAGTAGGGGCTGAACCCAGGTAGATTGTGCGCGCCACGCGCCGTGTAGCCTGCAGCTTGCCCAGGCCCGCGTTGCTGCTGTCGATCTGCAGCGGCAGGGCGTTGGGGCCATCCACATCCTTCTCGATGATGGGGGCCCAGTTGTCGGAGAGATAGCGCGTGAGCTCGGACTGGACGCGCGGGTCGTCGATCGGGATATTTGCGGGCAGGATCAGCGGGTTGCGGTCCCCCTTCTCCCACAGGCTGTGGATCACCGCCGCCATCAGGCGCAGCACGCCGCGGGTGCGCTGGAACTTCACCAGCGTAGACCAGTCCGTGTAGAGG
>CAYJNV010000464.1:0-1772 GCA_964370975.1 uncultured Caldilineaceae bacterium | reverse complement strand
CCCAGGAAGAGCAGGTCGCAAGGCTCGAGGTCGGCGGCGCTGACAAATTGCAGCCGGGTGCGGCCGCGCAGATTCGGGTGCGTAAAATGCACATACGCACCTGCGTTCCGCTCGGAGGTGACCTGCTGGACGGTAGCGTGCGGGTGATCCAGCAGCAGGCGCAGCAGCTCCCCGCCTGTATATCCCGATGCGCCGACGATGGACACGCGAAGTGAGGTCATGTGAGTAAGGGTCGCCCGTTGAGTGGCCAGGAATCACTGGCAGATCGTGCATGCAAAATGATCAATGATCATTGATCTTCTTTACGCCGTCAGCGAAACCCGCGCAATCTCCGGCCCGCCGTTCGTCCAGCCATTGGCCGCGGCCCAGCCATCCTCTGCCACGCGCAGGCAGAAATCCACCATGCGCCCAGGTATGTTGACCCCAGTCGGTTCGATGCTATTACGAAATTCCATCGTGTAGTTGACCTCATTGATGGTAAAGCCGCGCTCGGGGTCCTCGAATACGTCGATGGCGACCACGCCACCTCCCACCGCTTTCGCCGCTGCGGCGCAGATGGCATCCAGTTCCGGTGTCACCGGGCAATTGCTCGACTTGCCGCCGCGCGCCGTGTTCGTAATCCAGTGCTCCGAGTCGCGATAGATGGCACAGATCGTCTCGCTGCCTACCACAAACGCGCGAATGTCGCGGCCGGGCTTGCGCACATACTCCTGGATGTAGAAGATGCTGTGGTGATAGGAACCGAGCGTCTCCTTGTGTTCGAGGATCGCCTCGGCGGCGTCGCGGTCGTTAATCTTGCTCAGCAGCCGCCCCCAGGAACCGACCGCAGGTTTGAGCACCACGGGATAGCCCATCTGCTCAATCGCGTCGAGTGCACTTTCGGGTGTAAAGGCCACCAGCGCGCGCGGCTGCGCCACGCCTGCGGCGGTAAGCGCGCTTGTCGTTTGCAGCTTGTTGCCGCAGGTATCGGCCACTTGCGCCGTGTTCACGGTGCGCACGCCACGGTCGTTGAGCAGCCGCAGCGCATACAGGGCGCGGCTGTGGTTGATGCAGCGCTCCACCACACAATCGTAGTGGTCGTACTGCGCTGCGGTGGGGCCGCCCGAAATGTCGAAGATCATCTTCTGATCATCGAGGAGGTCAAAATCAATGCCACGCCGCTCGAACTCCGTGAAGAGAAGTTTCTCTTCAACGCGCACGCGGCTGTAGAGCAGCCCGAACTTCTTGCCCTGTGCCATCTATTCGCCCCAATCCTCTTCTTCTTCAGGCGCAAGTGCCAACGCCAGTGGCGCGAGGCTGACCACCTCGAGGTCGGCCCCGCATTCGGGGCATTGCACAATCTCGTTCTGCATAACGTCCTTTAGTTCAATTTCGGCGAAGCACTCGGGGCACTCGGTGGCGCCGCTGGCAGTTTGCATGGCCATGGGTTGTTCCTCCCTGCAATGGTGGGCTGATAGTGCGTGCGGCGGATCAAGCCGTCGCTATGCGAGATTGTCGATGACTGCATTCGTGAATGCACCGGTGGAGGCGCTACCGCCGAGGTCGTGCGTCAGGATGTGGGCGCGCAGCGTGGCGTCGACGGCCTTGCGAATGCGCGCTGCGCCGCGGACGAGGCCGAGCGAATCGAGCAGCAACGCCGCGGCGAGAATCGTGGCCGTGGGGTTGGCAATGCCCTTGCCCGCAATGTCGGGCGCACTGCCATGGACCGGCTCAGCCAGCACAAAATCATCACCCATGTTGGCCGAGGGCGCAAGCCCCAGTCCGCCCACAAG
>CAYJNV010000463.1:0-1783 GCA_964370975.1 uncultured Caldilineaceae bacterium | reverse complement strand
ATATCGCCCAGCGCCTGTATGCGCGCGCTGTCCTTGGCCACGCGCGTGCCGTCGCCAAGGCCGGTTTCGCCCTTGTCACCGGTGCGGGTCGCGATTTTCGACAGCCGGTTGCCCATGGTGCTCGTGCCATCCGTCTCCGATAGGCGGAGAATTATAGGCTGGCAGTGTCTTTCCAAGGAGATGGACATGGACGCCTCCCTTTTTTCCCGCGATTTAAGTTCGCCAGAAAAAAGCGGCTAAGCAAGGGAAAGGAGAAGCCTCGCGATCCAACGGCATCGATGTGCCAAAGTGGAGTTCTGACAACCACTTAAAGGACGGAGGCTTCTCATGGACAAGGTTACGACAATTGCAGTGGACATCGCAAAGCGGGTGTTCAGCACGTACTGGGTGAATATGGAAACGGGCGAGATCGGTGCGAGGACGATGACGCGGGCGAAGTTCGAGGAATTCATGCGTACACGTGAGCCGAGCCGGGTGGTGCTGGAGGCTGGCGGCAGTGCGCATTATTGGGGCCGGTGGCTGGCACAGCAGGGGCATGAGGTGCGCTTGATTGCGGCGCAGCACGTGCGTCCGTTTGTGCGCACCAACAAGACCGACGGGGCGGATGCGCGCGCGATCTGGGAGGCGGCGCAGCGTCCCGAGGTGAAGTGGGTGGCGGTGAAGAGCGAGGCGAGCCAGGCGGTGCTGGGGCTGCACCGCATGCGCCGGCAGTTGATGGACATGCGGCGCATGCAGAGCAATCAACTGAAGGCGCTGCTGTACGAATTCGGGGTGGTACTGGCGCTCTCGGCCAAGGTGAGCGCGCAGCACGTCAAGCAATGGGTCAGCGAGGGCAGGGTGCCGGAGCTTCTGCAGGCGAGTTTGTGCGAACAGATCGAGCGCATCGCCCAGCTCAAGCGTCAGGAGCGGGAGCTCACCCGCGCCATCGAGCGGCATAACGCCACCGATGCCCTGGCGATGCAGTTGCTGGCGGTGCCGGGCATTGGCGTGCTCAGTGCCAGTGCGCTTTCGGCGGAGCTGGCCGCCAGTGCCAAGAGCTATGCCAACGGCCGGCAGTTTGCCGCCTGCAAGGGGATCGCGCCGCGCTTGAGCGGCACCGGCGGCAAGGTGCGTCCCGGGGCGATCAGCAAGCGCGGCGACCCGTATGTGCGTACTCTGCTCATTCACGGCGCGCGCAGCGTGATTACGCACCAGCGCCGAGCCAAGCGCCTGTCGCCGTGGCTGAGCGCATTGCTCGAGCGCCGGCCGCTGAACGTGGCGGCGGTGGCATTGGCCAACAAGATGGCGCGCACCGCCTGGGCGCTCGCAGCGCACGGGCGGTCGTACCAGCAGAACTACGGCGCGCAAGCGGCGTAGCCGATCAACCATTTAACGGAGGATGGATCGTCGAAAGGTTGCGCAAGTGATTTGACCGAGTGATGGCAAACCGGGTGCCCCGGGATCGACTCGAACCTGTATCGTTCCTTGAGCTTCGAGCTCGCGAAGGAGATGAGGTGTCGATTACGGAAACCATCAAGGCCGCAAGGCAAACGTCTTGCACTGTAGGCCGGATATAAGACAGCAACACCCTGTCTCCGCCATCGCCAAAGTCAGAAAACTTGCACTCCGGGAGGCGTCCATATAAGGGACCATGAAGCGATTGACTGCTGTTTTTGCCGGATTTGCACTGCTCGCCTCGGCAAGCGCGTTTGCCGTGTACCCCGACCGCCCGATCAAGCTGGTCGTGCCCTGGGCCGCCGGCGGCGATACCGACAACATCTTCCGTCCGCTGGCGCCCTTGCTG
>CAYJNV010000462.1:0-1784 GCA_964370975.1 uncultured Caldilineaceae bacterium | reverse complement strand
TAACCGACCGCCGCCGCAAAGAGATCCTCGAGCCGCAGCCGCTCGTCAATCACGTGGGCGTCGGTCTCGCCGGCGGGGCCGTATCCAATCGTCGGCACGCCTGCCACACCCGCAGAATAGGCAGCGTTGGTGCAGAAGCGATAGGCGCTCAGCGCGGGCGCTTGTCCGGCCTGCGCCAGTGCGGCCTGGGCGCGGGTCACAATTGCGTCGTCTGCATCCAGCAGCCAGGCGGGGAAGAACTTGTGCGTCGAGAGCGCAACGCCCGTGAAGGCCGAATAGCCGGTCTCGCCAATGCGCACCTTCAGCGGTAATCCCTGTACGCCGGGCAGGCTGGTGATTTCGTTGATGACGCCCTCGGCGGTTTCGCCGGGCAGGACGCGGCGGTCATAGGTGACTTTGCAGATGCTGGGGATGACCGAATTGCCCGGCCAGGGCTGCGAGATGATGTCGGTGAGCGCCAGGATGGCGGGCCCCATGAGCGGGTGCTCACCCAATTGCAGCGTGCCGACGGCGTCGATGACGCGCACCATGTCGAGCACGGCGTTGCGTCCCAGGTGGGGAGCGGACGAGTGCGACGGCTTGCCGGTGGTGGTGAGGTGCAACTCGGCACGCCCGCGCCCCCCATGGACAAGGTTAAGGTTTGTGGCCTCGCCAATGATGACCATGTCGGGCGGGTAGGCAGCCATTACGGCTTGCAGCGCGACGCCTTCCATCACCTCTTCGAGGGTGGAGGCGGAGACCACCACGCGCCCGCGCAACTGCGTGCGGTCGAGCGCGGCGGCGGCGTGCACCATGGCTGCGAGCGCGCCCTTCATGTCGGCTGCGCCACGGCCATAGAGCGCGTCGCCGTCGATCTCTGCGCCAAAGGGATCATGCTGCCAGGGCGCGCCGGGAGAAATTGTCACTGTGTCGGTGTGCGCGTCAAGCAGCAGCGTGGGGCCGGGCTGCACCCCCTGTATCACGCCGATGACGCTGCCGTTGGCGTCGACCGTCACGCTGTCATAGGCCAGCGCGCGCATCTCCGCCTCCACGCGCGCTGCCACCTGCTGCTCCTCGCCGCTGAGGCTGGGCAGCCGCACCAGCGCCTGGGTAAACTCAACAAGCCGTTGCCGATTCATGTGCGGGGCACTCGCGATCTATTTGCTGGGTTTGGGGTCACAACAATCCGCACAAGTGTATCATCGACGCGCGGCATCCAAAATTGGGCGTTCGCTTCACCTGGGTCGGCGCGTAAGATGACTGGTGGACTGGTGGACTGGTGAACTGGTGGAGTACAACACCAGCGCCGTACGCGCCCGATTCCCAGTCCACCCGTACACCACTCCATCAGTCAACGCGTGTCGGCCGGCGGCCATGCTCACACTGGTGGTTTACAAAGCGCCGCTGCGGGTGTACACTGCGGCCCCATTTCCCGGCGGCGTTGCGCCACCGGTCGTGTGAGGAGACGAAATTGTGAGCATGACAGCACCGATGGACTCCACAAAGCGATACAAATCGCCCGCCGCCATCAAGAGCGCGCTGGGCGAGCAGCAGTATATTGCCAGCGACGAGATTGCCACCACCGTCTTCCTGACGCAACAGTTGGGCAAACCGCTGCTCTGCGAGGGGCCCGCAGGCGTGGGCAAGACGGAACTGGCCAAGGCCATTGCCTGCGCAACGGAGCGCGAGCTCATCCGCCTGCAATGCTACGAGGGGCTTGACGAGACCAAGGCGCTCTACGAGTGGGAGTATGCCAAGCAGATGCTCTACACGCAGTTGCTGCGCGACAAGCTGCACGAAGAACT
>CAYJNV010000461.1:0-1795 GCA_964370975.1 uncultured Caldilineaceae bacterium | reverse complement strand
GTGTACGGCTGCCGCGACTATGGGCGTGCAGTCACAGGCAAATAAACGTGCGCTGTCGCCGCTATCGGGTTGACGGGAGCGAGTGGCGCGTCGCCATCGACGACCAATTGCACCTGTACCGACGATGACGCCGCATTGACTCCCGGCCCCGGCGTAATCGTGATGGTCGTCTCGTAAACACCCTTTGCCAGCCCCGTGGGATTGGCGCGTACAATCACCCCTTCATATGAAGGCGTGACTACCAGCCACGGCGCATTTGCGGCGGCTTGCCATGTGGCATTCTCGCACCAGCCCGAACAGACGGCAACGGCTGCATTCGCCGGCACAACGACATTTGCGGCGCTCCTGAAGAGCAGCAGTGTGGGCGAAGCCACGAGTGTTGGCACCGGCGCCGGCATCTCCGAAGCGGCATCCACAGGAGCGCCTACCATGTAGAAGGGTGCGCCCACGCCCGCATCACTCTGCGCACGGGCCAGCACGCCCTGCTGGCGGAAGGTGGATGAGCCGGTTGTCCACACAATTGTGTTCTGTGTGGAAATGGGTTGTCCATAGAAGCGCACGGCGTCCACCACCACGTCGGCGGCGCCTGTGCGTTCCACCTGCACTTCGACCTGCGTCGAGGCAGCAGGTGCAGGGAAGGCGAAGTCGAGGCCAAACTCCTGGTATTGCTCAGGTTGCGCAAAGTCGCTTGCCCTTAGCACCAGCGGGCCGAACTCCCTGCCGTCGGCGCGCACGCTCAACCGCGCCACTTCAGCGCCGCCCTGATTGTTCGACAGCTTGATGCGGAAATAGGCCGTCAACATTTTTTCGACAGGCAGCGTCGTCAGTGTACCGCGTGCCAGGCCGGGTTGATCGCTGCCCAGCATGCGCAGCGCGCTGCCGCCGATCGCCGTTGCGTCAACGTCCACGTGTTGCGGGCCACGGTAGATGATGAATGTGGGGTCGCCACTGTCATAGGACCAATCCAGGCTCAAGCGCACGCTGGGCATCGTTGCCGGCAAACCGGACGCGCCGAAAGCCGTGCCGATGTTCGTTGCCTGGCTCAACGAGATTTCCGCATTGTCCAAAGAATCGCCCAGGTAGATAGTGTCGCTCAGGAATTGGGTCTGATTGTTCTCGCAGCGCAGCAGCACATAGACTGTGCGCCAGCCAGTGCCTGCCTCAAGTACCCATGACTTCTGCGTCGCAAATGGCTCCCATGCCACGGCGTCGAAGTCAGGCGTGTTGGAGATCTTCATGGCGACGGAGGGCGAAATCTGCGGATGCAGGGCAAGGGTGACCTGCGCCGAACTGGTAGAGACCGCCTCATTGTTGATGACAACGGGAGCAAATGTGGGGTCGGCGGCGACATCAAGGACCACGAAGCCGCGACTCAACTCCTGGCTGTAGAAGTAGCCTGCGCCCGCTTCACGTGCGTTGGGGTTCAGGAGGGCTGCGCGCGCCTCGCCGCCATACATCCAGGCAGCCACGGCGGCGTGGGGCTCGGTGAAGCCGCAGACAATGGCCTGGCCCCAGGTGTCAATGTTGCTGTAGCCAAAGGCGCGCAGCCGTGTGCCGGTGCCTCGCCCCAGGCTGTCGGTGTGGCCGCAGATCGGTCCGTTGAGGACGGCATCGCGGGCAAACCAGCGCGCCGCCTCGCTCATGTTGCGGTTCCAGCGCAGCGGCAAAAGGCCCGCTATCTGCCGTTCCACGTTCACGGCAGCAATCAACTGCGCCTCGCGCGAGGTGAGTTCCGTCTCGAGGTTGGCAACACTGAAGATGGGTGACTGCGCCGCAGCGGAGCGCGCTGGCAGCG
>CAYJNV010000460.1:0-1804 GCA_964370975.1 uncultured Caldilineaceae bacterium | reverse complement strand
GCTGTAGAGCAGCAGCGCAGCGCCGGCCAGCATCAGGAGCAGCGGCCACGCCCAGAAGCCCAGGCCGAATCCGCTGATCCCGATGATCAACTCAAAGAAGATGAGCCCAGCCACGAAGAGCCCTGCCGCAATCGTCAGCAGCTTGGCGCCCGTGCGCAACATGTCGCTGTCGTTGCGCGCAACGCCGTAGACGACATGGCCCAGCCCCACACCGCCGGGCGCAACCAGGGCCCAGGCGTAGGCCCAACTGGCCCACATGTTGGTCCACTGCTGGAAGAGCATGAGCAGGCCCGTCAGGGCAATCACACAGCCCGCGGATAGTAGCCCTACGGCGGCGCGATTCCTGGTTGCCATGCCAATTGCCACCAGCGCGAGACCCGGTACAATCACGAACCACTGCCAAAGGTATTGAGCCAGGTTGACGTCCAGCACCTGTGCGGTCAACCACAGGCCACCCAGCAGGAGCATGAGAATGCCCACCATCATTGGATTGCCCAGCGCCAGCAGCGTGGTTGCGTGACTCTCCGCATTGCCTGACTGCGCGCTTTCCATCGGTCGATTCGTTGCTTCGATCATCTTTCGTATCCCCTATTGAACCACCAAACGATTGCTCAGCGCCGGGACGCGTCGCCCGCCGCATGCTTTCAATGCCACTCTCTACGCAATACAAGATCGCCGGTCGCGCACCCACAGAATAGTGGGTTGCGGCCGGCGCTTCACCTGTCATTGGTTATGAACTGTGCACGTGGCCGGCTACGTTACCGACACCACCTGCCCGCCTGTAAGCGCGAGCAACTCGTCGGGCGTGAGCGCGAAGACGGCGTTGGGGTGACCCGCGGCCGCCCAGATTTGTTCGTGCTGCCAAAGATCGCCGTCAATCCACGTCTCAAGAGGATGGTCGTGCGCAAGGGGTGGAATGCCGCCGATGGCGAAGCCGGTTTGCGTGCGCACGAAGTCAGCATCGGGGCGCTCAAGCGGCTCACCCACGTGCGCCACCAGCGCTGACTGGTTGACGCGGTTTGTGCCCGAAGCGATGACGAGCACAGCCTTGCCCGTATGCGCGCCACGGAAGACCAGCGATTTGGCAATTTGCGCCACGCTGCAGCCCACCGCGGCAGCGGCCTCGGCGGCTGTGCGCGTGGATGCGTCGAGCTCAATCACTTGATGGGAAAAGCCGCGTGCCGCAAGTGCGTTTTGTACACGCTGCGCGCTGGGTTTGAGGGGATCGCTCATGCAACTCTCCCGGCTGCGTTTTGCTGAAGTGATACCACAACGAAACCCGCACGCCTCAAGAAGAGAACAGATAGCAGGGAACAGATAACAGGGAACAGGGAACCCTCGCAGCGTACGAATGTTCTCTGATCCCCGGTCCCCGTTCGCTTCAAGCAGACAGTGGGTTCCATCCCGGTATCACACTTGATTGTGTCAGGCGCGCACTTCCACGTCGAAGAGGCGCTTGTGCTCCTGAATGGCGTAGCGGTCCGTCATGCCGGCGATGTAGTCGCAGACAACGCGCTGGAGGTCGCCGCGCGCGCTTGCGGCACGCGCTTGCTGCTCTGGAGCCAATTGGCGCGGCTCGGCAAGATAGGCGCCGAAAAGGTCGCGCAGCAGCCGCTCGGCCTTGACCGCCATGCGCACCACGCGGTAGTGGCGGTAGAAGCCATCATACAGAAAGTGCTTGAGTTGCTCGTTGCGTGCGCGCAGGGTGTGCGAATACGCCGCCACATTCTGCGGCTGGGCGCGCAGCGCGGCCAGCGACGCAATCCCGGCGCCTGCAATGCGCTGGGCGGTGGCCTGGAGCACG
>CAYJNV010000459.1:0-1807 GCA_964370975.1 uncultured Caldilineaceae bacterium | reverse complement strand
ACCCCCCACTCCCCACTTGCCCACTCCCCACTCCCCGTTTTACCTGATGACGCCCCCCACCGCAATCCCCTCGACAAAGGCCTTCTGCGCCGCAAAGAAGAGGATGATCACGGGCAGCACTGTCACCAGCGAGGCGGCCATGAGGTAGGCCCAGTTGGTGGTGTAGGTGGTGCGGAAGAATTGCAGGCCAAGCGTCAGCGTGTAGAGTTCCGGGCGCTGCAGGTAGATGAGTGGCGCGAGAAAGTCGTTCCACGCATACTGGAAGGTGAAGATAGCCACGGTGGTGAGCGCCGGCAGCGCGAGCGGCAGCATGATGCGCCAGAGAATCTGCAGCAGATTGGCGCCGTCGATGCGCGCCGCATCCTCAAAGTCGCCGGGAATGGCGCGGAAGAACTGGCGCAGCAGGAAGATGTAGAAGGCCGCACCGAAGAACGCCGGCGCCACAAGCGGCAGGATCGTGTTGATCCAACCCAGCCGGTTGAAGAGCACGTAGAGGGGCACCATCGTCACTGGATAGGGGAGCATGAGCGTCGCGAGCAGCACAACGAAGAGCGTTTCGCGGCCGGGTGCGCGCAGGCGGGCAAAGGCATAGGCTATCAGCGTGCACGAGAGCAGATGGCCCACAATTGTCAACAGTGCAATCACCGTGGTGTTGATGAAGTAGCGACCAAAGGGGAGGATTGTCAGCGCTTCGCGGTAGTTCTCCCAGCGGGGCGGGCGCGGCAGCCAGCGTGGCGGAATCTCGAAGATCTGGTAATTGGGCTTGAGCGAAGATGAGAGCATCCACAGAATGGGCACCAGGAAGAGCAGCGCCACGCCCCACAGCAGCGCCGTCACCAGGGCGCGCCGCACGCGCGCCGGGGCTTTGGGTGCTTCCGGCCCCCGGCCGGCGGAAGCCCGCATTACTGCGCCGCCTCGCCATCATAAAAGACCCACCACTGGCCGCTGCGCAAAATCAGCAGGGTCAGCAACAGAATAATGACAAAGAGCACCCACGCCAGCGCCGAGGCGTAGCCCATGGCAAAGTACTGGAATGCCTGGCGATAGAGGTAGAGAACGTAGAAGAGAGTCGAATCGAGCGGGCCGCCATTGGTGGCCACAAAGGCACTCGTGAAAGTCTGGAAGGTGGCAATAATGCTGAGCACCAGGTTGAAGAAAATGGTAGGGGTAATGAGCGGCAGCGTCACGTTCCAGAAGGAGCGCCACGCGCCTGCGCCATCCATGCCGGCGGCCTCATAGAGGGGCTGCGGCACCTGCTTGAGGCCGGCGAGGAAGATCACTGCCGTGCGCCCCAGACCCCACAGGCTCATCATCCACAGTGCGTAGAGGGCGGTGTCGGGGTCTGTGAGCCAGCGCGGGCCGGCAATGCCGAAGCGCGCCAGCGTACCGTTAATCAGCCCCGCCGAAGGATGAAAGAGCCACATCCACACCACCACAAAGGCCACGCCCGAGAGCACCGAGGGCAGGTAGTAGATTGTGCGCACCACGCGTATGCCGCGCACGTCCTTCTGGTTCATCAGCAGCGCCAGGATGAGGCCGCCGACGAGTTCTGTGGGCACATAGAGCAGCGTGTACTTGAGCGTGACGCGCAGCGACTGCCAGAAGAGGCGGTCGTCCAGCATCTGCAAGTAATTGCGCGCACCGATGAATTGGGGTGGGGTGAGCAGGTCCCAGCGCGTGAGGCTGTACCAGAAAGAGGCGACGATGGGGCCGAGGGTGAAGATCAGCAGCCCCAGCAGCCAGGGTGAAATGCAGAGGTAGAAGGTCAGCGCTTCGCGCCCCGCCAGGCTGAGGCGGCGGCCGCGGG
>CAYJNV010000458.1:0-1865 GCA_964370975.1 uncultured Caldilineaceae bacterium | reverse complement strand
AGGCGTTGAGGGCGACGCCTGGATTGGGCGGCGGGTTGTGGGGGAGATCAACATCGGCTGTGGCCAATGTGCGCGTTGTGCGCGCGGTGAGCAGAAGCACTGCGCCGACCGTACGGCGCTGGGGATTGTGGGGCGTGACGGCGCATTTGCAGAGTTCTTGACGCTGCCCCTGGCCAACCTGCACGCAGTGCCGGCTGGCGTGCTGGATGGGGCCGCAGTCTTCACCGAGCCGCTGGCGGCGGCGCTGCAACTGCTCGAACAGATTCACATTACGCCATCCATGCGCGTTTATGTGCTGGGCGATGGGCGGCTGGGGCAACTGGTGGCGCAGGTCATGCAGACGACCGCCTGTGCGCTGACGCTGATTGGACGCACGCGCGAAAAGCTCGCCATCGCAGCGCTGCGCGGCATCCGCACGGCCACGCTTGAGGCGATTGATCAACTGGCCGTGGAGCCTGCCGATGTCGTGGTGGAGGTGACCGGCTCTGCCGATGGTTTTGCGTTGGCGCGGCGGCTGGTGCGGCCGGGTGGCACGATTGCACTGAAGAGCACCTTTGCGGGCGCGCTGCCCCAGTTTGACGCCAGCGCGTTGGTGGTGGATGAGATTACGGTGGTGGGAAGCCGCTGCGGCCCCTTTGCGCCGGCGCTGGAGCTGCTGCGCCAGAAGCGTGTGGAGCCGCGCCCGCTCATTTCGGCGACCTATCCACTTGCGCAAGGGGTGGAGGCGCTGGCGTTTGCTGGGCAGCGGGGGGTGCTGAAGGTGCTGATCACTGCGGGGAGTGGGGAGTAGGCAGTGGGGAGTGGGCAGTGGGCAGTGGGGAGTAGGAAGTCGGGATTAGAGGGGGAGACGGGATGGACGATCGCGAAATCGTTGCGCTGCGGGTGCGCAGCCAGCAACTGATTGGTCAGACCGCACGCATGCCTGCGGCGGTTGTGGCGCGGCTGGGGGCGCTGCAGGCGCAGGATTACGCGGGCGCGCTCTGGTCGGTGGCGATGCGTATGGCGGAGGGCAGCACCGATGCCACCGAGGCGGGGGTGGAGCGCGCGCTGGCGGATGGCAGCATCGTGCGTTCGTGGCCTATGCGCCGCACGCTGCACTTGGTGGAAGCGGCGGACCTGCGCTGGATGCTGGCTTTGCTGGCGCCCCGCGCGCTGGCCGCGGCGGCGCGCAATCGCGCGCTGCTGGGCGTCACCGATGGGGACGTGGCGCGCAGCCGCGAGCTCTTTACGCGCGCACTGGAAGGGGGCCGGCGGCTGACGCGTGAGGATATGCTGGCCACACTGGATGCGGGCGGTGTCACCACGGCAGGGCAGCGCGGCTATCACATTCTCGTGAACCTGGCGATGGCTGGGCTCCTCTGCCTCGGGCCACGCGCGGGCAAGCAGCAGACTTATGTTCTGCTGGACGAATGGGCGCCGCCAACGCCGCCGCTTGATCGTGAGGAGGCGCTGGGCAAGCTTGCGACGCGCTACTTCACCGGCCACGGCCCGGCGGCGGTGCAGGACCTTGCGCGCTGGGCCGGCATGACGACGGGCGATGCGCGCACAGGCGTGGCCGTGGCGGGCACGGCGCTTGTCGAGGTGAAGGTGGGCAAGTCGGCCTTCCTGATGAGCGCTGAGGCTGCCGACGGCGCCCCGCCTGCGCCGCCGCGCGCCTTGCTGCTGCCGGGCTTTGACGAGTACCTGCTTGGCTATGCCGACCGCAGCGCGGCCATTGATGCGGCGCACGAGGCGCTCTGGTGCCCGGGCGGCAACGGCGTGTTCAAGCCGTTTGTGGTGGCGGATGGGCGTGCGGTGGGGCTGTGGGCGCGCAAGCTGAAGAAGAAGAGCGTTGAGGTGACGCTGGAGCCCTTTACAGATCTGGA
>CAYJNV010000457.1:0-1884 GCA_964370975.1 uncultured Caldilineaceae bacterium | reverse complement strand
CACTCACCCTGTATGGTGAGGGCAGTGTACGCGGCAAACTGGCGCAGTTGGCCGCTGCGCTGGGGATTGCGCCGCAGGTGCACTTTGCCGAGCGCGTACCCGGCGTGGACATGGCCGCAGCCTACCGTAACCTCGACGTGCTTGTGCTACCCAGTCGCACTACGGCTGCGTGGAAGGAGCAATTCGGGCGTGTGCTGATTGAGGCTATGGCCAGCGGCGTCGCCGTGGTGGGCAGCAGCAGCGGTGAGATTCCGCATGTGATTGGCGACGGCGGCCTTATCTTCGCCGAGGGCAATTGCGCCGCGCTCCACGCACAACTGCAGGCGCTGCTGGAGAATCCGTCCGGGCGACGCGCGTTGGCTGCCGCGGGACGTGCACGTGCGCTGGCTTGTTACACTACCGAGCGCATTGCTGCCGAAACCGTCGCATTCTATCGCCGTTTGATGACAACGGCGGCCCGCAGATGACGAAGATGCAAAGAGCAAGAAGATGCAAAGAGCAAATTGTGGATAACTGCCTGTCCGCTGCTATCGCAACTGTCTTCGTGTAGAGGCCACTTCCGTGAAGTGGATGTCGGTCTTGCCGTACTTGCTGTACTTGTTATTCTTTGCGTTCCTTTGCGCCTCCGCGCCTCTGCGTCGCACTTCTCCTCTAAATGCACATCGCGCTTGACGCCCAACTCATCCATACCGGCGCGAGCTTTCGCAGCGCGGGGGTTTCCGCCTATAGCCTCAACCTGCTGCGTGCGCTGGGCGAGGCGCGCCTGGCAGGAACGACGCCGCACACCTTCCGCGCCTATGTCAGCGCACCGGGGCTCGCACTGCCAGGCGTGGAACTTGTCCAGAGCCACCTGCCGCTCGAACGCCCAGCGGCGCGCATTGCGTGGGAGCAGGCGCGCTTTCCCTTTGAACTGGGAGCGGCCAGCCTCGTGCACGGCCTCGTCAATGTGTTGCCGCTGGCGGCGCGCGTGGCTGGCGTGGTGACCGTGCACGACCTTGCCTTTCTGCGCACCCCCCAGGCACTGCCGCGCGCCAAGCGCGCCTACCTGGCAGCGCTCTGCCGCGCGTCGGTGGCGCGTGCCGCGCACGTCATCGCGGTCAGCACGCAGACGGCGGATGACCTGATGGCGCTCTTCGGTGCGCCTGCACGCAAGATTACGGTGGTGCCCAATGGCGTGGGCGCCGAGTTTGGACTGGCTCGCCCGGCGGAAGTTGCCCGCGTGCGCGCCGCCCGCGCCCTGCCCGCACGCTATCTGCTCTTTGTGGGCACGCTGGAGCCGCGCAAGAACCTTGTGACGCTGGTGCGCGCCTATGCACACTGGCGCGCGCAGGCCGCACCTGCCGATCGCGACGTCATGCTGGTGGTGGCGGGGGGCAAGGGGTGGTTCTATGACAAGATATTCGCCCAGGTGCAGGCGCTGGGGCTGGAGGAAGTCGTCCACTTTACCGGCTATGTGGCTGCAGAAGAGTTGCCCGGCCTCTACCAGGCGGCGCTCGGTTTCGTTTACCCCAGCCTGCTGGAGGGCTTCGGTCTGCCCGTACTCGAGGCCATGGCCTGCGGCACGCCTGTCGTCACCAGCCGCGCGCCCAGCCTGATTGAAGTTGCGGGCGACGCTGCGCTTTGCGTCGAAGCGGCCGACGAGGCAGCGCTGGCCGACGCCTTGGCGCTGCTGGTGACGCAGGACGCGCTGCGCGCCGAACTTCGCCAGCGCGGCCTGGCGCGCGCCGCCGCCTACTCCTGGCAGCGCACTGCCGCGGAGACGATACGGGTATATGAGAGAGTGGGGAGTGGGGAGTAGGGAGTGGGGAGTGGGGAGTAGGGAGTGGGGAACGGGGAACGGGCTGCGGCCCCCGGGGGTTGTATGGGTTATTAAGGATAAAAAAA
>CAYJNV010000456.1:0-1887 GCA_964370975.1 uncultured Caldilineaceae bacterium | reverse complement strand
ACCGCCGATGCCATCGCGCATGCGCTGGGCATCACCGCGGCGGACCCCAAGCGCGTGGCGGCGGGCATTGCCTACGCCCTGAGCCGCACCACCGACGAAGGCAACGTCTTCTCCCCCTGGGACGCGCTGCTGGCGGCTGCCACGGTGCTGCTCCACGTGGCGCCTGCAGAGATTGCCGCCGGGCTGCTCCACGCCTGGGCCGCAGGCGACATCGTGCTGGCCGAGACACCCGGCGGTGAGGCCATCGGCTGCACGCCCGCGCCCGACCCGGCCGCGCCGCAGAATCACCCCGTGCTGGTGGCGGGACCGGTCGTCTATCTTGCGCCCCTCTACTATGCCGAGGTGGGCTCGGCCAACGGGCTGCGCCGCTTGCTCATGGCTCCACGCAGCCGCCTTGAAGATGTCTTCTCCGCACAGACGCAATGGGATGCGCTGACTGCCGAACTTGAGCGTGAGTTTTCGCTGACCTATGCGCCCCAGCAACGCGAGGCCATCCGTACGGCATTGACACAACGCGTGGCGGTGCTCACCGGCGGCCCGGGCACAGGCAAGACGACCACGCTGCGCGCCGTGCTCGAACTTTGCGTACGCCACGGCAAGCGAGTGCTGCTGGCCGCGCCCACGGGCCGCGCCGCCAAGCGCCTCGCCGAAAGCACCGGCCAGGAGGCGCGCACCATCCACCGCATGCTGGAGGTGAAGCGGGGCGGGGATGGGGCGCATGCCTTCGCGCGCAACGACACCTACCCGCTGGACGCCGATCTGCTGATCATCGACGAAGCCTCGATGCTCGACATGCTGCTGCTCAATCACCTCGTCAAGGCGCTACCCGCGGGCATGCACCTGCTGCTGGTGGGCGATGTGGACCAGTTGCCCAGCGTGGGCGCGGGCAATGTGCTGCGCGATGTGATTGGGGCCATCGAGGAAATGGCCGCCCTGCCTGCACCACCTGACAACAGTCCACTCCTCGCCCACCCGGCCCGCAGCCGCGCCGCCGTGGTGCGCCTCGACACCATCTTCCGCCAGGAGGCCGGCTCGTACATCATCAGCAACGCCCACCGCATCAACAGCGGCGAGATGCCGATCCTCGACAACCAGCGCGCGGTCGACTTCTTCATCTTCCGCGCCGATTCCCCCGAGCGTGTGCGCGAGCTTTGCGTGGAGATCGTGCACGAGCGCATCCCGCGCCGCTTTGCCATTCCACCGCGCGACATTCAGGTGCTCTCGCCCATCCACAAGGGGGACGCGGGCGTGGCTGCGCTCAATGAGGCGCTGCAGGAGGCGCTCAACCCGCCGCACAAGAACAAGGGCGAGAAGCGCGCCGGGCCGCGCACGCTGCGCACGGGTGACCGTGTGATGCAACTGCGCAACAATTACGACAAGGAAGTCTTCAATGGGGACATAGGCGCCGTCGCCACGGTGGATGCCGAGCAGAACCAGGTGACGGTGGAGTTCGACGGGCGCCTCGTCGCCTATGAGCCCTACGAGCTTGACGAACTGACCCACGCCTTTGCCGTGAGCGTGCACAAGAGCCAGGGCAGCGAGTACGCAGCCGTGGTGCTGCCCGTGCTCTCCAGTCACGGCTTCATGCTCCAGCGCAACCTGCTCTACACGGCCGTGACGCGTGCACGCCGCCTGGTGGTGCTGGTGGGGCAGCCGCGCGCCATCGCCCAGGCCGTGCGCAACGCCCATGTGAGCGCGCGCCACACCGGGCTGCGCGAGCGGCTGCTGCGCGTGGGGTTTGGAGTGGTGGAGAAGATGGATCAGACGTAGCGCTGCGTCTCAGATGGGAGGGTGGCACTACGTAGCGGCAGCTGATGAATGTTTCCGAAAAAGGCCGGCATTCTTCGTTGGGGCGGGCCCGGGGGGTGAACCCCCCGGGGGCCCCCC
>CAYJNV010000455.1:0-1887 GCA_964370975.1 uncultured Caldilineaceae bacterium | reverse complement strand
CGACCTGCGAGCGGGTTTGGGTGAGGATGCTGCTGTATTTGTTAAGGGTGCCGTTGAGGGTCTTTGTGGACATGGCGAGGATCCTTTGCTGATTTGGTTTAGGACGCAGCGAGCTGCGCAATCAATTCCATCTTTCACTTCATTCTACACGACTTGCTGTCTGGCCCGCAGAGAGGGAGTTGACGACTGGAAAGAGTTTTGCCATAATCGCTCGGCGCAACCTTTCCAATGTCAATCTATTCAGGCCGACACTCCAGGAGCAAACACATGAAGGTGTTTCTAACGGGCGCGACGGGCTTCATTGGGCTGCACCTTGTCGATGCCTTGTTGCGGCGTCAATGGGAAGTCACCGCTCTCGTACGCAAGACGCAGAGCGCCGAGGCGGCATCGCTTGCCCTCAAGGGAGCCAACCTTGCGCAAGGTGACGTCACCAATCGCGAATCCATGCGTGCGCCGATGGCCGGCGCCGATATTGTGATTCACAACGCTGCCTGGTACGAAATCGGCATCGGCGGCAGCGACGCGGAGCGCCAAATGCAGGAAGTCAATGTGGAAGGCGCCCGCAATGCACTTACGCTTGCCCACGAATTGGGCATTGCGCGCATTGTACACGTTTCATCAATCGTAGCGGTCGGACACACCGGCGGCGCTGAGTGGGATGAAAGCGCATCGCGACGGACGCCTCCGCCCAATGCTTACGAGCGCACAAAGACCGAGGCCCACAATCTGGCGCTTGCGCTGATCGCACAGGGAGCCCCAATTTGTATTGCGATGCCCGGCTCCGTCTTTGGGCCGGGCGACCACGCCAATCTTGGCATCCTGCAGCGTATGTACGTGCGCAATTTGTGCCCGCCGTTGACTGTCGGGCATGGCGTGCGCGGCTACGTGGAGGTGTCTGACTGTGCCGAAGGAATCGCGCTTGTGGCCGAAAAGGGCCTGCCGGGCGAGAGTTACATCCTGTCAAACACCAACATGACCTACGGTGAAATCCATGAATTGTGGTCCAGCGCCCCTGGTGGGATGAAGCGAATGGCGACGATGCCTGTGTGGATGGCTGACTTTTCCGGCGTCGTTGGCGAGCGCGTGCAGCGCTGGTTCGGACTGCCCAACTTGCTCTCGCTGGACGCGACGCGGGCTGCAGAGCAGAGTTACAGATTCAGCGGCGCCAAAGCCAAGCGCGAGCTGGAGTGGCGGCCCGGTGACGTCAATCAGCAGTGGCTCGAAACCCTGGCCGAAGAGCGTCGCCGTGCCGGTAAGTAGGCGGGCCATGCGCTGCGTGCCACCGGCGCCACTTTACTGGCGATTGCTTGCGTGCCTGCGATGACGCTGCCTTGTGGCGCTGCGGAGGCTGCATCAGTCCACCTTGTGGACCTGGCAAAGATAGGCGCGATGCGGGACCGAACCGCTAATCGGGTCAATGGCGTCGTTGCCGATGAGCAGATTGAAGTTGGCGCCTTCCCCAGAGAACGGGTCATAGCCGGGCGCGCCAATCTCCGGGCATGGTTGCCACCAGCCGTGCTGGCCGTAGACGACATCCGGCTTGAGCATATCGTTCAGCCGGGCGCGCGCACGAACGCTGCCGTCGGGCGTCTCAATGCGCACCCAATCGCCTGCCTGGATGCCACGCGCGGCCGCCGCCGCTGGATGCAGCTCGACTTCTGGGTCCAGTGCGTGCCGGCGCAGACTCGCCAGGTTGCGGTGCTGCGTCTCACAAAACAAGGTGTTCTTGACGCAGGTGAGGATGAGCGGGTAGCGCTCCGCCAAATCCGGCCGTGAGAGCGGCCCCATCAGCGGCTCTTCATATTCGGGCAGCGGGGGATAGCCGTGGTCCAGCATCGTCTGCGAGTAGAGCTCGATCTTGCGCGTCGGCGTGTTGAAGCCGCGGGC
>CAYJNV010000454.1:0-1893 GCA_964370975.1 uncultured Caldilineaceae bacterium | reverse complement strand
TTCCGCGACGCCGCCGCGCGCCTGCTCTCACCTGTCCTGTAGAACTACAGAACCCTGACGCAAAGGCGCAAAGACGCAAAGGCAACGCAAAGAAAGGCAAAGAAACCGCAATTCTCGTTGTTGTTCTTCTTTGTGTCCTTGCGTCGGGGTTCTGCTTTTTGTTGTGGCGCGCCTCTGCACTATACTCGAGGTGAGTTGTTTGGGATGGCCGAGCCGACTGCTCGGCCATTTTGGATCAGCGCACACAGACACTTGCCCATGCCCATGCCCATGATCGCCGAATCCGGCACGATTCCCCTGGTCGACCTCAAGGCGCAGTACAGCGCAATGCGCGGCGAAATCGATCGCGCCCTGCAAGGGGTGCTCAATTCCACCGCCTTCATCATGGGGCCCGAGGTCGCGCGCTTTGAGGAAGCGTTCGGCGCCTGGTGCGGCGCGTCCCATTGCGTGGGTGTAAGCAGCGGCACGGCTGCCCTGGAGCTTGCGCTGCGCGCCGTGGGCGTCGGGCCGGGCGATGGCGTCATCACCGTGGCGCACACTTTCATCGCCACCGCCGAGGCCATCAGTGCAGTGGGCGCAACGCCCATCTTCGTGGATGTGGACCCGGTGTCGTACAACATGGACCCCGCTGCACTCGAGCTGGCGATCACGCCGGCAGTGCGCGCCGTTATTCCCGTGCACATTTACGGCCAGCCCGCAGCGATTGAAGCAATCAACGCGATTGCGCAGGCGCACGATCTGGCGGTGATTGAAGACGCGGCGCAGGCGCACGGCGCCACGCTACATGGCGTGCGCGCGGGCACGCTGGCGCAGATCGGCTGCTTCAGCTTCTATCCAGGCAAGAATCTGGGCGCTTATGGCGATGCCGGCGCCGTGACAACCGCCGACCCGGCGCTGGCCGCACAGATTCGCCTGCTGCGCAATCATGGGCGGCGAGCGAAGTATGAGCATGAGGTCGTGGGTTTTGGCGAGCGCCTCGACACCCTGCAGGCGGCTGTGCTGCTGGCCAAGCTGCCTCACCTGGATGACTGGACGGCGGCGCGGCGGCGACTGGCGCGGCGTTACAGCGAACGGCTCGCTACGCTTGATCTCGTTCTGCCACAGGAGATGGAAGGCGTCGAGTCGGCCTGGCACTTGTACGTCATCCGCACCGCACGGCGCGACGAACTGCTCGCCTTTCTCAAGGCGCACAGCGTTGAGGCGGGGGTACATTACCCGGTGCCGCTCCACATGCAGCCGGCCTACGCACATCTGGGTTATGTGCGCGGCGACCTGCCCGTCACCGAGGCGGTGGCCGCCAGTTGCCTCAGCCTGCCTCTCTACCCTGAACTGTCCGATGCGCAGCAGGATCGTGTGGTTGCGCTCATCCGCCGTTTCAGCGAGGGGGCCACTGCATGATGGAGATGGTGATGGCAAGTGCACCTGTGCCTGCAGCCAAAGAGGATGGCGGCGCCAGCATCAGCGTAGTGGTGCCCGCACGCAATGAGGAGGGCACGATTGCGCAGGTGGTGGAGCGCAGCTTTGCTGCGATCGCCGCGCTGGGGCGCAGCGGCGAGGTGCTGGTGGTCGATGACGGCAGCAGCGACCGCACGGGTGCGCTTCTCGCCACGCTGGGCACGCAGCATCCCACCCTGCGCGTCTTCACCAACCGCCGCAGCCAGGGGATGACCGCCGCCCTCCAGCGCATGTTTGACGCCAGCCGCGGCGACATCGTCATCCTCATACCAGCCGACATGGAGTCCGACCCGCTGCTCGACGTGCCCGCGCTGGTGAACGCCATGGAGCCCAATGACCTGGACGTGGTGGCGGGGTGGCGGCAGGGGCGCAAGGATGCCAAGGTCTTTGCCAGCGGCATCTACAACTTTGTCATGCAGACGCTGGCCGGTGTGCACG
>CAYJNV010000453.1:0-1893 GCA_964370975.1 uncultured Caldilineaceae bacterium | reverse complement strand
CCGCGCTGCATCACGTAGCAGACCTCGGCGCGCCGCCCGCGACTGGTGAGCAACTGGTGCTCGCCAGTCAGGAAGGGGTCCGCGACCTCAAGCGTCACCTGTTCAAAAGGAAAACGACCCCACTGCGCGTGCAGCGCTTGTATCTCGACCGCATCCACTGCGTCAAGCAGGAGGGCGGGGGTGGCGTCAGTCGCCATTGTGCGCGGCTATGCCGTCGGCAGCGCCGGCGCCCTTGCTCGTTTGCCCCTCCTGGCCACCCGCCTCGGCCGCCTTGCCCGCATAGGTGGATGGGTCGCGCCCATAGAGTTGCGTCGTCTCCTTGAGGCGATACTCGAGGTGTCCGGTCACTTGCTCGGGGGTCAAGCGCCACATCCAGTTGCCGTCGGCGCGCCCGGGCAGGTTCATGCGCGCGTCCGTGCCCAGGCTCAACAGATCTTGCAGGGGCGCGACGGCGAACATGGCGGTGCTGCGGAAGGCGGCCTCGATGAGCGTCCACGCTGCGTCGCGGCCATCCGTGCGCATGTAGCGGCGAAAGTGGTCGCGCTCGTGATCGGTGGCGCTGCCGTGGTACCAACCCATTGTGGTGTCATTATCGTGCGTGCCCGTATAGACGACGAAGTTGCGCTCGTAGTTGTGGGGCAGGAACTTGTCGCTGGCGTCGGTGCTGAAGGCAAATTGGAGCACCTTCATGCCCGGCAACTCGAAGCCGTTGCGCATTTCGATGACGTCGGGCGTAATCTCGCCCAGGTCCTCGGCAATAATGGGCAAATCGCCGCCCAGTTGTTCACGCACCTGGTCGAAGAAGTCACTGCCGGGTCCCTTGCGCCAGACGCCATTCTCGGCGGTCTTTTCGGTGGCGGGCACTTCCCAGTAGCCGGCAAAGCCGCGGAAATGGTCGACGCGCACCAGGTCATAGAGGCGCAGCGCGCCGCGCAGGCGGCGTATCCACCAGGCGTAGTTATCCGCCTGCATCACATCCCAGCGATAGAGGGGGTTGCCCCAGAGCTGTCCCGTGGTGCTGAAGTAATCGGGCGGTACGCCGGCCACCACCGTGGGCTGATAGGCATCGTCGAGGAAGAACTGGTCGGGGCTGGTCCAGGCGTCGGCGCTGTCCATGGCCACGAAGATGGGGATGTCCCCCACGATGAGAATCTCCCGCTCGTTGGCGTACGCCTTGAGCGCCTCCCACTGGCGGAAGAAGATCCACTGCATGAAGTTGTGGGCGTGGATGGCTTCTGCGTGCATGGTGCGCGCCGCGTCGAGCGCAGCGCGTGTGCGGCTGCGCAGAGCCATCTCCCACTCAATCCAGGGGCGGCCGTCGTGTGCATCCTTGAGGGCCATGAAAAGCGCGTAGTCGTCCAGCCATTCGACGTTGGCGGCGCAGAAGGAGGCAAACTCGGCCTTGAGATCGTCCGCACCGTGCTTGGCAAAGGCGGCCGCGGCGGCGCGCAGCAGCGGCAGTTTCCAGGTGTAGAGCGCGCCGTAATCCACGCGCTCGCGCGGGAAGTCTGGCGCGTCGTCGAGAATGGCGCGGTCGAGTAGCCCCTCATTGGTCATGGCGTCGAGGCTGATCAAATAGGGGTTGCCCGCAAAGGTGCTGAAGGATTGATAAGGGCTGTCACCATAGCCGGTGGGGCCCAGGGGCAGCACCTGCCAGAGCGTTTGCTTGGTGCGCGCCAGAAAGTCCACCCAGTCGTAGGCGGCCTGGTCCATGGAGCCGACGCCGTAGCGGCCCGGCAGCGAGGTAAGGTGGAGCAGTACGCCGCTCCGGCGGATGGGTTCCATGGCTCGTCTCCTTGCACTCAATAACCTGTAGACAGACAGTCATGCCTCTTTGGCACAACGCAGGATGAAAAGAATTCGACGTGCGTAGCGGTAGGCCACACCCGCCTT
>CAYJNV010000452.1:0-1913 GCA_964370975.1 uncultured Caldilineaceae bacterium | reverse complement strand
GCCACAACCTTGTCCAGCGAGCCTTCGCTCTGGGCGCCATCACTCATGGAGTCTCTCAATCACTCTCGATCTTTCTGACGTCGGTGGCGGCGAGCCCCTTTGGCCCTTGCTCGACCGAAAACTCAACACGCTGCCCCTCAGCGAGGCTCTTGAAGCCCGCCCCGGTGACTGCCGAATAGTGGACGAACACGTCGTCACCGCCGCTGTCGCGCGCGATGAAGCCGAAGCCCTTGGCATCGTTGAACCACTTGACGGTGCCGGTTTCGCGGTTACTCATGCTGCCTATTCTCCTTGTCCTGCTGGAAAGTGCGACTGATTGCCAAGCAGCCTGTGCGACGAAGCGCCAAACAAAAACCGCCCGAACACATAAGTCTGGGCGGCCGTGCTCCCACCAACACAGAACTTACTGCCTCTCACACTGCCAATATACACTTGCGCGCTTGCGCTGTCAAGAGGGTTTCTCGAGAAAAAGCCAAGGCCACGCATAAGTCGGCGTGCGCATAAAAGCAGCGCACCCTCGCCGTCACGTCACGCCGAGCGGTGGGCGTATCGGGCGGGGACTCTGCACATTCACGGTGGCTTGACCAGGAACGGCGCCGCGCCTGGTTTGACGCGACAGCAACGCTGGGCCACAATCCAGCGTACACGGTGCACCCTATGCGCCGCGCACCTCACCGATGTTGTTCAACGTTAACCATTGCCAGCCGAGGCTCAAATGACCGTCGAAGTCAGCCCTGTGCACGCCTCCTCAGCCGCACCCGCCGATGATGCAGGTGTCGACCCTATCGTGACCTATGCCGATGTGCTGGACGCGCAGAATCAATTGCGCGATGTAGCCCACGTTACGCCGGTTGTCACTTCGCGCACGTTGGATGATGACGTGGGCGCGCATGTTTTCCTCAAGTGCGAGAGCCTGCAGCGGATTGGCGCATTCAAATTCCGCGGCGCGTGGAACGCGCTTTCGCGCCTCGCGCCGGCCGAGCAGGCAGCCGGCGTGATCACGTTTTCATCGGGCAACCACGCCCAGGCGGTCGCGCTGGCGGCGCATTTGCTCGGCATCAAGGCGACGATTGTGATGCCCAACAACGCGCCGGCCACCAAGAAGGCGGCCACGCTGGGTTATGGAGCGACGGTCGTCGAGTATGACCCGGTAGAAGGCAACCGCGAGCAGTTGGCGCGTGAACTGGCTGCCCAGCATGGATACACAATCATTCCGCCCTACGACCACCCGCATGTAATCGCAGGCGCGGGCACGGCCGCACTGGAACTCATTCAGGAAGTGGGCGCACTCGACGCGCTGCTTGTGCCTTGCGGCGGCGGCGGGCTACTCAGCGGCAGCGCGATTGCAGGGCACGGCGCTGCACCCAGTTGTGCGGTCGTGGGCGTAGAGCCGGTCGTGGCCAATGACGCCGCACTCTCCTTCCGCACCGGCACGCTGCATACGGTCAGGAACCCGCCCACGATTGCCGACGGCACGCGCACGGCCTCACTGGGGCGCCTCACCTTCCCACTTGTGCTGCGCCATGTGGATGACTTTGCGGAAGTAAGCGAAGCGGCCATCATGGAGGCTGTGCGCTTTGCCTACTATCGCCTCAAGCTCGTTGTGGAGCCTTCCGGCGCGCTGGGGCTGGCGGCGCTGCGCAGCGGCGCGTGGCGGCCTGCACCCGGCAGCCGCATCGGCGTGATTCTGAGCGGCGGCAACATCGACGCGCCGACGATGATGCAGATACTCGGCGCAGGCTGAGTGCGTTCGGGTGAACCGTCCAGTTGCTGCGCGTCATGAATGTTGATAAATCGTTTTGGTATTGGCGACTCGGCACGTTGGGGTCGCCGAGGGTTGATGTAGATTGCCTGAATAATGCGGCATGGCATCGTCAGCGCCAGCTGCAACCTCACCCCCGGCCCCTCTCCAG
>CAYJNV010000451.1:0-1937 GCA_964370975.1 uncultured Caldilineaceae bacterium | reverse complement strand
GCGGATCGTCTACGAGGCCCGTCCGACGGTCACGATCGCCGGGCGGAAACTCGGGGCTGAGGTGTTCACCTGGGCTTGGGCGTTCCTGCCGGCCGCCGGCGGCACCGAGTTGACCTTGCGCGTGGCCAACCGAGGCGGCGCGCGGTGGGAGCGAGCGCTCGACGCGCTCGGGACGCAGCGCGTTCTCACCAAGCAGTCCCGCGCCCGGCTGGCCCGCATCGCAGCGGCGGTCGAGGGAAAGGCGGCCCCGCCGGGCTGACGCCAAGCGGGGCGCGCCTGTCGTCAGCATGGCCCAATCGGCCGAGTAGAAACCGCGACCCGCCGCCCGCACCCTTACCTCATGACGGCGTCGCTGTTCTGATCCACACCGACTCCCGGGTCCCCGCGCCGGGTACGTCCGCGCCGTCCCGCGGCTGACCACGACGGCACCCGCTGGATCGAGGTGCGACCCGCAGGCGCGCCGACTTCCTTCACTCTCGTCACTTGGTTTGAGAACATGCGCCCAGGCGGGGTTACGGGGAGTGTGCTGAGCGTCGATGACCTCGACGCAACCTATGCCGACCTGCTGGGACGCGGCCTCAATCTCTCCCCCATCCAGGCAGCTGAGTGGGGACGCTCTGCCACCTTTGCCGATCCTGACGGCAACGGCTACGTCCTCCAGGAGCCGCCCAGTGCATAAACGAGAGACGCCCCCGACGTTCTCAAAGCGTCGGGGGCCTCTTTTTGGTTGACAATGCCGTTCTCTACGCCGTAACGGCCATCCCCACCATCTCCTCACTCACCGCCCACAGGCGGCGCGCAACGTCCATATCCTGCGCCGCGGCTGAGGGCGTAACCGGCTTGCACTTGTCAAAGTAAAGCCCCGTCACCCCTTCCACCTCGGGTGAGGCTGCCAGGAAGAGCGACGTTTGCGCGCCCTGCTCGGGTGTTATCGCGGCCACGCCCTGGAACCAGCCCATCATCGTTGTGATGACGCCATTGCCCGATCGGCCAAAGCGCGACGCCACAAGACCGGGGTGCAGCACATTCGAGGTGACCCCCGTGCCCTCCAGGCGACGCGCTAGTTCCTTGGCGAAAAGGATATTTGCCAGCTTGGATTGCCCATATGCACGCCAGCCCACAGAGCGGTTCTTGAACTCGAGGTCATCGAAGTTGATTTTGCCAAAGCTGTGCGCACCGGACGAGACGCTGACCACACGGCTGGGCGCACTGGCCTTTAGCAGGTCCAGCAGCCGGTTCGTCAGCAAAAAGTATGCCAGGTGATTGAGTGCCCATGTTATCTCGATGCCGTCCACGCTCTCCTGCCGGCTGTAGAAAACGCCGCCCGCGTTGTTCACCAGCACATCCAGGCGGCGGTGATTGCGCAAGAATGTGTCGGCTACGGCGTGAACATCCTGCTGTGACGAGAGGTCGCCCACAATGAACTCAACCGCAGGGTTCACAGAGAGCGCGCGCAACTCCTTTTCTACTGCGGCGCACTTCTCAGGATTGCGCCCCACCCCGACCACCGTCGCGCCGCGGCGCGCCAATTCGAGCGCCGTTACCTTGCCGATGCCATCAGTTGCGCCCGTGACGATCACCACCTTGCCCGAGAGATCGGAAGGGAGAATGCCGGAGAGTGCGGTCTGCGTTGCATCAAGTCTGTATGAGCCGTTCAAATGAGCCATCTGCATATCCTTGCTGGTGCGTATTGCAAGCACCCCGCTGCGGAGCACTTCAGGGAGGGTGAACGGGCGAATCGCACAGCGACCCAGGCCCAACTACTGGACTATCATAGCAGTTGATTGTGAGCCGTGCTATAAGCCAGCATCAAATCCTGATGAGAATCGGGATGGGACGCGGCCGTCCATAGCGCTGCCCCGCGTCTCCTGCGCAGCGATGGGCGCTGCCCCGCGTCTCCTGCGCAGCGATGGGCGCTGCCCCGCGTCTCCTGCGCA
>CAYJNV010000450.1:0-1986 GCA_964370975.1 uncultured Caldilineaceae bacterium | reverse complement strand
GCTTGTGCTGGCGGCGGCGCGCTTGGTCAGAAAGACCTCGCTGCCGCAGTAGGGGCAAACGATAAGCCCCTTGCCCGCGAAGCGCAGGTCGCCGCCGCAATTGGGGCACTTCTGTTCGCCAACCAGCTTCTGACTCTCGACGCTGTAGAGGATACCGCGCTTCCAGTCAATCGCGCCGCTGAAGAGCTGCTTGCCCACCACGCTGCGGATCATCTCCTCCACGGAATCCTGAGGCTGATTGAGCTCGACCACCATTTCGGGGATGGTCACCTGCCCCTGCGTAAGGATCATGTTGAGCAGCTTCTTCTCCTGCTGCACGGTGGCGAACTGTGTCTGCTCGACGCTGCCCTGGCGCAGCAAATAGGCGCCAACGCCAATGATGGGGGCAAGCACAAGCAGCCCCAACAGCAGCCCCAGCACGCGCCCGCCCGCTGTAATGCTCTCGCTGAAGAGCCATACTCCGCCCACAACCAGCAGAATCAAGCCCAATACAATCAGAATAATCCCGACGACTTTACCGCTACCGATCACTCTTGCCTCCTCGTGTCGCACTTTCGTCAAACGTTCATTCCCAAACCGCGGGGTGCACTTGCGGCGCCAGGTTCAGGCGTGGCCTTGCAGAAGCGGCGGCTGCAGCGGCCGCTGTGGCGCTGCCGGCAGATAGACCCGCCACAGCGCCCCTGCAAAGACCGCGATCCACAACAGCGCCGCATAGATGTTAATGCGCTCCTCGATGCCCAGCCAGGGCGTAGGCCGGCCTGCCGCCAGATCTACGCCACCCATTGCGGCCACTGCACCCCCCACCATCATCAGCAGCACCGTCAGGAGCGAGTAGATGCGGAACCCTCGATTCAGCCCTGCCGCCCCAAAGCCAATGAAAAGCAGCATGAGCAGCACAAGCAGTCCCGTAACAATGATGTGCAAGGTGTCGGTTTGCGTTATGGCTGCCGTCGCGCCACGTGTGTGCATGGGTGCGGCAAGCAACCCCACGAAGCCCAGAAGCCCATAGACAACCAACAGCACGGCGGCTGTACGCAGGCTGCGTTTGGCCCCTGCAGAGAGCCATACGCCCACACCAAAGGCAGCCACCAGCAGATTGTACGGGATGAAGAGAGCCACAATCAGCGGACGGGTGGGCGCCTCAATCGCCATCAACTCGCTGACACCCTGTGCGGCATAGCTATATCCCGCATACTGTTGCGTTGCCAGAAGATCGGCAGCAACGTAGAGCAGTGATGAGATGATGCCACAAGCAAGCAGAACCTTGCGCAACATGATATCTCTCCTGGTCTCATTTGAATCGAACCAATACCGCGCACCTGCCGCCAGCGCATGTGCCGCACGAGTCCGGTAATCCAGACTCCGCCGGCACTGCGTACCTAAACCGATGCCGAGGTGAAAGCCGCATTTTCAACGCAAGGGCGCAAGGTGCGCGAGGACGCAAGGAAAAGCCAGGGCATGCACCAGTCCAACCCCAGAAGACTTACATGGGTGCTCACTCGGGCGCACGCAGGTGCTTTACCTGCTGTTGTCGTTCCTTGCGTCCTGGCGCACCTCACGCCCTTGCGATGAAACTGCATGTCATGCCGCGCGCGCGTTGGCGATGAAGCGCCGGATGGCGTCGTGATCCTTGCGGCCGGGGCTGCTTTCGACGCCGCTGCTCACGTCCACGCCCCAGGGGCGTACTTCGCGCACAGCGGCGGCGACGTTGTCGGGCGTGAGGCCGCCGGCGAGGAGAAGGCGGCGCGTCTCGGCGGCGACGCGTGCGGCAAGCGCCCAGTCGCCGCGCCGCCCCGTACCGCCATAGGCAGCGGGGTCGTAGGCGTCGATGAGCAAGTGGGGGCCTCGATGGCGTACGCCGGCGCTGAAGAGCGCGGCATCGCTGAGGGCGCGCGTGAGGGTGTTGGGGCGAATCGCCTTGTAGGCGCGTCCGTCGATGGCTGGGATGTCGTCGACAGGCTCATCACCGTGCAATTGCGCATAGTC
>CAYJNV010000449.1:0-2061 GCA_964370975.1 uncultured Caldilineaceae bacterium | reverse complement strand
CCGAATGCAGCGACCTGGTGCGCGACTTCTGGATTGCAGCGGGGGGCGAAGAGCCTTTCCCGCGTACGCTGGAGGGGGCGCTCGGCATGGCCCTGCCCGTAACCCTTGTGCGCCTGCCCGGCCTTCACACTGACGCCGCCCGTGCATGGCTGCGCGCGCGACGGCGCGATCTGCTCCTGGCCGTACCATCCCGCCCACTGCACGGCTGCCTGATTGCGCACCGCGGCAACGGCATCATCTTTGTGGATGCGGCGGACAGCCTCGACGAGCAACGTTTCAGCCTCGCCCACGAGATTGCCCATTTTCTGGTGGACTATATTCTGCCTCGCCGCCGCGCGCTGGCGCTGCTGGGGGATGATTTCGTCGATGTGCTTGACGGCAGGCGCAGCGCCACAGCGGGTGAGCGGTTGGCATCACTCTTTCAAGGCCACTCGACGCGCCCGCACGTAAGTCTGATGCAACGCAGCGTGGCCGGCAGCGATGCGCTCACTGTGTGGCAGATTGAGCACCGCGCCGACCGTGTGGCGCTGGCACTGCTGGCGCCGCCCGAAGAGGTGCTGGCGATTGCCCAGGGCAACACGCTTGAAGAACGCCGCGGCTGCGCTGAACGCGCACTGACGCGCGACTATGGCCTGCCGCCCACGCCTGCGCAGCGCTACGCCGCCGAACTGTTGCAGACACTCCAATCCGGCGATTCGTGGCTGGACGGGCTGCGCGCGCTTGTGCGCACCCATGCCGCCGAATCAAGCCACGGTCGCTGAACGCTGCACGCCAATGAGACCTGGCCAGGACCAAGACTTCGCCGCCATGAATGACTACGCTGATCTCTATCTGGAAGATAACGGCGCCGAAGGCTACGACGACCTGCATGTGCACGCGCCCGCCGAAGCGCCGTCTCTGCCTGAGTTCGACGAGTCGTTTGGCGAGTCATTCGCCCAGACCGTGGATCTTGCCACGTGGCGGCCGGGCGAGGACTTGATCGCCGCCTACGGTCGCCTTGAGCAGGAAGTGGCCGACGCGCTGGCGCGCGAAGACGAATACAGCCGCCACATCCGCGCCCACGTCTTTCCGCAGATTGCGCACGTACCGGGCGCACCCGACTGCGCCGGCGTCTACGAGGCGGACCAGGCGCACCTTCAGAAGGTGCACAGCGGGCTGCTCTTCAACGGCGGCGTGGAGGCTTGCGACGGCATCAGCGTGGTGCACGAGACGTTGCCGCTGACGATAACGCAGATAGGCGTCTGCCTGGTGACCTACAATGGGCGACAGGGCGCGTGGGCGCATCGCCTCTTCCGGCGCGACCTGCGCAGCCGCGCCGGCAATCCGGTCGACGAGGTGCTGGGCATGCTGGAGCGGCGGCGGCGCAACAGCGACGGTCGCGACCAGTTGAGCAACCTGGCCCGGCGCGGTATCATGGCCTATGCCGAGCGCGCGCTGCTGCGCGACAATTCCACCGCCACGTGGCGAATGGGCCATGGCAGCGTGCTCCCCTTTGAACTGATCTCGGGTCTGTGGGCCTCAACGCTTGGCAACCTGCGCCAGAGCCTTGAACTTGTGGAGTGGTATGTGGAACATGGCCGCTATGTGTTTGTGCCCCACCGCACGCAGAAGCGCCACTTGTTGATGATTGGCAACGCGTTGCGTCCACGCGAATATGCGCTGGTGCACACGCTCCAGCCCGACATTCGCAACCTGATCGACAGGGGTCACTATCGCGACGAAAACGGCGTGCGCCCGGCCATGGAATGCTTTCACAGTGAAGTGGCGCCGCGGATTGTTGTGGGCGTCTACCGTGTGTGGGAGGGCGCGCCTCCTTACATCTTCTTCGCCCCGGCGGAAAACGCACACATGGCGGCGCATGTAGTCATTGCGGACGCCATGCTGCAGGAGCACAAGGGCTTTCCCATGCTGATTGATCTGGCCGACACTGTATGCCGCACAACCTTCGGCGTCGACAGCCTGGTGCCCACAGTGCAGACCGCCTACGCGCGCAGCGGCGAGCCTCTGCGCCCGCTCTCGGGCAGCGACTTTGGTGCGTAGGTTTTGCACTATGTGCTTAAG
>CAYJNV010000448.1:0-2078 GCA_964370975.1 uncultured Caldilineaceae bacterium | reverse complement strand
AGCGTGGCACCCACGCCAACCGGCAAGCGCACAAATGCCGGGGCCATAGCATCATAGACCCCCAGCCGCAGCGTGTAATTGCCCAGTTGTGGCTCGGCCCCCAGCCATTCTCCGGCGGCAACGCGCCCCATCACGACTGCACCGTTTTCCCAGCGGAACGTGGGGTCATTGTACCCTGCCAGCCGCCTGTCGGGCGGATGTGCAACAGGTGCGCCTCTGGCGTCCGTCACCTCCAGCGCGAAGTGGTAGTCCGCCCCCTCCGTTGCGCCAGACAGCAACGACCAGAAGATCAGCAGGTCGCCATTGTCCAGCGGGTGATAACCCTCGAGCCGCACGGCCTCGCCAAATCTTGCACCCACGGGCACAGAGATGGGCGGCGCAGCGGCGAACTTATCGGGCGCAAGGCGCGAAAAGCGACGCAGCGAAAGTTGATGAAAGCGCGCGCTTGAGCCCTTCTCGCGGCCTGCCAATTCCAGTTGCGCTGCCACCACGCCGTTGGGGTCCACCACCTCATCCTGCCAGCCAATCAGCCACGCGCCTGGCAGGAGCGCCGTCTGTGTCTGCAGCGGCTCCGCCGTGGTATTAAAGTTAAGCACCTGATTGACATCGAGCACGTCAAGTGCAGGCAGGCGCAGCGGCGGCATGTCGGGCGCGTAGTAATCCCACACGGGCCAGGCGTGGCCGCTCACCAGGATGACCCCCTCGGTGGGGTCAATGCGCGGGCGCAGAAACGCAGCCAGTTCGCGCCACTGCGCTTTTGCGAAGTTGGGGTTGAAGTACCAGTTGCCCGTTGCCCATGTGAATGGCACGAGCAGCAGCACCGCTGCCCCCAGCGTAGCCAGGCGCCAGCCCGAACCGGTGCGCGCCGCCAAATCATCCAGCAGGAAAGCCCAAATCAGCAGCAGCCCCGGCAGCCCTAGCAGCACATAGCGTGGGTTGAACTTGGGCGCGGCCGCCGCCAAAGCCAGCGCCGCCGCCACAGGAATCGCCAGCCATAGCGCAGCAAAGCGCAGCGCCGCGCGCCGCTCGGGAACGCGCACGGCAACGACAATCCAACCCACCAGCGTGGGCGCCAAAATCAATACGGCCCACACGGCTGCCTGTGCCTCGGCCAGCGTCTCGCCACCGACAAAGCGCACCGTCACACTGCGCAGCGCCTCGCCCAGCTTGAAGGCCCCCTGCCAATAGGAGGCGTCCTCGGCCCAGCGGCGCAACACCACCACCGCCCACGGCGCGTAGAGCAACGCCATCAGTCCGTGCGCAGCGGCAAACTGACCCTGCCCCTGGCGCCGCCCGCCATGCTGCCACAGCCACGCCACGCCCAACGCCGCAATCAGGAAGAGTGCGAAGTAGTGTGTATAGAGTGCGAGCGCGCCCAGCACACCATACGCAGCCCACCGTCGCCACGCCATGCCTCCAAAGAAGGCGGGCATGAGCACAACCGCCGCCGCCAGGCTCAACGCCATGAGCAGCGCGTACATGCGCGCCTCCTGGGCGTAGTAGATCAGCAGCGGGTGCACTGCCGCCAGCGTCGCTGCCAGCAGCGGCGCGCGCAGGCGTTTGGGTGGCCACGCACGCGCCACCCTATAGAACAGCGGCACGCTGAGCACGCCAAAGAAGAGTGATGGAAAGCGCAGACTCCACTCTCCCCAGCCGGCCAGTTGCACCCAGCCCGACACCACAGCATAGTAAAGCGGCGGCTGAATGTCGTTGGCCGTCCACGTGGCCTGCTGCGCCGGCGGCAGATGCGCCAGCCACGCCGTCACGCCTTCATCATACCAAAGGCTCTGCGCACCCAAGCGAAAAGCGCGCAACGCAAACGCAGCCAGGATGATGAGCAGCATTACCACGCGCACGCGACTCTGTCTGTCCCGGATGACGGATGACCCCGACGCCGTCTTCACAAGCCCACCTTGCGCGAGATCTCGGCGCCTGCCGCAGTTCCCTCCGTGCCCGTGTGCCTGCGTGGCTCGCTCAATGTCGCCAGAATCGCCATCACAACCTCGCCCACCTTGTTCTACACCCGCATGGCCAGCGCGGCTACCGTTACCACCGCCGGGTCCATGACGGTCGCCAGC
>CAYJNV010000447.1:0-2080 GCA_964370975.1 uncultured Caldilineaceae bacterium | reverse complement strand
GCTGCGGCAGCACACCTGCGCACATCGCCGCGATGGCGCAGGCGCTGACGGCCGCCAAGGACCAGCCGGTCGCCGGGCCACCCGCCGCCGAGTCGGAGAGCATTGAGAGCGCTGATAGCCGCGCCGAACGCGCCGCCACACGCCGCGCCGCCCGGCGCACCCACACCGAAGCCTGAGATTCAGGTAGGCACGCAATTTGACGCAAGGTGGCCAGGGCGCCAGGGAACGGAAGGAAGGGTGCAAGGAACTGCAAAAGACGCTTGCGCCCCTTCCAGGCTTCGCATAGTTCTGCGTTGGCCGTTTCTTGCATGACGGCATCAGCCATGTTTACAGTTGCTTGCGCCCTTTCTTGCGTTTCCTGGCGCCCTGGCGACCTTGCGTCAAATTGAGTTACCTCTATGGAGTTGCGCGTGAAAATAGGCATCATTGCCTGCGGGGCCATTGTGCGCGAAATGATTGCCGTGGCCAGGCGCCAAGGGTGGGACTTCGAACTCACCGCCATACCCGCGCAGTTGCACAATCTGCCCCAACGCATCGCGCCCGCCGTGGCGAAACAGCTTGACGCGTGGGCCACGCGCTTTGACCTGATTCTGGTGGGCTACGCCGATTGCGGCACAGGCGGCGCGCTCGATGCGCTGCTCGCTCGCTATGACCACGTCGTGCGCATCCCCGGCCCTCACTGCTACGAGTTCTACGGCGGTGAGGACTTCACCCGCCATAACGACGAGCACCTCGGCACCTTTTACCTGACCGACTTTCTGGCGCGCCACTTCGACGGCCTCGTCTGGAAGGGGCTGGGGCTGGATCGCCACCCCGAGCTGCGCGACCTCTACTTCACCAACTACACGCACGTGCTCTACCTCCAGCAGGCAGAAGAGAGCGATCAGAGCGCACGCGCGCGCGCGGCGGCGCAGAAGCTCAACCTCGAATTTATGCATCTGGATACCGGGCTGGAGGTGCTCGAGGCGCGCCTCGTGGCCGCCGTCAACGAATTCGTCCAGCGCAAGGGGATCGCACCGCCACTGCCGCCCCCGTTGCCGCCCCAATCGCCGCAGGACGGCGCCTAGCCTTGCGCCGCGTCATCTTTCTCTTTCTCGACGGCGTGGGCCTTGGCGCTGATGACGCCGCGGTGAACCCGCTGGCGGCGCGCGTCTACCCCACATTGGCACGCCTGCTCGACGGCCACGCGCCCGTCGCTGCCACAGGACGGCTCTCCACGGCACTGGCCGAATTGGCGCCGGTGGACGCCTGCCTGGGCGTTGCCGGCCGCCCACAAAGCGCAACGGGACAAGCGGCCATCATCACCGGCATCAATGCGCCGCAGCGGCTGGGTGAACACTACGGCCCCCGCCCCGACACGCGCGTGCGCGCCGTCGTGGATGAGGGCAACCTCTTTGTACGCCTGCATGATTTGGGGCTGCGCACGACCTACTGCAACGCCTACCCGGAGCGCTTTTTTGCGGCAGTGGCGCGCGGCAAGCGGCTCCTTAGCGTGAATCCCTACGCCGCGCAGCAGGCGGGGTTGCGCTTGCCCACCTATGACGATCTGGCGGCAGGGCGCGCCCTCTCCGCCGATTTCACGAGCGCAGGCTGGCGCAGCGAACTCGGCTACGTCGATGCGCCGCTCTACACGCCGCAGGCGGCGGGCCGCCAACTCGCGCAGATCGCCGCCGAGTTCGCCTTCACCTATTGCGAACACTGGCAAAGCGATTCTCTCGGTCACCACTGCGATCTGGCCGGCGCCGTGGACAATTTCATTACCATTGACGGCGTGCTCGAGGGCTTACTCGACGCGGTCGACCTTGAGAACACCCTTGTCCTCGTCGGCAGTGACCACGGCAACGTGGAGGATTGCAGCCACTCGCGCCACACACGCAATCCCGCACTAGGGCTGCTGTTTGGCGCCGGCCGCGCCGCCTGCGCTGCGCGCCTGCAGAGCCTCACCGATTGGACCTCCATTATCCTCAGCCACCTAACCTAGAACTTCGACGCAAAAAACAGCAAACCCGACGCAAAGCCGCAAAGGCGCAAAGGTACGCAAAGAAAGGCAACAACAAAAAGTGCAATCCTTGTTGTTGCC
>CAYJNV010000446.1:0-2125 GCA_964370975.1 uncultured Caldilineaceae bacterium | reverse complement strand
GCCGGTACGCCTGCTCATCCGAGAGTGCGCCAAGCAACTCCTGGCACTTCTGGCGACAATAGGCAAGGTAGGTGAGCAATTCATCTCGGGTGTAGATTCGCGGCAGCACTTCGCCGGGGTTCATCTCTGCGATGGAAAAAGGCGCTGGTGGGGCAAAGTGCTCCTCTGCCTCCCCGGTCAGGTACAGGTCCAGCCAGAAAAGCGTGTGATAACCCACATACCCGAATGTCGAGAAATCGGCCGCCACCCATTGGTCCGGCTGGTCTCCCCACAGTTTCTTGTCCCACAAGTCATCCGGGCAATCGCGCAGCGTGTCGCCGAACATGTCGATTGCGGCTCCGAACTGCCGCCAAAGAATCTCGCGATCGACTGAGTCCATCATAGATTCCTCTCAAGTTCCCCAGGCTTCAGTTGAAGTCAGGGGCCGCCACTCGCTAAGGGGCGAACCACCCGCGTGGGGCTACGCTGGCTGTGCGAGGGCGCGCGCATGCTCGCGCACAGCCTGCCACGCGCCCTCGACGTGGCGGCGTTCGGTGTTCGTCTGCCCAATGACCATACGAAGGGTGTAGCGGCCAGCGAGCCTGGTGTGTGTCAGGTAGATCGCGCCCGAATCATTCACGGATGCCATGAGCCGTTCGTTGAAGGCATCATCGCCACGGTGGCGGAAGCAGACGAGGTTGAGGGGCACGGGGGCGACGACCTCAAAGTCAGGGTCAGCCTCCACCCAGGCGGCGAACTCCTGCGCCAGCGCCACATGCTGGCGCACGTGGTGCTGCAAGCCCTCAATGCCATAGTGGCGAATGACAAACCAGAGCTTGAGTGCGCGGAAGCGGCGACCCAGGGGCACCTGCCAGTCACGGTAGTCGATTACCTGGCCGGCGCCGGAGGCCTGGTTGCGCAGATACTCGGGCAGCACGCTGAGTGCGCCGATGAGCGCGCTGCGGTCGGCCACGAAGAAGCAGTCGCAGTCGAAGTTGGTGAACATCCACTTGTGGGGGTTGAAGCAGTAGGAGTCGGCCCGCTCGATGCCCGCCTGGAGGTGGCGGAACTCCGGGCAGAGGGCGGCCGTGCCCGCCATGGCCCCGTCAACATGGAACCAGAGCCCCTCCGCCTCGGCGATTGCACCAATGGCGGGCAGCGGATCCATCGCTTCGGAGGAGGTCGTGCCGACGGTTGCCATGACGAAGAAGGGGGTAAGGCCGGCGGCGCGGTCGGCGGCAATTTGCGCGGCAAGGGCGTCGGGGCGCATGGCAAAGTGCTCGTCCACATCGATGAGTCGCAAATTTTCGCTGCCCATGCCGGCAATCATCATGGCCTTTTCGGCCGAGGAGTGCGCCTGCGTTGACGCATAGGCCACGAGGCCACCGGGGACGCCACCGGCACGTGCCGCAAAGGCGGTCACGCGTTCGCGGGCCGCGATCAGCGCGCAGAGCGTCGCGCTCGAGGCAGAATCCTGGATTACGCCGCCGCCCGTGCTGCTCGAGAGGAAGCGCTGCGGCAGGTCCAGCATGGCCACAAGCCAGTCGAGCACGTGCGTCTCCAGTTCAGTGGCGGCCGGACTGGTAATCCAGAGCATGCCGTTGACGCCCAGCCCGGCGGCGAGCATTTCGCCCAGGATCGCCGGGCCGGAGACATTGGCGGGGAAGTAGGCATAGAAGTTGGGCGACTGCCAGTGCGTGATGCCCGGCATGATGATTGCGTCGACGTCGGCCATCATCGCGTCGAAGGGTTCACCACGCTGTGGCGCGGCTGTGGGCAGCGCAGCACGGATTTGACCGGGTTGGACGCGGCTGCGCACGGGGAATTGCTCCACCTGCTCCTGATAGGCCGCAAGCCACTCGATCATCTCGTGGCCGCGCGCGCGGAATTCGTCGGGCGTCATATGATACGACACGGACTCGGACACGTCATCCTGCTTTCCGTTTAAGGAGAAAAATACGACGCAAAGACGCAAAGGCGCAAAGGAAGCGCAGAGAAAAACAAATGAAAGATGAGGATGCCTGCAGTTCTTTGCGTTCTCTTTGCGGCTTCGCAGCTTTGCGTCAAGATGTTGCGTTTGTTTCGCCGGCGCGGACGAATTGGCGCACCTTGTTCGCGCGCTGGGACTGGGGCAAGCGGCAGAAGG
>CAYJNV010000445.1:0-2141 GCA_964370975.1 uncultured Caldilineaceae bacterium | reverse complement strand
CGCCCACTATGGCGGCGACCACCTGCTCTACCTGGGCGACTATCTGCCCGCCGATCACCCCTATTTCGCCATGGACACCCAGGCGCTGCTCGACGAGTTTGCGCCTTCGCTCAAGCGCTTGAACCCGTCGTTTGACCGCTCCTGGGTAACCGGCGCCTGGAAGCACAGTGCGCGCTACGCCCAGCCTGTGCCCCCGGTGGGCTACGCTGCCCGGATTCCTGACGTGCGCACGCCGCTGCCCGGCCTTTACTTCGCCTCCATGAGCCAGGTCTATCCCTGGGATCGCGGCACAAACTACGCCGTGGAGATGGGGCGCAGCGTGGCGAAGATGGTGGTGAAGGACGTGAAGGTGGCGGCTTGATCAATGATAGAGCATGAACTGCACCGCGGCGGCGAACCCGATTTCACGCTCGGCATGCATGGGCTGCACGCGATTAATATTTAATTTTGTATCCGAACAAATCAAGCAGTCAGGTACGGTGGCATGGCCGGCTGCGTCACTCACCCGCAACATTCGATATTTGTACTGATTCGAGGAAATCAATAATGGCTTTGCCCACAACCACTTCCGTAACACCCGAAGCCGTTCTGCGCGCGCTCAGCACAGTGCAGGAGCCTGAACTGCACAACGACCTCGTCTCGCTCAACATGATCAAGGATTTGACCATCGCCGATGGCGCGGTCGGTTTCACCATTGAGCTCACCACGCCGGCGTGCCCGCTGCGCGCCGTCATGGAGCGCGATGCCGTGGCTGCCGTCTCAGCCATTGCCGGCGTGAGCAGCGTCAAGGTGGATTTCACAGCCCAGGTGCGCACCGATCACCGCATCATCGGCAAGCTGAATATACCCGTCAAGAACATAATCGCCGTTGCCAGTGGCAAGGGAGGTGTGGGCAAGAGCACCATCAGCACCAACCTGGCGGTGAGCCTCGCGCTAGACGGCGCCAAGGTGGGTGTGCTCGACGCCGACATTTATGGCCCCAATATACCCATGATGTTTGGCCTCTCGGGCAAACCGCGTGTTGAGAATGGCAAGATGGTGCCCCTCGTAGCCTATGGCGTCGAGGTCATCAGCATGGGCTTCCTCATGCCCGAAGGCGAGGCAGTGGTCTGGCGCGGCCCTATGCTGCACAAGGCCATCCAGCAACTCTTCACCGATGTGCGCTGGAGCGAACTCGACTACATGATCGTCGACCTGCCCCCTGGCACGGGCGACGCGCAGTTGAGCCTTGCGCAGAGCGTACCACTCACCGGCGGCGTAATTGTGACGACACCCCAGGCCGTCAGCATCAGCGACGCGCACCGCGGCGCCACCGCCTTTCAGCGCCTTGAGGTGCCGATTGTAGGCGTGGTGGAGAACATGGCGGGTGATGTCTTCGGCACAGGCGGCGGCCTTAAGGCGGCCAGGCTCATCGGCACTGACTTCCTGGGCTCGATCGAATTGGACCCACGGATCCGCCAGGGAGGCGACAGCGGCGAGCCGATTGTCATCGCCGCGCCCGATAGCGCCGCAGCGCAGGCGCTGCGCATCCTCGCGCGTGTGATTGCGGCACGCATCAGCGTCATGGTCATGGCGCCGGAACCGACATTGGCGATTGTGGATTAGGCGCACAGAACAATCATTGGTAATTGGTAACTGGTAATTGATAAGTGTACGCGCTGGCGCGCATCATTACCAGTCACCAGTTACCAATAACCAGTTACCAATTACAGTCAACTCATCAACCCACCCACCCAGGAACCTCACCCATGTCCCACACCGATGTGGCATCCAGCGCCGCCGACCATGCCGCCATCCACGCAGCCGTGGAGAACGAGCGCGACAACATCATCACCTTTCTGCGCGAACTCTGCGCCATCCCCTCCATGGATTCGCAAATCGGCCCCGTAGGCGAGCGCGTGCAGGCCGAAATGAAGAAACTCGGTTTCTCCGCGTGCTGGTTCGACAGCATGGGCAACACGCTGGGCAAGATTGGCAGCGGCGACAAGATCCTGCTCTACGACAGCCATATTGACACAGTGGGCATTGGCGACCCCAGCGAGTGGCAGTGGGACCCCTTCACCGGCAAGATTGAGGATGGCCGCTTCTATGCGCGCGGCGCGTGCGACGAAAAAGGCAGCACCCCCGGTATGGTCTATGGG
>CAYJNV010000444.1:0-2144 GCA_964370975.1 uncultured Caldilineaceae bacterium | reverse complement strand
AGCCAACGAATCATGGAGAGAAGCGCGGCATGAGTGCGCAACCCCCATCCCGCGAAATTGCGCTGCTGCCTAATCCCAAGCACGTAGCCTATGGTGAGGGCGAACTGCACCTGCCCGCACACGGCGTCATCCTTCTCGAGGCGCAGCCCGTTCACGCGATTCTGGGCGCCGCGCACCTGCTGCAGGAGACGCTGCGCACCGCCTGCGGGCGCACCTGGCCGCTTGTGGCGGGTGATGCCGGGCTGGCCGGCGCGTTCGCCATCGCGCTCAACCTTGTGCCGGGCAGTACGCACCACCCCGAAGGTTACGCGCTCACGATTACGCACGCGCGCGTGGATGCCGTCGCCTCGACGCCCGCGGGACTCTTCTACGCAGTCCAGACGCTGCGCCAGATTGCCGCCGCGGCCGGCGCACAGTGGCCGTTGCTGCGCATCGACGACGCCCCCGCGCTGGCCAACCGCGGCGTCATGCTCGACATCAGCCGCAACCGCGTCCCCACCATGGAGACGCTCTTCACGCTGGTGGACTTCTTTTCGTCGCTCAAATACAACCAGCTTCAGCTCTACACCGAACACACTTTTGCCTACCGCAACCATCCCGACGTCTGGGCGCATTCCTCACCTATCACGGGCGAGGAGATTCTGGCACTGGACGCATACTGCCGCGCCCGCTTCATCGAGCTTGTCCCCAACCAGAACACCTTTGGCCACATGCGCCCCTGGCTTACGCTGCCCGCCTACCGCGACCTGGCCGAGGCGCCCGACGGCTGCGACACGCGCTGGGGCCACTTCGACGAGCCCTTCAGCCTTAATCCCACCGACCCGCGCAGCATCGCGCTGGTGGTCGACTTGCTGGACGAGATGCTGCCCCACTTCGCCAGCCGCCAGGTGAATGCGGGCCTTGACGAGCCGGTGGATGTGGGCGAAGGGCGCAGCCGCGCGGCCGTGGCCGAACGTGGTTTCGACCGGGTCTTCTTCGACTACTTCATGCAGGTCTATCGCGAGGTGAAGCGGCGTGGGCACACGCTTCAGTTCTGGGGCGACATCATCATGGAGCAGCCACAGCTTGTGCCCGAGCTGCCGCGCGACGTGCTGGCGCTCGAGTGGGGCTACGAGGCCGACCATCCTTTTGATGCACACGCCGCCCACTTGGCTGCGGCGGGCGTCCCCTTCTACCTCTGCCCCGGCACCTCGTCGTGGAATAGTGTTGCCGGGCGCACTGAGAACGCGCTGGGCAACCTGCGCAGCGCCGCTGCCGCTGCCCTGCAGCACGGCGCGGTGGGTTACATGGTCACCGACTGGGGCGACAACGGGCACTGGCAACCGCTGGCCGTGAGCCTGCTGCCCTTCGCCTATGGCGCGGGAATGGCCTGGCGTGGCGGCGCTGAGGCCACTGCATCGGCGGAGGCGAACGCCGCTGCGGCGCTCAACCGCAATTACTTTGGCGACGCGAGCAACCGCCTCGCCCAACTCGCCGCAGAACTGGGACGCGTCGACCTGCTGCTCGGGCTGCCTATCCATAACAGCGCGGCCCTCTTCCAGATTCTGCAGCCCGCGTATGGCACGCTTGAGAGCTTCATGGCCGACCAGGGGGTTGACGCCGCCACCATGCGCACCCGCCTTGAGGCAGCGCAGACGCGCCTGCAGGAGCTACTTGCGTCGCTGGCAAAGATTGACCCGTCGCTGCCCGCTGGTGTGCAGAGCCGTGCCGAACTCCTGTGGGTGGCGCAGATGCTGCAACACGCATGCGCGCGCGGGCTGTGGATGCTCGCCGGACGTGCAGCAGAAGAGGCGCACACGCTGGCCGCAGATGCCGACACTCTGATCACCACGTTTGACGAGCAATGGCAAGCGCACCACCGCCCCGGCGGCTACGCCGACGCGCTTGCGCGCCTGGTGACAATGCGCAACGACTATGCGTAGCGCCGGCGCCAGCAGCGAATTGTCCCCAGCGCGCCCTGCTCGCTGGTGGGAATGGCTCATCGTCGCATCCATCACCGCGCTCGCGGCCTGGTGGCGCTCAAAGCAGCTCGCAACCCAGGGCATGTGGCTGGACGAGGCCTTCAGTGTGTGGATGGCGCGCCTCTCCATGGGCGACCTCTTCCACTGGATTACGCGCATCGACCAGCACCCGCCCCTCTACTA
>CAYJNV010000443.1:0-2149 GCA_964370975.1 uncultured Caldilineaceae bacterium | reverse complement strand
TTCTCGCAGCTGGACGTTGAAGCGCCCAGCGTGAAGACGGGCGCGCCCGCCGCGCCTGTTGCGGCCGTGCCCGTGAACCGCACAGCGCGACGGACCGCGCCCAAAAGCACGCGCGAGGGCGCAGTGCATGGCGCAACAGCGCCGCAAAGTGGCGACCCTGGGCGCAACGGCACGACCATGGCGCAAGGCATGGCGCCGATCCCCGGCCGGCGCGACGCGCCCGTTTCCGTCTCGGCGCTCAGCACGCACATCCTGGCGCTCTTCGAGCGGGATGAGCTGCTGCGCGACCTGTGGGTGGTGGGTGAGGTGAGCAACTGGAAACGTGTCGCGTCGGGCCACATCTATTTCAGTCTCAAGGATGCCGGCGGCACAATCGGCGCAGTAATGTGGCGCACAAGCGCCGCCGCGCAGCGCTGGCTGCCTCAGGAAGGTGACCTGGTGCATGCCCACGGCTCGGTGAGTATTTACCCCGAGCGCGGCCAATACCAGATGTATGTGAACGAGTTGCAGCCCGTGGGCCGCGGGCAGCTTTATGCCGCCTTCGAGGCGCTCAAGGCACGGCTGGCGGCGGCAGGCTACTTTGATGTCGAGCGCAAACGCCCCATGCCGGCACGGCCGCAGCGTATTGGCGTTGTCACCAGCCCATCGGCCGCGGCGCTGCGCGACCTGCTGCGCGTTCTTTCCACACGCTGGCCGATGGCCGAGGTGCTCCTCTTTCCCACGCTGGTGCAGGGGAGCGAGGCGCCCGCGCAGCTGGTCGCAGCACTGGCCAACGCCAATCGTTACAGCGACATGGTGGCGCCACTGGATGTGATTGTGCTGGCGCGCGGCGGCGGCAGTATTGAAGACCTCTGGTGCTTCAATGACGAGCAGGTGGCACACGCCGTTTTCAACAGCCGCTGCCCGATTGTGACGGGCGTGGGCCACGAGACGGACTTTACCATTGTTGACTTTGTGGCCGACCTGCGCGCACCCACGCCCTCGGCGGCTGCGGCGGCGTGCACGCCCGACCGCGCCGAACTGCGCGACCAGTTGCGGGGTGTGCGCACAAGCCTTGCCTTGGATGTTGCCGATTTGCTTTACAACGCACAAGCCCACTTTGAACAGCGCCGTCTGCGACTGATGCGCCTTAATCCCGAGCGCATTCTGCGCATCAACCGGCAGCAGGTGGACGAACGCACGCGCCGCCTGGGTCTTCTGGCCGCGCAACGGCTGCAGCGCTGTGCCGACCGCACGCGCACGGCTCATTTACGGCTCGATGCACTCAACCCCCAGCGCGTGCTCGAGCGCGGCTACAGCATTGTGCAGGGCGAACAGCAGCAAATTGTGGCTTCTCCAGCGGATGCGCAGGTGGGCGAAATGCTGCGCGTGCGCACGGCGGCGGGCGCCTATGGCGCGCGCAAGCAAAGTTGATCCAAGCGACCGTCGACGTCAGCCGCCGCAAAACGCAGCGCGACAAGACCAATGAATACGCGCAATCGACCATTTGGAAATTCAATCGTGCGGCTGTCCGCACGCATCGTTCACAAGTGAGCCTGACATGAAGAGACCCTATTCGCTCCTGCCCCTGCTTGTTGTTGCCATGCTGCTTGGCGGCTGCGGCATCCTCTTTGGCGGCGGCGACAACGCAGCGCCCGCCCTATCCGAGAGCGAGGCGCGCGCCGTCGTGCCTACCTTTACGGCGACGCCGCCGGGCGAGCCGCCCACCGCGACGCCCACAATCGCCTTTGACCAGTCGGTTGGTGGTGACGCTGCGCCGGCAGTCGCACCTGTGCCAGCTGTCGCCGCGCCTGTCAGCGCCACGGTCCCCGTCACCGCGACGGCCCCAGTGACGGCCGCCGCGCCCGCTGCCGAGGCTGCGCCATCACCCACAGCCGCAGCCAAACCCCGCCTCACCATCCAACAGGATGGCATTAATGTGCGCACGGGCCCCGGTACAAGCTACGGCGTGGGCGGCACCGCCAACAAGGGCGAGGCATTTGACATCATCGCCAAGAATCAGGCGGGCGACTGGTGGCAGGTTTGCTGTGTCAACGGCGAGCCGGTTTGGGTCTTTAGCCAACTGGCTACTGTGACTAATGCCGAGAGCGTGGCCGTGAACGAGAGCATCGCCGCGGCGCCGACCGCTGCGCCCGTCGCGGCGGCTCCT
>CAYJNV010000442.1:0-2219 GCA_964370975.1 uncultured Caldilineaceae bacterium | reverse complement strand
TTACCAATTACCATTTACCAATTACCGGTCAACCAGTCAACCAGTCAACCAGTCCTCAATGCTCCCAGTAACTTGCGTCAAAGATTCGTGTCAGCAGCCGGTCGCGCTCGCCGGGCGTTGTGAAGCGCGGCTGGCCAAAGTCATAGAGCAGCGTCGTCAGGATTTGCGTGCCGATGTGGCGGCCGTTGTAGAAGGTGTGCTTGTAGATGAGGTTTTCACGCGTCGTCTGGCTCCACATCTGGTCGAAGTAGAGATTGCCCAGGCCGTAGAGAATCATGCGGTCATCGGTGAACTCGATGGCCTGCGGCACATGGCTCTGCACACCAGTCACGATGTCGGCGCCGGCGCGGGCGAGAGCGTTGAAGTCATCACGCTGCTCAATGAGCGGCTCGGTATCGTATGATTCCTGATATTGAAGCTCGGCCAGCACAACGTCGGCCAGGTTGTTCTGCTTGATATTGCGAATGGCCGCCGACATGATGTTGAGATCAAACTCGGCGCTGCCCGGGTAATCCGTGTCGGCCCAGGCCATCTCCGGGCCATAGCTATTGGCCCCGATGAAGGCCAGGCGGTTGCCGTTGTGCTGAATGTAGAGGGGTGCATTGGCATCTTTGACGTTGCGGCCGCCGCCGTAAACAGGCAGATTGTGCGCCTTGTAGAAGTCCAGCGAGTCGAGCGCCGCCTGCCGGCCAAAGTCATTCTGGTGGTTGCCCGTCAGCCCGATGATATCCACGCCACTCAGGCGCAGCGTTTCAAAGTACTCTTTCTTGCTACAGAAGTTGAAGTTGTCCTCGCGCAGGTCGGTCGGGCAATCCTCCACAAAGGGGACTTCGTTGCTGATGTGCGTAATGTCCGCACTCGAGAGCTCCGGCCCGACATACTCGGCGGGCCAGGCCGCGCCGCGCCGGTCCATTTCGTCAGCCATCATGCGCACCATCGCCGTCACGCCCGTCATCGTCAGCACGGTGAGCTTGTCGGGGTCGCGGTTGCCCCGGGGCAGCGCCGCCAGCAGCCCCTGAACGCCTGCGCGATCGGCGCGGCCGGCAGCACGGTCATGTGCATAGAGCACGGCGGTGAATGGATAGGCGGCGGGCGCGAATTGGTTCGCATTCTCGATTGGGGTTTGGCCGTCAATCGCCAGCACAGCCAGTTCCGGGTCCAGCTGGTCAAAGGGCAATAGCGCCAACGTCGCTTCATCGTCCGACCAGGCGGCGGCCACGACGTCGCTGACTACCGCGCGCGCGGTGACGGTGGGCCCCTTCGGGCCAAGCACCTGCTCGAGTGCGGGCACTGTGTTGGCGAGCACTGCGACGGCCGTGTAGGTCATCACCTCGCCACGCCATGCTGCCTGCACATCGGTCCACGTAGTCTCTGGGAAGATGGTGTCAAAGCGAGTGGCGGCGGCAAAGGTGACCGTGTAGACGGCGTCGCCGTTGATGGCCGTCCAATCCAGCATGAGCGGGCCATCACCGGCGTCCCTGCTCACCTTGACGGCCTTGCCGTCAGGCAGCGTAACGGCAGCGAGGTCGCGCAGGAAGCCCACGGGCACATCCTCGGGCACCGCAACGGTCATGCCGATAGGGCGTGGGTCGACGGTGGGGCGGGCGACCGCACTCTCCTCCTCGCTCAGCACGGTGATGGGCGTAGACTGAGGTACTGCGCGGGCGGGGTTTGAGACGAGCGCCGAAGGGCGCTGCACGTCTGACGTTTGGTCGACGGCGCCACCTGAGGACGAGGTGAACGCGCTGTCTTGCGTGGCGACGGACTCGGCGGGGTCGGCAGATGTACTGGCAAAAACGGTGGTGATACTCAATACTGCCCAAACAGCGAGGAGTGTGCCAATCAGGATCAACGCGGCGCTCGCAAGCACCAGCGCGTTCCGTGGCAAGGGGTTCGATGACATGGCAATTCGCCTTCAATTTGATTACGATGCGGCAGCGGCGCAGACATCAAAGAAGCGGCAACGATTGATTTGATAGTATAATCTCTCCATTGCAAAATGCGAACTCGCCGTGTGGACTGCACCTCGCTCGCGCAGATTCCCATCGGGCTGTGGGGCACACGAGCGCAGCATGCACGCGCAGCAACCGTCAAACCATGGATGAGTTACCCTCCGTCAGCCAAACCATTCGCATGGCATTGCGCCTCGATTCCACCGTGTATACGCTGGTGCAGGGTTCGCGCGCCGGTCTCACGCTGGCGCTCGTCGTCGTCTTCCT
>CAYJNV010000441.1:0-2239 GCA_964370975.1 uncultured Caldilineaceae bacterium | reverse complement strand
CCCTTGACAATCGCCAGTACATCCTGAATCAGCGCGCGCTCGGCGAAGGGGCGCAGTGAGTCCACGAGCCAGATCGCCTCGTAGCGCGCCGGCACGTAGGTAATTGTGAAGTTCTCGTCCAGGGTTTCGGCGCTGTCGGTAAGTGTGTTGATGACTGCCTCACGCTTGGGCGCGACCTTCTTTGCGGCCTTGCGTGCGTCCTTGCGCGGCTGTGCAATGCCATCTTCTGCATATGAAAAGCCAAAGCGCGCCGCGTCGGCATACCAGTCGGCGTCGCCATCGTTCGTATCCATCTCGGTCTTGTAGAGACTCAATGTAGGTCATTCCTCCCCGCAGCGCGGGCGTTGTTGCTGGTTCGTCACTAATGAGGAGGGCCGTGCGGCGCGCCGAATGCGCCGCGTGGCCAACCGGCCGCCGCTGCGCAGATTTGGAGGCGCCGCACATGGTGTGTTGCGCGCAAGATCAAATCAGCCGCTGCGTGTGTGCGCTGCGGCCGAGGGTGGTGTCTGGGGATTTGCGAGGGTGCGCGAGGCGCGCCTCAACAGAATCGAGGTGACAACCAGATCTCGGACGAGCGCGTGCCGGTCCACATTGCCTGCTGAAGAACAATCGCTCGGTGTCCCATGCGCCCTCCCCTCTGGTAGAATCTGTTGAAGCTTGACGCCGCGTGGTCATGCGGCAAGGCGAATTTCTGTTGCTTATGGTAGCATGTCCTACCGGTGGCGTCAATACCATAACGCGCCCGGTTTTTGCACCCAGTCCACTACGCCCCGCGCGTACCAGCAGATACAGACCGCCTGATGACCGAACTCCTCAGCGATTTTTCCGTGCAGATTGAGATCCCGGTTGCCTGGGGCGAAATGGACGCCTTCGGCCACCTTAACAATGTGGTCTACTTTCGCTACATTGAGAGTGGGCGCGTCGCCTATCTGCGCTCGCTGGGCGATATCGATTTCATGGGCGGCGCAGGCATAGGCCCCATCCTGGCCTCCGTACAGTGCCGCTTCAAGAGCCCGGTCACCTTCCCGGATACGGTGATTGTGGGCACACGCATCCGCGACCTGGGCGTGGACCGCTTCACCATGGAGCACCGCCTGGTGAGCAAGGCGCAGGGGCGCATCGTGGCAGAGGGCGAAGGGCTGGTGGTCGCCTATGATTACGCGGTTGGCGGCAAGGCGCCCATTCCCGATGCAGTGCGCGCCCGCTTTGAGGCGCTGGAAGGTGCGAGGCGATGAGTGCGGAGCAGCAAAGCGCGCCGCCTTCGGGGCGCTATCGCCACTTCAAAGGCAATGAGTACGAAGTGCTGGGCGTGGCCAGGCACTCGGAGAGCGGCGAGCCGCTTGTCGTTTACCGGGCGCTCTATGGCGGCTATGGGTTGTTTGTGCGCCCGCAGTCCATGTTTATTGAGATGGTGACGCGCGACGGTGTGACGCAGCCGCGCTTCAGCCGTGTTGGCCCCAGCGATCTACGCAAGCTCTCGCATGAGGCGCAGGCCGACGCACGCGCTTTCCTGCTGAACCGGGCGCGCCCCCTCGAGGCAGCGCTTTACGCACGCGAATTCGAGGAGGGGCCGCTGGAAGCGGTCTACGCGGCGCTTGCCCAATTCCGGAACGATGACGGCGGTTTTGGTCATGGCCTCGAACCTGACTTCACAACCGCGAACTCGTCTGTTCTTGCCACCACCACAGCGTTGCAAACGCTGCGCCACCTGGGCGCACCTGCAGACAACGCACTGGTGCGCGGCGCGCTTGCTTATCTCGGTGCAACGTTTGATGCTGACCTGACGCGCTGGCCGCTGATTCCCGCTGCACCCACCATCGCCAATGATGCGCCCCACGCGCCCTGGTGGAGTGCGGGTCCCGAGCACGCGACGCTCTTTCGCGAGTACGCCGTAAACCCCCGCGCCGAAGTCCTGGGCTATCTTTACACCTGGCCAACACTGGCCGAGCCGACCGTCGTGGCACAGGTCGAGAGCGCACTGGCCTCACATTTCGCGCAATTGGACAAGCCGCTCGATATGAACGAAATGCTCTGCACCCTGCGGCTGCTGGATGCGCCCGGCCTGCCCGCCTCATTGCGCAGCGTTGCGCAGGACGCCTTCGAGCGCTCGATAGAGACTGTTGTGGCGCATGACGCCGAGGCGTGGGAGAGCTACACGCTGCAGCCGCTGCAGGTTGCGCCAACACCGCTAAGCCCGTTTGCGGCCGCACTGGCACCATTGCTTGCCGCCAATCTCGAT
>CAYJNV010000440.1:0-2265 GCA_964370975.1 uncultured Caldilineaceae bacterium | reverse complement strand
GAAGTAGTAGTGGCAGCGAGCGTTCCGGCTCGAGCCGCCCCTACACGCCGCGTTCAGACAGCAGCAGCGGTGGAGAACGCTCCGGCTCCAGCAGGCCCTACACGCCGCGCAGCGGAAGTAGTAGTGGCAGCGAGCGTTCCGGCTCGAGCCGCCCCTACACGCCGCGTTCCGGCAGCAGCAGCGGCAGGCCAAGTAGTAGTCGCCCCGCGGCCGGCCGGCCCGGCGGCAGCAGCCGTCCCTACACACCCCGTCCTGGCGGCAGCAAGCCAAGCGGTGGCAAACCAACCGGCAGCAGGCCGAGTCGCAAACCCGACAGCCCCCGATCACCGCGCGCCGAGGATGACGAGTAGGACACCTGTACGACCGCAGTGCAGGCGTGGGGGAGGGGACACAGGTCACTCTCCCACGCCATTCCCCGCTTGACCATTGCCAACAGACGCAGCGCATGAGGCTTTGCCGTGGACGTCCGTACGCAGCCTGGAATCATCGCCATCGACGGACCCGCCGCGTCGGGCAAGAGCACCATCGGCCTGGCCCTTGCGCGCCAATTGAACTACGTATTCTTTGACACAGGCATCATGTACCGTGCCGTCACCTGGACAGCTGCGGCGCGTGGCATTGGCGCCGACGACGCTGCCGCCGTGGGCGCGTTGGCCGAAGTGCTCAATATCGATATTTTGCCCCCTGGCGCGGCCGTCGATGGCCGCACGACCACGGTGCTTGTGGACGGCACAGACGTAACCTGGGAAATCCGTTCGCCCGCCGTGGATCAAAATGTGAGTGCTGTCAGCGCACATGCGGCCGTGCGTGCCGCGCTCACACGCCAGCAGCGACAGATTGGCCTGCGCTATGCAGCGGGCGACGCGGAGCGCCCCGGCATCGTCATGGTGGGGCGAGATATTGGCACCGCGGTGTTGCCTGAGGCGCCCCTCAAGATTTACCTGGACGCATCACCCGCCGAGCGCGCCCGCCGCCGCCACGCTGAACTGGCAGCGCGTGGTCTGGCTGTACCGCTGGCGCAAATCCTGGCCGAGATCGTGCAGCGCGACGCACTCGATTCCGGTCGCGCCGTCGCCCCGCTGCGCCCCGCCGCCGATGCCGTCCACATTGACACCACCGGCCTCGTGCCCGAAGCCGTCGTTGCACAGATCATGGCGCTGCTCACCATCTCGGGAACCTGAGCAGCCGCACAGACGTCCCCTCAACGAACGCTCCAATATCGGTAATTGAACACCCAGCACCCGACACGCGATGTCAACACTCACCGCCACCCAACGCCTCGAACTCTATTACTGGATGCGCCTGACACGCGCCTTTGACGACGCCATGGTTGCCTACTGGCAGCAGGGGCGCGGCGTAGGCGGCAGTTTCAGCCAGCGCGGCCACGAGGCCATCAGCGTGGGCAGCGCCTTCGCACTGGGCCCGGGTGACTTCATCGCGCCCATGCATCGCGACCTCGGCGCATACCTGCTGCGTGGCATCACGCCACGGCGCATCTTCTCCAATCTGCTCGGCCGCGCTGAGGGAGTCTCCGGCGGGCGCGATGCCAATCTGCATGGCATGGGCGACATGAGCCTGGGAATTGCCGGCTTCATCAGCCACCTGCCCCAATCGCTGGGTGTGGCCGTCGGCGCAGCAATGGCCTTCTCCTATCTCAAGCAGCCACACGTGGCCCTCACGTACACGGGCGATGGCGCGTCAAGCAGCGGCATGTTCCACGAGGCGCTCAATCTCGCCGCACTCGAAGACGCCCCGGTCATCATCATCGTTGAGAACAACCAGTACGCGTACTCAACGCCGTTGACACAGCAGATGCGCAACCCCAATATTGCCGAGCGCGCTCCAGGTTATGGCATTACTGGCGTGGCGGTTGATGGCAATGATGTCGAGGCCATGTACGAAGTCACAGCCGCCGCCGTGGCACGTGCGCGCAACGGCGACGGCCCAACGCTGATTGAAGCCAAGACCATGCGAATGCGCGGTCACGCCCTCCACGATGGGGCAGAGTATGTACCGGCGGAGATGCTGGCCGAATGGGAATTACGCGACCCGCTGCGCACCTTTGCGGATCGCCTTGCCGATGAGGGTGTAGCCGACGCGATTGAGCTTGAGGAGATTGGTGCGCGCTGCGAGGTCGAGGTGGCCGACGCGCTCCTCTACGCCGAGGCCGCACCGCTGCCAGACCCCGCAACCATCACCCACGGCGTCTACGCGGCGTAGATACGACGCAAAGGCGCAAAGACGCAGAGGAAACGCAAAGAACAA
>CAYJNV010000439.1:0-2268 GCA_964370975.1 uncultured Caldilineaceae bacterium | reverse complement strand
GCGGCGTCCGCGGGGACCTGAGCGTGGGCTTGGCCGAAGAAGCCGCCCCACCAAAGCAGAGCGGCATAGATGATGAAATGAATCAGGCGACTCCAGCCGTTGTACATTGCGCCCATCGGCTCGCCGTGTTTTGCAATGTGCGCGCCAATGCCCAACACGGAAATGGCGAGCCAGATGATCTGAGGCCAATGAAGCTGCAGCATCATCACGCCCCCAGGCCCACGGCCAGCATGGTCGCCGCGACAATGATCGCCCGGCGCAGCATCGCCAGGCCCATCAGGCGCAGCAGCGCGTCGTCAGCGCACGCCTCCAGCGCGCAGCTCGCGCCGTCATCGGCGTCGGTCTCAATCTCTTCGGTGCCGAGCATCAAAAAAACGTCGGGCCGCGCATAGGGGAACAGACTGCGATCGATCCAGTAGCCCGCCACGGCGGCCAGCGCCACCAGGCTGAGCTTGTACAAGCTCACCGGCAACTGCTGCGGCGCGACCCACCACACCAGCGCCGCCAGCAGCACGGCCGCCACCAGCCAGTCCGTCATGCGGCCAGCTCGCAGGCGCGAAAGTTTTTTAAAGATTTGCATCGTGCACTCCTTGTTTCCACTGCGCTGGGCTAAGGCCGCACACCGTTTGCTCGCTCAAGTTGACCCACACCGGCTTGAGCGCGCAGCGGCCAAAGCCGTAGGGCGCCAAAGCCACAGACTGGGTAGAGAAACGGGCGCAATTGCCGCAAAGCTGCGCGGCGGCAAGGGGTTGGGGTGCGCCATTGGTCATAGGAGCCAATCGTGCCGCCTCCCGCGCGCGAAGTAATAGGAACCGGTTCCGTTTGCTTGGCCGCGGTACAGGTCAAAAATACCTTGCAAACCAGCCGAGCACCCCAATGAAAATCATCATCCTGCTGATCGTTATCGGCCTGGGCGCGGGCCTGGCGTACCACTGGTACACGCACCGCGCGCAATACATGCCGCCGCTGCCAGTGGTGCTGCGCGGCGGGCTGCATATGCTTTACTACGGGCCAGTGGATGGCTGCGAGGACCACGTCACCGAAGCCTTTGAACTCAATTGGGGCGGCGCAGCGGACACGGCCGCGAAAATGAGGCGCCACGGCCTGCCCACCTGGCTTACGCTATCTGGTGAGTGCTTCAGCCCCGGCGACTTTCGGCCACTTGCGGATGCCGAGCAGCGCGTTTGGTCAACTCTGCAAACGCTGAAAGCTGCGGGCGTGCTGGCGCAGGTCATCGTGCTCTACCCACTCGATGAGCCAGACGGCCACGGCGTGAGCGATGCGGAAATGCTTGCGATGTGCGACACGCTGCGCAGAGTGGCTGGGCAATTTCCGGAGCTTGCTGGCGTGAAGCTGGCTGCAACGTATTCGATGGGCCAGGCCCAGCCCGTGCTGCCCGGCTTCGACGCAATGGACCTTGTCGGGTATGACAACTACGGGCTCGGCAGCAACATCTTCACCAGTGCAGAGTTCGGGCACATGCGCTCAATGCTTGCACCACATCAACAATACTTCTCGTTACCGGGAGGAGGCGATCCATGGCGGCAACCAATCGAAGCATTCCGGCGCGAGGCGCACAACGATCCACTTTGCTACGGCATCTGTGCCTTTATGGCAGGCGTGCGGCACGACGACCCAAAGAACCCGAACATGCCGGGCATCCTGATCAACGGGATGCTGCCGAGCTACCGGGCCGTCGGGCTTGAAATAAAGGGCAACCCATGAACACCACCAGCAACACCATACTCACGCGCCTATTGAGCCGCAAATTCCTGCTCTCGGTATTTGCGCTACTCAGCGCCACGCTGCTCATATGGTTCGGCCACATTGCCGATGGCGTTTACTCGGCTGTGGTCATTGCCACCGTGGGCGCGTACATCGCCGGAAATGTGACGCAGAAGGCGACGGCCAAGGGGCCGGAATGAGACCCGATGGGCGGGCTACTTGCACCCGCCGAGCGCTACGCACTCGCTTTTCTGCGCCGCCAGTTGCTCCCTGAGCTCACGGTCCCTGGTCTCGCACCGGGCTGACGCGGCCGCCATCTCGCTGGCGACCTGCGCCGCGTGCGTCTTGCCGTAAAGGTTTTGCCGGAATTTGTATTGGCCTGATGCCAGGTCGTTTTGCTCTTGCTCACAAGCCCGGCGATGCGTGTCAATCGCCCAGGCGGCCTGGGGCACAAACAGCGTCTCAACGTCGTGCAAGTGGCGCTCGCGCTGGCTGGCCACAACCTGCGCATCAATGCGCTGCGCTTCAGTCATTGGCCCGGCG
>CAYJNV010000438.1:0-2277 GCA_964370975.1 uncultured Caldilineaceae bacterium | reverse complement strand
GGTCAGCAAAGCCGATGTTCGCTGTTCTGCTGTTTGCCGTTCTCTGTATTCCTCTGTTCCCTCTGTGACCTCTGTGTCGAAGTTGTTCCCTTACGGCGCGATGTCACCGCGCGCCACCGCGTCGTCCAGAAGCGGCTGCAGCCAGGCCCACAGCGCAGCCGAGCCCTCGCCAATCGGCGCGAGCCGTTTCTCCACCTGATCTCGCGTCACGCCGTGCTCGCGCCACGTGCCGCCGCCACCGTAGTAGTTGTGCAGCGCGGGCATCAACCGGTCCATGGCGTTGGCAAAGCGCGCCTCGGGCGTGGTGCGCGCATCAAACTCCTCCCATAGCGCAACGAACTCATCCCGCTGCGCCTGCGGCAGCAGCCCGAAGATACGCTCGGCCGCGCCCGCCTCGTCCGTCGCTTTGTTGCTCTGGTCGGCGTAGGCGAATGTATCGCCCGCATCAATCTCCACAATATCGTGCACAAGCAGCATCTTGATTGTGTGGAGCAGCGCCACCGGCTCGTTTGCATAAGGCTGCAACACGGCGGCCATCAGCGCCACGTGCCACGAATGCTCCGCCGAGTTCTCACGTCGCCCGCTCGCAAAGACGTGCGTGCGCCGCTCAATCTCCTTGAGTTTGTCCACCTCGCGCACGAAATCCATGCGCCGCGCCATCTCATCGGTCAGAATCTCGCTCATCGTCCCAAACCACTCTTCCGAAATCTGTTGTCGCCATTTCTGGTCAGGTGCAAACTACGCCCTCATCTTTCGACAGTTCGACGCCGGCACTCACGCCTCTGCGTCAATCGCAGCGCCGCCGTCCGGCCCCTGCAGCCGTACAAACAGAGGGCTGGAGCCAAGCTGAATGCCGTCCACCGCCACCTCAATCGCATACTCGCCCGCACGCTTGAATTCCAGATTCTGCGCACTCACGATCAAGTGCATCGAACTGCCCATGGGCGACGCCACTTTCACCTGCATCGGCCCATCGATGTTGAGGATCGGCTCGCCATCGTCGTCGATGATCATGAGGCGCACGCTATGCTGTCCCTGCTCTACGCGCGCCGCGCGCAAACGCACGGCCAGCGCGCAGTTGTTGTAGCGGAAGGGTGCAGTCGGCGCAACAATCGTGTCGGTCGCGCCCAACAAGTTGAGTCTACCACCGTACTCGGCCGCTGCATCGCAAAAAGTCAGGATTTCCAGCTGCATCAGGCTGCCTCTCTGGGGGTGGGTCTTTGAATTGCGTACCCCATAACAATAAAGCGCACCGGCAATTTCTGCCAGTGCGCTTGATTCTACGATTGGCACTTAGTTCGACGGCCCCGTCGGCTGCACGTTCGTCACGGTGGATTCCACTTGCGCAGCCGTGTCAACGGTAGGCATGATGCCAGGACCCGGCACAACGATCGTGGGCGTTGTCCCCTCCGGCGTGAAGATCACCTTGTCGGTGGGCTTGAGGGCGCTGGCGTTCGCCTGCGCCATCGCCAGATTCACAAATCCGGGATACTGCGCATAGATTTCGGCCATCGCCAACTGCTTGGCCACATCTGCCTTGGCCTGCTCAATCGCGGCGGCAGCGCGCGCTGTCTGGACCTCAAGGTCGAGTTGCGCGTCCAGCAGTTCGTTGTCCTTCTCCGCCTGGATAATGGCCTTGTCGGCCTCGACGCGCGCCAGTTCGTTGGCACGTTCGGCCTCAATCACCGCGCGCTGCGCCTGAATCTTCGTCTGGTTCAGTTCGGCCAGCGTGGCCTGCTGGCGCGCTTCTTCCTGCAGCCGGCTCTGCGCCACACGCACTTCGCCCTGCTGTTGCGCCTGTTGCGCCTGCGCCTCGGCGTTCGCCTTGAGTTCGTCCTGGCGCGCCTTCTCCGTCTGCAACCGGCTCTGCACAATCTCGTCCAGCCGCGCCTGCGCATCGGGGAGCAGGATCACATCCGGCACGGCCACGTTGGCGACATTGACGCCGTAATTGGACGCCATGTCGTCGATCTCATCCGTAATGCACTGGCGCAATTCGTCGCGCGCCGTGCCGATCACCGCATCGTCAAAGGTGCGGTCGCCCACGCACACCTTCATCGCCTGGCGGGCGCGCTCTTCCATGCGTGTGCGCAGGAGGTCGTCATTCTGATAGAGGTCGCTGTACTGCGCCCAGTTGTTGCGCAGCAGGTCCTTCTCCGAAACACCGGGACGGAACGCGTCACCTGCGACAGTCAGTCCGATGCGTTGCTTGTCCTTGGTAATCAACTCAGGGTCAGTGCCAACGAAGGGCACGGATCGGCTGGAGACGCGCTTGAT
>CAYJNV010000437.1:0-2292 GCA_964370975.1 uncultured Caldilineaceae bacterium | reverse complement strand
GGGGGGTGTGGGCCGAAGCCAAATGGGTGGTGGCACTGTTGATGCTTTCTCTTCCTGACAAGTTCTGATCACTCGAGCTTGCTGAAACTCGTTCTGCGCGATGTGCGTCCATGCCAAAAAATAGAGTGGGCCTGACATCTCAACGAAGTCAGACCCACTATTCGTTCCTTACACCACCCGTAAGGTCTATCTTTTGCGGCCAACCAAATACACTGTCCTGCTGCCCCAAGCCACCACCTGGCCGCCAAGCTGCCGTTGCATGAGCGCCTGCACCTGTGCCACTTCGGCGGGACTGAGCTGCACAGCGAGGCGGTCGGCGTAACTTGGCTTGCCTGCTTCACCCGCGCCAAACCAGCGCGCCAGCAGTGCAGGCGTCACCTGCATGTCGGTCTGCTCGTCCTCGAGTGACGTCTCGACGGCCAGGCCTGCGGCGCTGAATGCCGCAGCAAAGTCGTCGGCATCCCACGCCACCAGCGTCTCGCCCGTGGCGTAGATGGCCTCTTCGGCGGCCTGCCAGCGCGCCACCAGGTCGGCGGGCAGCATGCTTGAATCCACCAATGCGTAGAGGCGCTGCGTGTGGCGGGGAATGCGCTCGGCCAGGCTGATGGCGCCGCCTTCGGCCAGCAACGCGGCCAGCAGCGCGGCGGCCGCCTGCTTGTCGGGTGCGTCGAGCAAGCCATTGATCCCCACAATCGCGTCAAAGTGCTCGGGCGAAGCCTCTCTCATCGAACTTGCGCGCACGCGCAGCAGCAGCGACAGCTCATCCATCTCCCCTTGGATGACCGTGGGGCGCACCATCGCGTCGAGGCGTTCGGCCATTTCACGCAGCGCGTCGGCGTCGCGCGCTGTGCGCGCCAGCGCCACCACGCCGCCCTCGGGCACGCGGCGCACCAGTTCCCACGTAAGCAGACCGGAGCCGGCGTGCAGGTCGAGCGCGACGCTGTGACGCGTGAGGTGCGCCGCGTCGAGCACGCGGTCGCGCACGCCGCCCAGCCGGGCGCCTGCGTTGGAAATGACGCGCTGCAGCCAGCGTTGGCGCTGCGGGTCCTCCGGTGAAAAGGTGAGGATTTCGGCGGGGGCAGCGGCCGCGTCGCTCTCGAGCATGGCCGCAAGTTGCGCCTCACGTCGCCGCGCCACCATCTCGGCGATCGCAGCCTCATAGCCCTGTGCCGAAGGCTGATAGAAAATCTTGCCCTGCAGCGACGTGGGCAGGTACTGCTGCGCCACCCAGTGGTCGCGAAAGGCGTGGGGATAGAGATAGCCCTCACCGTGGCCAAAGCCTTCGGCGTCACGGTTGGCGTCGCGCAGGTGTGAAGGCACGCCGCTGTCCCCCTCCTTTTCGACCTGCGCCAGTGCGTCAAAGAAGGCGAAACCGCTGTTGGACTTCGGCGCCGTGCTCAGGTAGAGGGCCGCCAGCCCAAGATGAAAGCGCCCTTCGGGTAGCCCGACCTGCTCAAAGGCCTGCGCGCAGGCGGTGACAACCTGGATCGCGTTAGGGTCAGCCATGCCGACGTCTTCGCCTGCAAAGATAAGCATGCGCCGGAAGATGAAGCGCGGGCTCTCCCCGGCGTAGACCATCTTGGCCATCCAGTAGAGGGCGGCGTCGGCGTCGCTGCCGCGCAGACTCTTGATGAATGCGCTGATCGTGTCAAAGTGGTAGTCGCCCTCCTTGTCATAGAGCACGGCGCGCCGCTGGATCGATTCCTCAGCCACAGCCAGCGTGATGTGAATGGCGCCGTCGAGCCCAGGCGGTGTGGTCTCCACCGCCAGTTCCAGCGCGTTGAGCACGCCGCGGGCGTCGCCATTGGCCACTTCCACGAGATGGTCGACCGCCTCCGATTCAATCGTCACATTGAGGTGACCGTAGCCGCGCTCGCTATCCTCAAGTGCTGCGAAGAGCACGCGGCGCAGGTGCTCCTGCGTCAGCGGCAACAACTGAAAGATGCGGCTGCGGCTGACGAGCGCCTTATTCACCTCGAAGTAGGGGTTTTCGGTTGTCGCGCCAATAAAGATGACGGTGCCGTTCTCCACCCAGGGGAGCAGCGCATCCTGCTGTGACTTGTTGAAGCGATGCACCTCATCCACAAAGAGGCTCGTGCGCTGGCCGTACTGGGAGGCGCGTTGCTGCGCCTCGGCCACGGACTCGCGAATCTCCTTGACGCCGGAGAGTACGGCGTTGAGCGCAATGAAGTGCGAGCGGGTGGTATTGGCAATGACCTGCGCCAGCGTCGTCTTGCCCGTGCCGGGTGGCCCATAGAAGATGAGGCTGCCCAGTTGATCGGCCTGAATGGA
>CAYJNV010000436.1:0-2292 GCA_964370975.1 uncultured Caldilineaceae bacterium | reverse complement strand
GCACGCCATTCCGGCGTGCGCAACGCTGGTTGGCGGCGCTTGTGCTTGGCCCCGCGTTGCTGAGCGGCGCATTGCTGTTGCTCCACGGTTGCACAGTGCCCGGACCAATCCAGCCGCCCGACCCGACCACTGGCAGCGATTCCATTGCAACGCCCATCACAGCAACGGTAGCGGCTGAGGGCGAGCCTGAGGTAGTGCTTGCACCTGTGTCGGCGGTGCAGCCCATTGCCGCGGCGATGGGAGAGAAGCCGGCCGTGGCGGCCGTCCTGGTTGAGCCGCTTGCGCCCGCAGCGGCTATGTCGGCGCGCGGTGATGCAGTCGATGGCGGGGTCGCCGACAGCGCTCATACACTCGATGGTGCGAATGCGCCCGCCGGGCTGGCCGGCTTCGTCGTGGCAGCGCACGCAATTGCACCCTTCCCCTCGGCCACACCTACCATACCCGCCGACGCGACCGCAGCGGCCGAGTCCCTGCCGGTTGCACCACTGCCCGCGCTGGAGACTTCCCCCGCGCCCGAAGCGCTGGCCACGCTCTCGATTACCGAGGCGCTGTCGATTGTCGTGCCCATCAGCGCTGATGCGCTCGCCGAGCCGGAGGCGCCCGCCGAGCTGGAGGCGCCCGCCGAGCTGGAGGCGCCCGCCGAGCTGGAGGCGCCCGCACCGCTTGCGTATGCGCCTGACGGCGTGGCGCGCACGGCCACCATGCCTATCCTCATGTACCACTATGTGAGCACGCCTCCCGCCGACGCCGACATCTACCGGCGCGACCTCTCCGTCGCCCCCGCCCTCTTCGCCGCCCAGCTTGACCGCCTGCAGGCCGACGGCTACACCACCATCAGCCTCTACAACCTCATGGCGCACCTGGGTATGGGCGCGCCCCTGCCCGAGAAGCCCGTCATCCTCACCTTTGATGACGGCTACCGCGACCTCTATGCAAACGCCCTGCCCGCCCTGCGCGAACGGGGCATGAAGGCCACCGTATTTGTCCTCACCGACTTTATGGACGAGGGTCGGCCTGAATACCTGTCGTGGGACATGGCGCGCGAGATGCTGGCCGCCGGCATCTCCATTGAGTCGCACGGACGCAACCATGTCAGCCTGCAGGGCAAGAACAGCGACTACCTGATTTGGCAGGCGCTGGGCAGCAACGAGACGATCGCCCATGAGTTGGGTGTGCGACCGCGCTTTGTCTCCTACCCGGCAGGCGAATTTGACCAGTCGGTAATCGACATCTTTGCCAGCGCCAACTACTGGGCCGGCGTCACGACCGCACAGGGGATCATGCACAGCAGCGACGACCCCTTTCGCCTGACGCGCCTGCGCGTGCGCGGTACCACCTCGCCCGATGATTTGAGCAGGTTGCTGGCGGCCGATTGGTAGGAAGCGCTAAGCGGCGCTCGTGGCCTTCATCGCAAGCCGCACCTGACCTGCGAGACGCGTCTGCAGGGCGCCGCCGCAAGCGCACTCTCCCCCACTTGTCTCACACGCGATCAGATGCAACCACTAGCCATGAACTCTCTCGCGGGCAAAACGGCGCTTGTCACCGGCAGCGGGCGCGGCATTGGGCGCGCCATTGCGCTGGCGCTGGCCGGTCGCGGCTGCAACGTGGTGGTCAACTATGTCCGCCGCCGCGCCGACGCCGAGGCGACGGCTGCGGCGATTGAGGCGTTGGGCGTGCGCGCGCTGGTCGTCAAGGCGCACGTGGGCGAAGAGGCCGCCATGCGCGGCATGGTGGAGGAGGCCACGGCGAAGCTGGGCGGCGTGGACATCCTGGTGGCCAACGCAGCCAGCGGTGTGCAGCGCCCAGTGCTGGAGATGGAAACGCGCGCCTGGGATTGGACGCTGAACATCAACGCGCGCAGCATCCTGGTGGGCGCGCAGGCGGTGGCTCCGCACATGCAGGCGCGCGGCTGGGGACGCATCATTGCAATCAGCAGCCTCGGTTCGCAGCGCGTCTACACAGACTACGCCGCCGTAGGGGTGAGCAAGGCCACTGTGGAAGCGCTGGTGCGCTACCTGGCTGTGGAACTGGCCCCCCAAGGCATCATCTGCAACTGCATCAACCCTGGCCTCGTGGAGACGGAGGCGCTCGAACACTTCCCCCGCAAAGATGACATGCTTGCGCACGCCAAGGCCACCACGCCCACAGGCCGCCTTGTTGCGCCCACCGATGTGGCCGAACTGACGGCGTGGCTCTGCAGCGACGCCGCCGCGCAGATTGTAGGCCAGACGATCCAGATGGACGGCGGCTACTCGCTGGTGGTTGGAAGGTAGCCACTTGGGTTGACTGGTG
>CAYJNV010000435.1:0-2292 GCA_964370975.1 uncultured Caldilineaceae bacterium | reverse complement strand
GGCTCTTCGCCCCCCGCTGCAATCCAGAAGTCGCGCACCAGGTCGCTGCATTCGGTGTCAAGCCAGGCTGTCGTCGGGGTTTTCCGGCGGTTGGACAGGAGAGTCGCTGGCGGTGTCATGGGGAGCCTCGCTGCGGCGCGGCGCGCTTGCATCTGCAGCCGCTGTGATGGACGGGCGAGCGTCGTCTACTTCATCGCCGCCGACCGCACGCGGGGCCGGCGGGCTGTAGTCCACGTGGCTTTCGCTAATACGGTCGCGTGCCGCTACCATCGCCGCATACCCTGTTGCAGGCAGGGGCTGCACAACAGTTGCGCCCTCACCCTGAGCGTGCACTGTGCGCATGTCCATGCCCTCAAGTGCATCCACGCGCCGAATTAGCTGGACAAGCGGGGCAAGCTGCGCGCCGGTGTAGCGGGCAATCTGCTCGGCCTGTGCGCGAAAGGCGCCGGAGTTGCCATCGGGCCTGCGGCAAAGCGCAAGACGCAGAAAGCCAAGCCGGTCAACGCCCAGAAGCAGCTCTTGTGCTTTCTGGCTTATGCCTTCCTGGCGGCGGTGCGTCTCAAGCAGAGATGCCATGAATTGTGGATCGCTTGCAAGGCGCTGCGCCACCTGCTCGAGCAGCGAATCAACGTCGCCCGCGTACCCAGTTCGTGATTCAGTCATGCGCCCGAGCCTCCGCCCGGATAGTCTCTGGATCCATCGAGCGCCGTAAGCGCGCCTTGAGGCGATCCTTGTGTTGTTTGACGAGCCGCACCTGCTCGGGGAGAGGCAATTGCGTAATATCCAGGACGATCGCATACGCCTCCGTCCGGCGGACGCCTTCAAGCATTAACTCTACCACAGATCGATCGGTCTCTGAGGGAATCCGTTCAGCCAGCCATGCGAATATGTTTGACTCATTCTCGATGAAGCGAGCGACAAAGTCACTCTCGTCCGCATACTCTGTCTCGTATTCCGGCGAACCTTGCCCTTTCGCGACACCGCTGCCCCACTCCAGTTCGTGATTGGCGCGGCGGCGCGCCGAATCAGCGGCGTTGCGCTGATCGCCAACCGCCGACATGACAAGATAGGCCAGCAGCCCCAAGCTGTTGGGATTGTATTGTTCGGGCCGCTGAATGTAGCTCACCAGCGCATCAATTGCCGCCTGTTGCGCAGTGTGCGGGTCCGGGTCGTGTGCGACGTGATGCGCCAGGCGACCAACGACAAGCGGCAGGAAGATTTCGGCGATTTCGGCAGATGCGGTGGGGTCGCCATTAACCAGCCGCGTATGCAGTGCCAGCCCCAAATGCTCGGGAGAGAATTCAGAATCCACGCAGGTACCCCTTGCGCGTCAGTGCGCGAACGGACGAGGCCTATGGAAGAGGTGTGAACCGAATAGGTGGAATGGTTGCGCCGGGCGCTGCGTAGACAATTCAGGATATGCAGTTTTGCGTCAAGCGTTGGAATGATTATACAGCCTGACTGTCAAATTGCGCAAAACGGTCATTACGAACACCTTGCGCCTTCCCAGTAAGGTGGCGATGCCCGCAGTGGTGTAGACTTTGCCACAACCAGGGCGCCGTATGCGCCGTTGTTGACTTCCTCCATCTAATAAACGACATGAGCGTGCGTGATGTTCTACCTCTCCAAATTGTTGCCGCTTCTCATCTATCCGGCTGCACTCTCCTGCCTGCTGCTGCTGGCCGCACTTCTGCTGCGCAAGCACGCGCGCTGGCGCACCGGGCTGATCGTGGCCGCGCTTTTGCTTGTCTGGCTGAGCGGCAATCGTTTTGTGGCCATGGCCGCGGCCCGCAGCCTTGAGTGGCGCACGCCGCCGCTGGCCGCAGGCGCACAGGGAGATGTGATCGTTGTGCTGGGCGGGTCCACGCGCGAGGGCGTTGCGCCGCGCCCGACAAACGAAATCAACGAAGCGGGCGATCGGCTCATCTATGCCATGAGGCTCTGGAAGGCCGGCGCGGCGCCCAAAATCCTTGTCTCAGGCGGGCGCGTCGAGGTGCTGGGGCCGGCCGGCAAGAGCGAGGCCGCTGTGATGGCCGAGTTACTCGAGGCAATAGGGGTGCCGCGCGACGCCATTCTGCTGGAGGAAGAGGCGCGCAATACGTGGGAGAACGCCACCTACGCGCAGGCGATTCTCAAGGCGCAGGGGCTGGAGCGGGTGCTGCTCGTCACATCCGCGCTGCATATGCCGCGCGCGTCTGCGATCTTCAGAAAGCTGGACATCGAGGCCATCCCCGCGCCCACCGACTATCTGGTGACAGAGGCGGACTATGCGTTCTATCTGCGTCCGCAACT
>CAYJNV010000434.1:67-2303 GCA_964370975.1 uncultured Caldilineaceae bacterium | reverse complement strand
CCATATTGATCCAGGAGGAGGTGTTCTTCAGTTCACGGTTGACGGGCGGCTGCAGCGCGCTAATCTCGTGGCCGTAGAGGGGCATCGCCTGGCTGCGCTCCCACGCCTGCACCCACACGCACATGCGCTCGGGGATAACCTCGCAGTGGCCGTTGGCGCGCACACCACCGCAGGGGCCGTTGCGCAGGTTCTTGGGGCAATTCATGGGGCAGGTCATGCCCGTGCTGTGCAGAATGCACTGGCCACACATCTGGCAATTCCAGACATAGCCCTTTCCCACCGCTTCCACAAAGACCATGGCGCGCGCCGAGGCACGCGGTGCTACCTTCTTCATTGCTGGGTAGACGCGCTGAAACGCCTTTACCGAGGCACCGTAGATGCGCTCGAGCGCAGCGGGGTGATCCTTGATCCATTCGCTGCCCGGCCAGCGGCGGGCCTCGGGGAGATGGTTTGTCATGGGAGCCTTTTTTTTCGGACAGTTAAGCAGTCTCGTACGGACGTTGGGGGCTCGCCTTGCGGCACAGCCATTGTCTCACGCGCAGGACGCTTTGCCAATGGACAGCGCGGCAGGGGTTTGGGGTCATCTGTCACATGTGCGGGGAAAGGGGATGCCCGGCCAGTAGGACACGTGCAGCGACGTCATGATCTGGTGAAACGCGGGCCTGGCCTACAAGAGCGAGGCTTCCAATGTTGGAAGCCTCGCTTGATATCTGCTCTCGTCTCAAGGCCACTACCAGCGCGGACGTTCCTCGTAGGACGCGATCGCCTCCTCCTTGGACATGATGTAGCCCATGTCATCCACGCCATTTAGCAGGCAGAGCTTGCGAAAGGGGTCAATCTCGAAGGTGTGGGTCTGGCCGTCGGGCAAGGTCACCGTTTGCGCTTTGAGGTCGACGACAAGCTGCGTCTCCGGCTCCTCCTCCACCAGGTCCCAGAGCAGGTTGACGGCTTCCTCGGAGAGTGCAACGGGCAGCAGACCGCTCTTCAGCGAGTTGTTGTAGAAGATGTCGGCGAATGCGGGCGCAATTACACACTTGAAGCCGTACGCGGTGAGCGCCCAAACGGCGTGTTCGCGGCTGGAGCCGGAGCCGAAGTTGCGCCCAGCAATCAGGATCTCGGCGCCGTCGAACTCGGCGCGGTTGAGCACGAAGTCGGGATTGGGCGAGCCGTCGCGCGCATAACGCCACGAGGAAAAGAGACCGTCGCCCATCCCCTCCTTGGTGACAGCGGTGAGGTAGCGCGCGGGGATGATCTGGTCAGTGTCAACATTCTCGGCGCGCAGCGGGGCGGCCGTAGCGTTCAGCGTGTGGAAGGGGTTCATGAAAACGGTTCCTGGTGCATGTTCCGCTTTGCGCGGTACGGTGTAATGGATGTACGGACGAAGAAGTCAGTCTCGCGTCTGCGGCCGTATTTCGTAACCAGGAGCGAAAGTGTTCGCCCTGCATCTGGAACTATCTGGTGACTGGGGCGAATACGGCCCCAACGCTACAGCATCTCCCGCACATCCACCACGTGGCCGTTGATCGCTGCGGCTGCCGCCATGATGGGCGACATAAGCAAGCTGCGCGCACCCGGCCCCTGCCGCCCCTGAAAGTTGCGGTTGCTGGTGCTGGCTACATATTTGCCTGCGCCCGCCTTGTCATCGTTCATGGCAAGGCACATTGAGCAGCCCGCGCCACGCCACTCGAAGCCCGCTTCGCTAAAGATGCGATCAAGCCCCTCGGCTTCAGCCTGTGCCTTGATGGCCTTGGAGCCGGGCACAACCAGCGCCTGGACGTTGCCTGCCACGCGCTTGCCGCGCACAATGGCCGCAGCCTCGCGCAAGTCCTCGATGCGGCTGTTGGTGCATGAGCCAATGAAGACGATGTCCACCTGCTGCCCAGCCATTGGCTGGCCAGGCCGCAATCCCATGTACTCGAGTGCACTCAGCAGGCTGCGGCGGTCCGCCGGATCAGCCAGTTCGTCCGGCGTGGGAATGCAGCCCGTAACGCCGACGCCCTGGCCGGGGTTCGTGCCATAGGTCACCATGGGTTGGAGCGCGTTGGCATCGAGCGTCATTTCGCGGTCGAACGCAGCGCCGTCGTCTGTCACAAGCGTGCGCCACCACGCCACGGCCTTCTCCCAGTCGTCACCCTTTGGTGCATAGGGCCGCCCCTTGATGTAGTCGAAGGTGGTGTCGTCGGGCGCGATCATGCCGGCGCGTGCGCCGCCTTCGCTGCTCATGTTGCAGATTGTC
>CAYJNV010000433.1:0-2317 GCA_964370975.1 uncultured Caldilineaceae bacterium | reverse complement strand
CTCTGCGCCCTGGGCCTGGTAGTAAAGGGCAAGGTCGCGCGTCTGTTCGGGAAACCAGAAGCGGTTGACGTACTTGGCCGTCTCCAGCATTGTCTCCACGCTTGCATCCTGGGCCGCCATCAGTTCGAGGATGCCCAGCATGGCCATGCCGTGGTTGCAGTCGGGGAAGTCGGTGGCATTGTTGCAGCAGGGGCGATAAATGGCGGCGGCGGCCTCCTCGAGCCGAACTTGCTGCGGGCCGGTGAGTGTAGTAAGCGTCGACGCCGAGTAGATTGCGTGAATTGGCTGCGCGTTCAGTGTCCATCCGCCGGTAGAGGCATACGTCTCAATGCGGCCATCGCCATTGGTTACCATCTTGCCCTTGCGCAGAATGGGGTTGTTATTGGCAAGCCCCACCGCCCAGAAGAGGTTCAACAGAAAGCGAGCGTTCGCCATGTCTATGACAACCTGCGCGTCGCTCCCTTCGCGCAGGAGGGTGCGCTGCGCTTCGGAGAGCAGCTCACCCTCCTGGTCAAAAACACTGACGAAGGCTTCGTAGTCCAGGACGCCTGCGTTGGTGAGGTGGGGGCCGATGCGCCCATATGCGATCGGCAGGCGATAATCCGCGGGCAGCGCCAGCGGCTCCGGCACTGACGTAATCGGAGCAGCAGATCCGACGGCGCTCGGGTCCGTCGCCGATGCCAGTGGCAGACCCCACTGCCAGAAACCGACGCCAATCCCGGCGCCAAATGCCAGGCTCGTTGCTGCCGTCAACTGGAGGACTTCGCGACGGCTGAGACGGCGCGGAGACTGCGCACTTTCGGGTGATGGAAGAGCTTCAGGTGACGGCGTCGACGGGTTGGAGTCTGGCATGGCAGCCCGGGTCACGGCTTCCAGCGTCGTGCGCTCATCGGCATCTGATTCGGGGTCTGGGGACATGGTTGGCGAATTCCTTTGGGGGGTTGCTCGCCTCCCCAGGTGCTGGGTAACGAGCGAAGGGAGCGGACAAATGCGGCATTTCAGCAGAAGAAGGCTGCAAGGGTCAGGTGTGGCGCAAGGGACTCTGCGCCATGGCGGGCGAAACGGACAAGGTGCTCTGTGCCGTCCCTGATGACGGCGTCTCTGCCAAGCCGGCAGGACGTGCGATCATCACAATATGTGCCGGGCGACCATGGGCATGGACCAGAGCGTCGCGGATCGCCTCAGGCGACGTCCTCGCTGCGTCAAAGGCAATACGCATGCGGTTGCCTTGTGTCATTAGGTCAACCTGTTTGACGCCTGGCGCCGTGAGCAAGCACAAACGCAGATTCCAGCGGCCACCTGCGGTATCCAAGCCGTCGACGTCGATCGTGACATAGGCGTTCGGGTCGGCCACAGTTGGATCTGCGAACGCAATGAAAAGTCGACCTGATTGGAACGGGCTTGCCATCGTTCCGCCTTTCAGAGAGCCGGGAGCCAGCAGGTATGCAGCACGCGCGAACGTGCTGACACACCAACGAGCAGATGCATACCGCGCCTTGCCGTGGCGGTGAGCACTCTCCCGGCAGGGAGAATATGCGCTGAGCATAATCCATGCTGCGCGGCTGGAACAGCGCCAAATGGCGCGTCGGTAATAGGCCGTACGGTCGACATTTTGGGGGACACAGGCAATGCACGTGGCCGCGCTGGAGACACCCTCGTCCTGGCGCACGAGCCGGCCGCCCGCTGCGCTACAATGCCCCCATGCGCTTTGATTTTCTTACCCAGCCCGCCACGTTTGTTGGCCGCCCCAACCGATACCTTGTCCATGCGCGCTTCGGCTCGGGCGAAAGGGTCGTCGCCCACTGCGCCGACCCCGGCCGCCTGGCCGAATTGCTCATCCCCTGCGTGCGCGTGCACTTGAGCCCGGCCGCCCCGCGTCGCGCCGGCGCGCTCCCGCGCACCACGGCGTGGGATTTGCGTTTCGTCGAGCATCCCGAGAATGGGCAACTCATTAGCCTGGACACACGCGTGCCCAACGCGCTCTTCGGCGAAGGGCTCGCCGCTGACTTCTTCCCAACGATTGCAGCCTCATCTTCGCTATGCGAAGTTCGGCGCGAGGTTTTCCTGCCGCCTGCGTTGATTGCGGGCCCCGCCGCCACGCCCCACTCGCGCGCCGACTTCCGACTCACGCACCTGGACGGCCGCACTACCTGGGTCGAGGTCAAGTCCGCTTCACTGGTCGTCGACGGCATTGCCCGCTTCCCCGACGCCGTAACGGCACGCGGGCGCAGGCATGTTCTCGAACTGGCGGCGCTTGCGCGCGTTGGCGTACGCACTGCCATCGTCTTCATTGTCCAGCGCCCCGATGCAGACGCGC
>CAYJNV010000432.1:0-2358 GCA_964370975.1 uncultured Caldilineaceae bacterium | reverse complement strand
GTCCACCAGTCCACCAGTCCACCAGTCCGCCAGTCCACCAGTCCGCCAGTCTTCAGTATTCAGTATTCAGTAACACTTTCCTGGCATGGGGGTTCTCCAATGATTGTGATCATGAAACCAGGCGCGACGGCCGCAGAGATTGGCGCCGTCATCCGCAAGGCCGAGCAGATGGGGCTCAAGACCCATCCCATCTATGGGGACAGCCGCACGGTGGTTGCGCTCGTCGGGGACCTCACGGGCATTACGCGCGAGACCTTTGACGTGATGGCTGGCGTGCTGCAGACCATGCGCATCCAGGAGCCGTACAAGCTGGCCAGCCGCACCACGCGCCCCGACAATACCGTGATCGACATCGCCGGCGTCGTCAAGGTGGGCGGTCCGGAGATCGTGGTCATGGCGGGGCCTTGCAGCGTGGAGAGCCGTGCGCAGATTCTCGAGATCGCGCATGCAGTGAAGGAAGCGGGGGCCACTGTGCTGCGCGGTGGCGCCTTCAAGCCACGCACCAGCCCGTATGATTTTCAGGGCATGGGGCTGAAGGGGCTGGAGTATCTGGCCGACGCGCGCGAGGCGACGGGGCTGCCGGTGATCACCGAGGTGATGCGCGAGGAGCAGGTGGCCATGGTGGCCGAGTACGCCGACATTCTGCAGATTGGAGCGCGCAACATGCAGAACTATGGGCTGCTGCAGGCGGTGGGCAAGGTGAAGAAGCCCGTCATGCTCAAGCGCGGCATTAGCGGCATGATCAAGGAATTGCTCATGTGCGCAGAGTACATTGTGAGCAACGGCAACTACAACGTGATGCTCTGCGAGCGGGGCATTCGCACCTACGAGACGGCCACGCGCAACACTTTTGATTTGAACGCCGTGCCGGTGCTCAAGCAGACGAGCCACCTGCCGGTCGTGGCGGATCCCTCGCACGGGACGGGACTGCGCGAACTGGTGCCGGCCATGAGCCGTGCCGCGATTGCCGCAGGGGCCGACGCGCTGATACTTGAGGTGCACCCCGACCCCGACCAGGCTGTGAGTGACGGCCGCCAAAGCCTGACATTCCCGGAATTCCGCAAGTTGATGGTGGACGTGGCGCGCATCGCCGCCGCAGTTGACCGCGAACTGGCCGTGATGCCCGGGAGCGCAGTGCCCGTGGCGTGAATGCGCATTTGCGGACGGGTTGGTTTGCGGCAGAAATGACGCAGGATGTGTCACTTCTGCCTGCGCTTACCGCTCCTTCTTGTTGTATCAGCGCACTGAAGTAATTACCATCAAATTTCGAACATGAATGAGGCAGCGCAATGATTATCGTCATGAAGCAGGGTACGCCGCCCGGCAACGTTGAGGTGGTGGTGCGGCGGGTGGAGGAGCTGGGCTACAAGGTGCACCTCAGCCGCGGTGAGGCGCGCACGATCATCGGCGTCATCGGCGCAAATGAGCACGAGCTGAACGAAGACACCTTCATGGTCATGGAGGGTGTCGAGAAGACCATGCGCGTCATGCAGCCCTTCCGCATGGCGGCGCGCGACTTCACGCTGATGGACAGCATAATCGACGTGAACGGGGTGCAGGTGGGCGGGCGCAAGGTGGTGGTGATGGCAGGTCCGTGCAGCGTCGAGGGGCGCACGATGATTCTCGAGACGGCGCATGCGGTGAAGGAGGCCGGTGCGACGATTTTGCGCGGCGGGGCCTTCAAACCGCGCAGCAGCCCCTATGCCTTCCAGGGGCTGGGCGAGGAGGGACTCAAGTACCTGGCTGAGGCACGCGAGCAGACAGGCCTGCCCATCATCACCGAGGTTATGGGCACAGACGACCTGGACCTGGTGGCCGAGTACACCGACATCTTTCAGGTTGGCGCACGCAACGCGCAGAACTACTCGCTGCTCAAGGCGCTGGGCAAGGCGCAGAAGCCTGTATTTCTCAAGCGTGGCACCAGCGGCACTATCAACGAATTGCTGATGAGCGCCGAGTATGTGCTCAGCGGCGGCAACATGCAGGTCATGGTCTGCGAGCGGGGCATCCGTACCTACGAGACGGCCACGCGCAACACCTTTGATATCAACGCGATTCCCGTGCTCAAGGAGTTGACGCACCTGCCCGTGATTGCCGACCCGGCGCACGGCACAGGTATATGGAGCTTCGTGGGGCCGATTGCCAAGGCGTCACTGGCAGCGGGCGCCGACGGGCTCATGCTCGAGGTGCACCCCGACCCGGCACGCGCCTGGAGCGACGGCCCGCAGAGCCTGACCTTCGAGCGCTTTGCTACGTTGATGGACGAACTGCGTGTGCTCGCGCCGGCGATCGGGCGAGAAATTTAGATGCGACGCAAAGGCGCAGAGGCGCAAAGGAACGCAAAGAATAGCAAAGAAG
>CAYJNV010000431.1:0-2379 GCA_964370975.1 uncultured Caldilineaceae bacterium | reverse complement strand
ACCCCTGGAAGCCGAGAACGAGGCTTACAACGCCGACGAGTACGCCCAGCGCAATTGCGCCCAGCCCCACCCAGCCCAGATGCACATCCAGGCGCCGAGCAAAGAGCGGCTTGCCGAAGAGTCCCTGGCGAACGGGCGTCTTGTGGAAGAGCGCCACAAAATAGTTGAACGAGAGCCCCAGCGCCATGATGCTGACGCCCGCGACGGCGAGCACAAGACCCGAGTAGAGCGCAAAGGCGCCCATCGGCCCCACGGTCGTGATGCCCGAAATGCGGGCCGCGACCAGCGCCACACCAATGATGGCCGCCAGCGCCAGGAAGATCGCCCCGACGATGCCCAGCGGGCGCACAGGATTGTAGTAGAGCGCCGTCCAGACGATGGACTGCCCAAAGCGCAGGCCGTCGTGCACCACGCTCAGTTTGGAACGCCCCACCCGCTCGCTGTAGGGAATGGGTGTTTCGGTCATCACGAGGCGCTCGTGCAGCGCACGCGTCGTCATCACCGGCGTGAGGTTGAGGCCATCAGGCAACGGGTAGAGATTCTCCAGAATCTCCTTGCGGAAAATGCGCATGCCGCTGGCCGAATCGGTGATGTTGGCGGCGGCCACCACATTGACAAGTCGCGCAAAGATGATGTTGCCCACGCGCCGCGTGAGGGGCATTTCGCTCTCGGCCCCGGCCATGCGTGAACCAATCACCAGGTCGGCATGCGTCTCCACCGCCCGCTCGTACAGGGCCGGGAAGTACTCGGGTGGGTAGGTGCCGTCGGCGTCAAGGAAGCCGCACCATTCGCCTGTGGCTGCAGCCCAGCCCGTCTTGAGGGCCGCGCCGTAGCCGCCATTCTGCGCATGACGCAGCAGACGCACCCCCGGAATCGACTCGGCCACGGCGGCCGTCTTGTCGCTGGATCCGTCATCCACCACAATCAGTTCCAGTCCATCCACACCCACGGCAGCCAGCGCCGGGCGCACGGCCAAGGTGCGTTCGCAGATGTCACGGATGCCGTCTTCTTCATTCCACGCCGGAATCACAATCGAAAGTGTCGTCATGGGTTCCCCTCCCGTAGGCCTGAGCCAGTGCACCAAATGCCGCTTGCGTGTCGTTGATGATTACAGGTATGCGGGCAGCGAGTTGCCCGCCTTGTCGCTTTTTCCAACCGGGCGCAGCACCTTTGCCGGCACACCCCCCACAACCATCTGCGGCGGCACGTCCTGGGTGACAACTGCGCCCGCCGCCACCACCGAGCCACGGCCAATGCGCACGCCGTCCGTCACGGTTGCACCTGCGCCGATCCATACGTCGTCCTCCACCACAATGCCCTGAGCGGTAATGCCCTGCTCCACCATGGGGCGGGTGGTATCGTCAAAGAGATGGTTCACGGCCAGGAGTTGCACCATAGGGGCGGTGTAGACGCGATCGCCGATGGTAATGCCGCCCTGGCCGCGCAGCACGTTGTATTCACCGATCAAACTGTTGCGCCCAATGCGAATGAAGGCATGGGGCAGGCTGCGAAAGTTGTACGTGTGCAGCACCGATCCGTACATCACAAAGCTGTTGTCGCCCACCCAAATGCCCTGCGGGCAGGCGTGAAGGTAAACCCCTTGGTCGATGTAGGTCGAGCGCCCCAGGTGTACGTGGTCGGCATAGCGAATACGTACACCGTTCTCGATGGCTGCAACGCCCTGCATCTCCAGAATGAGCCGATAGGCCACGCTGCGCAGGCCAATCCCAACCACCGTGGGCACCCAGCCGCAGGCCGCCATGATGCTCTGCTCGAGCACATAGCGCAGCGGCGAGGAGGCCTGCCGCCCTAAGTAGAGTCCCAGCCCGGCGGCTGCATCGCCTGGAACGGTCATGCGCGCCGCAGGCGAATCCGCACCACTGCTGCGTGCATTCAGGCGTGCACTCACAGTTGTCCCCCTTCAAGCGGCTGGCCATTTGAATGCATGCCATTTTGTCCCCCGCCTGGTGGGCCCGAGCCCGGCCGACCGGCATTGGCCCGCTTCTGGCCGACCTGAGGCTGGCCGACCGGTGTGTTGGGCGCGGCCGGCTGTGCCACGCTGCCGCGGCTCGTCAAGTCAAAATCAGCCGGCACGCGTCCTGCCTTCCTGCGCACAATTGCCGCAGGTGGCGCAGCGGCCGCGCGCGCACGCACGACGCCATACTCGGAGTAGCGCTCCACGTCATGGTAGAAGGGATAGCCGCTAGTGGAGCGCGAAACGCCGTTGAGCACCACACCCAACACGCGCGCACGGGCGTGGCGAAGCGCGTTGATTGCATAGCGCGCCTGCTGACGGCTTGTGCGCCCGGCCCAGAGGACAAGGATGACGGCGTCAGACTGGCTGGCAATCACCGCGGTGTCGGCCACGGCGCTCACAGG
>CAYJNV010000430.1:0-2398 GCA_964370975.1 uncultured Caldilineaceae bacterium | reverse complement strand
GGCGCATCCACACCTTTTGCAGCGCGCTTGAACCCCAGAGCGGCGCAGGCTGGTACCAGATGGGTGCGCTGCTCAATGTGGGGTTGGTGCTGCGCTGGTTGCGCGATGAATTGTGGGGTCTAACCGGGCCGGATGCCTACGACCAGATCACTACCTGGGCCAGCCAGGCCCCACTGGGCGCAAAGGGCCTGCTCTTTTTGCCTTACTTTATGGGCGAGCGCACCCCCTATATGGACCCGCACGCACGCGGCGCGCTGATTGGCCTTACGCTGGCTCATGGGCGCGGCGAAATTGCCCGCGCCGTCCTCGAAGGTATCAGCCTGGCGTGTGCCAATGCCTTCTCTGTCTTGCAGGAAATCGGCGCATCTCCCCAGCGCATTGTGCTGGCCGGTGGCGGCGCAAAGAGTCTCTTCTGGCGGCAACTCATCGCCGACCTCTTTGGGCGGCCCGTCCACCCGCTGGCGGTCAGCGCGCAATCGGCCCTGGGCGCGGCCATGTTAGCCGGGGCCGGCACAGGTCATTTCGATTTGCTCACGGTCGCTCAGGCCTGGACGCAAAGCGGAACCCCGCTCCTGCCCAACCTGAACCATCACGCGGCCTACCAACAATTGTTGCCACGCTTTCGCCAAGCCTACACCCAAAATCACCCGCTATGGCATCCATCTATACCATAACCCTCAATCCTGGCCTGGATCGCACCCTCACCGTCCCCAACTTGCATGAAAATCGTGTGCTGCGCGCCACTGCTTCGCGCCTCGATTGGGGAGGCAAGGGCTTCAACGTCAGCCGCGCCTTGCACGCCCTGGGCGAGGAGAGCATTGCGTTGGGCTTTGTCGGCGGCTTTACAGGGCAGATGTTGGCGCAGGGACTGGCGCAGGTGGGCATCCAAACCGATTTCGTTCAGATTGCCGGCGAAACACGCACCAACACCGTTTTCGAGGAAGCGCACAGCGGGCGCTATTTCAAGGTCAATGAAGCGGGGCCAACCGTAGATGCCGCCGCGCTGGAGACCTTGCGCCGGCGCATCACGGCCCATCTCACCAAGAACAGTTATTGGGCCTTGTGTGGCAGTTTGCCTCCTGGTCTCCCCGCAGATGCCTACGCCGGGTTGATCACGCACATCCAAAGCCAGGGTGGCATTGCCTGTCTCGATGCCAGCGGCGACGCCTTGCAGGCCGCCATCCAGGCTGCACCCTTCCTGGTCAAACCTAACGCCGAGGAAGCCACAGAGCTTACGGGCTTCCCCGTTACCGACCTCACCTCGGCCCAGCGCGCCGCCGCGTTTATCCTCGACTACGGGGTCATGGTGGTGGCGCTTTCGTTGGGCGAGGATGGCCTGCTCTTTGCCGCGCGTGATTTCAGCATTCATCTGCGGCCGCCCAAAGTGGCTGTGCAGACAGTGGTCGGTGTGGGGGATGCGCTGTTGGCAGGGCTGCTCTATGCGCTGCGCCAAGAGATGCCGCTGGCCGACATTGCGCGCTGGGGCGTGGCCGCGGGTACAGCCGCAGCCATGACACCAGGGGTAGGAGTGGGAACCATGAGCGATGTCGCGGCCCTGGTGGCGCAAATCCAGTAACAACACAGCGTTTTCGTCTCCCTTTGACACGCCAATCGCACCCTGCTATGATGCGATAACGTGACCCCACCCACCCGCATCTTGTGGACAAAACGACCGCTGCCCACTTCACTCAAAATTGACCTGAAAGAACTTTCGCCATGAACCATTCAGAAAGTACCATACAACTCTTTCAAGAGTTCTTCTCGCCTGCCGAGCGACCGATCTTGCAGCACGGCGAGCTTTCGGCCAGCCTCTTTCGCTACCCCTCCGGCGTACCCGCGCTGCGCATGAGCAATACGCGCGGCGAATTGATCATGCTGCCCTTCCAGGGCCAGCAGATCTGGTCGGCCCACTTCGATGGGCGCAACATCACCATGCAATCCATGTTCGACCAGCCGCGCCTTACCCAGAACTATCTGGAAACCTATGGCGGCTTCTTGCTCCACTGTGGCGCAACGGCGATGGGCGTGCCGATGGGCGCGGACACCCACCCGCTTCACGGCGAATTGCCCAACGCGCCCTTCCAGCACGCGTGGCTGGTCTGTGGCGAGGACGAACGCGCGCAGTACATCGGCTTGGGCGGCGAATATCGCCATACCGTCGCCTTTAACCACAATTACAATGCCCACCCGTTGGTCAAGCTCTATGCGGGCGAAGCGCGCTGCACGATCAGCCTCACCGTCACCAACCTCAAGCGCACGCCGATGGAATTCATGTATTTGGCTCATGTCAACTTCCGCCCCGTTGATAATGGCCAGTTGATCTACAGCGCCCACGCCACGCCAGAGCATGTACGCACCCGCAAGAGCATTCCCGACCATGTGCAGCCCGGCCCCGGCT
>CAYJNV010000429.1:0-2400 GCA_964370975.1 uncultured Caldilineaceae bacterium | reverse complement strand
GGGCCGGGTGCGCCGATGCCAATCGCCGCGATGCTCTCCTCGCCCAGCACGCTGCGCACGGATGCGACGATGCGTCCAATCACAGCGACGGGGCCATCGTCGGCCTCGGTCATGCGCTGGTCGCGCGCGAGCACGGCGCCGGTACGGTCGGCCAGCACGGAGCGGATTTGGGTGCCGCCCAAATCGACACCAATCACATATTCACTCAAGAGGCATCCCGCATAGAAGTGGCTGATGGATCGCGCGCGCCGCGGGCATCTGCGTGCTGCAATCTAAGGCAGCAGTTCAGCGCCGGGCAGGACGAAATTGAGACCAATGGTGTCGTTGCAGGCGGCGCGTTCGCCCGACGCCGGGTGCGCGTAGAAGAGCTGCAGCATGGCGGGCAAACAGTCATCGCCCAGCGCCTGGATGGAGTGGCCGTAGCCGGGGAAGAGTTCGACGTGACTCTGTTCCATAGTGGCGGCGGCGCGGCGCGCCCACGCAGGCGGCGTTTGCGCGTCGTGCGTGCCGTTGACGATGAGCACGGGTGCGAGGATGGGCTGGATGAGCGTGTCGGATGCGTCGATGGACGGCACTTGCCAGAAGGAGCATATGCTTTGCATGAGTGCGGCGTGCTCCAGGGGGAGGGTGCCGAATTGCAGCGGCAGGCGCGCCGCCACGCGCCGCAGGTCGTCGCGCGTGAAGAAGGGCGCGTCCTCGGCACAGTAGACGCTCGCGGCGAAGCCTTCACTGAGCGACGTCGCGTCTGTCTGCGGCGCTTCTGCAAGCAGCGCGATCACTTCCTCCAGCGGCATCGCGTCCAGATGCGTGAAGAGGAGGGCGGGTGTTTGGTCGCCCAGTGTGCGCATGAGCCACGAGACGGTTTCAAGCGCAGGACCCGCCGGCTCGTCGGCGTTGGGCAACAGCGCACGCCACGGCGCAGGCGCTTCGCTTCCATCCATCAGCGTTTCTACGGCCGGGTTGAGGGCAGGCAGGGTGGGGTCGGGCAGGCTGCAGCCGTCCGACGGTGGAAGCAGCGCACACGCAGTAGCGTAGTCTTCATCGAAGAGCGCGGTGATGAACGCGGGCAACGCGCTGCCGCCCTGGGCCAGGCGTGCAACGATCAGGGCCAGAATTGCGTTGCCGCTGCCATAACCCATGGCCGCAGGCGCAGCGTTGTAGCGGTCGATTACCTCGAGCAGGCGTGCCTCGAGCGCGGGATAGGCGGCGTTGCACGCAGGTGTCACGCTGCAATCCTGGGCGACGCGTTGTATGGCGGCGTAGAGATTTAGTGGCGACTCGAGCAACGCGTTGGCGGCAATGGGCAGCACGCCGTCAAGCACCATGCTGCGCACGACGTTGGGGTAGCGGTCGGCCAGGCGCGCGGCTACACGCGTGCCGTAGCCGGTTGCGTAGATGTTGAGCGTTCCGATACCCAGTTCCTGCGCCAGATCGGCAATGTCAGCGGCCTGCGTGGCGGAGGTGTAGGCGCCAAGGTCGCGCCCCTCATCCATCAGGCGCGCAAAGCAGGCGTGGTAGGCGGCCACCAGGCTCGCGCCGCCGGGCAGGGCCTCCTTCACCTCGGGACAGTCGAGCGAGGGGCTGGAATAGCCCGTGCCGCGCGGGTCTACCAGGATGATGTCGCGATTGATGCGGAAAGGCGCGTCCTGCTGGGAATAGAAGAGGTGGCGGCCGCTTGTCCCTTCGGCGCCCGGGCCGTCGGGGAGGACGAGGATGGGGTCCACCTCCGGCCGGCCGAAGCTCTTGAGGATCACGACGAAGAGGCTGACGCCGTCGCTCTCAGGATTGGTGCGATTCTCGGGTACTTCGAGTTCGCCGCAGATGATCTCCTGGTTCCACGGCGTCACAAAGGGGCACTCCACCTCGGCAAAGCTGGTGGCATACTCGGCCACGGGCGCGGCGGCGAGCGGCGTGCGCAGCCCGGCCAGCGGGTCGTCCTGCAAACTGGGCGTGAGCGCGGTCGTTGCAGTAAGCGCGTACGCAGCAGTGAGCGCGTCCGTGGCGGAGATTGGCACAGCCGTGGTGAGGGTCGTTGCGTCCTGTGCGCGCACAGGTCCGGCGGAGAGGAGGGCGCAAAGTACGCAGGCCGCGAGCAAAATCAGGCGCAGCAGGCGGGGGTGGTGTGGCATGGGCCGGGTCCGATGCATGGGGAGTGGCGGCGGTGCGGGCGATGGCGATGCGATCATGAGGCCGGAGGCCATTGACTGCAATTGTAACAGAGCGCGCACACGGGCCCAACAACAACCCGAACGCAAATAAAGCCCGACGCAAAGGCGCAAAGGAACGCAAAGAACTGCAGCAGCACGAATAGCTCGACTATCGACTTGTTGTTCTGGCCGGTGCTGTTCTTTGCGTTCCTTTGCGCCTTGTATGTTGACTCATGCGCGATAATCCTGCATA
>CAYJNV010000428.1:0-2407 GCA_964370975.1 uncultured Caldilineaceae bacterium | reverse complement strand
AATACCGACGTCATCTTCCCGGGCAAATACACATATACGCTGACCGAGCGCGCCGATATTGCGCGCCGCGCGCTGGAGGACCTGGACCCCACCTTTGCCGCGCAGGTGCAGCCGGGGGATGTGATCGTGGCCGGGCGCAACTGGGGCTGCGGGTCGAGCCGCGAGCAAGCGGCCACTTGTCTCGTGTACAACGGCGTGGGCGCGGTTGTGGCGGCCTCGTTCAGCCGCATCTTTTACCGCAACGCACTCAACAACGGGCTGCTCGCGATCGTCTGTCCCGATGCTGTGGCCGCGATTGCGCCGGGAGAACGCATCACGATTGACCTCGAACGCAACGAGCTTGTCTGCTCTGCGGGCGCCTACGGCTTTCCGCCTTTCAGCGCGAGCGTGCTGGGGATTGTGGCGGCGGGCGGCCTTGTGGAATACGTCAAACGCACATTGGCGGCGGGCGCGTGAGGCGGCGCCTGCTCAGGATCGCGTATGCGATCTATGGGCTCAAGTGGCGGCTGCTGCGCCCGATCACATTGGGTGTGCGTTTGATGCTCGTGCAGGATGGCTGCGTGCTGCTGATTTGCCACAGCTACCAGAGTGACTGGACCTTTCCAGGCGGCGGCGTGAAGCGCGGCGAATCGCTGCGCGCGGCGGTGCTGCGTGAGGCACGCGAAGAAGTTGGGGCGGTCATACTCGATGAGCCCTATCTGATGGGCATCTACACCAACTTTCAGGCGGGCAAGAGCGACCATGTCGCGCTTTTCGTGAGCGAGTCATGGCGGCTGGAGCAGCCGAGCGACCGCTGGGAAATTGAAGCGCGCGCGCTCTTTGCCTTCAGTGCGCTGCCGGCGTCGGCGTCCGGCACCCTCCAAGTGCGCGTGTGGGAGTACCAGGCCGGAATGCGCGGCCTCAACAAGGTCTGGTAGGTGTGCGATCGAAGCGCCGATTCTGTTGCGGGGCCTCGTTGTGGGCATTGGCATCTCGGCCCCTGTCGGCCCGATTGGACTGCTCTGCATCCAGCGCACGCTGAATGAGGGCCGGCGTGGCGGGCTCGTCTCCGGACTGGGGGCGGCAAGCGCCGATGCGCTTTACGGGGTTGTGGCGGCGTTTGGCCTTACGCTGGTGACGGTTTTTCTGGTTGAGCAGCGCCTGTGGCTTGGCCTGGGCGGCGGCCTGTTTCTGCTCTACCTGGGTGTGCGCACGCTGCTAACACCACCCTACTCGCAGCCGGCCGCGCAAACAGTTGCGGAAATGGATGGTGCGCGGGGCAACCTGTGGCGAGCGTGGGGATCGACTTTCCTGCTGACGCTCACCAACCCAATGACGATCCTGGCGTTTGTTGCCATATTCGGCGGGGCGGGGCTGGCGGCGGAGGCAGGTGCGCTGGGCGCAGTGTTGCTGGTGCTCGGCGTCTTTCTTGGCTCGGCGCTCTGGTGGCTTACGCTGACCACGGCTGTATCGCTTGCTCGACGCAAGGTTACGCCACGCGTGTTGACGTGGATCAACCGCAGCGCGGGGCTGTTGATCCTGGCATTTGCCGCTTACGCGCTATTTTCATCTCTGCGGAACTGAGCGGCGGACATTGCTGGGTGGACTATGTGTCGTCAGGGACGGTCCGGCAAATAACGGCGTCACGTCGGAAACGTGACCTACGACGTGAGCGGCGCGCAAGCGCTCTTTGACAGGGATGGCACCGTGAAACGGATTGCACTGATTGAAGGTGACGGTATTGGCATGGAGGTTGTGCCCGCGGCGCGGCGGGTGCTCGAGGCCGTGGGCGCGCCACTTGAGTATGTGCCGCTTGAGGCAGGCTGGCAGTGTTTCATTCGCACGGGTGCGGCGCTGCCCGCTGTGACGCTTGACGCACTGCGCACCTGTGACGGCGCGCTGCTGGGCGCGGTCAACTCGCCGAGCCACCAGGTCGAGGGCTACAGCAGCCCCGTGGTTGCGCTGCGCAAGGAGCTAGACCTTTACGCCAATCTTCGCCCCATCATCTCGGCGCCGGTGGCGGCCAGTCGCCCCAACATCAACATGCTGATGGTGCGCGAAAACACTGAGTGCCTGTACGTCAAGCAGGAATGGCTTGAGGACGGGGGCGAGACCGCGGTGGCTCAGCGCATCATCACGCGGGGCGCCAGCGAGCGCATCGCGCGCACCGCCTTTGCTGCGGCGCGTGGCCGCACGCAATGCACGCCGCCGCGCGTCACGATCGTGCACAAGGCCAACATCCTGAGCGTGACCGACGGCCTCTTTCGCAGCGCCTGCTTCGATGTGGCCGCAGAGTTCGCCGACATCGAGGTGGAGGAGCAACTGGTCGATTCGATGGCCTACCGGCTCATACTCGAACCTGAACGCTACGACGTGGTGGTGGCTCCGAATCTGTACGGCGACATCCTGAGCGATGCCGCCGCCGCAC
>CAYJNV010000427.1:0-2431 GCA_964370975.1 uncultured Caldilineaceae bacterium | reverse complement strand
GCGGCTTTGCGTTGAGATGTGTTTTTCTGCGGGTTTCACCCCGGTATCACTTTAGAAGTGCAAGTGAATGTTGGGCGCGGTCGCGGCCACTGTATAGAAAAGGTGGTCGATGCCCATAGCAAAGAAGAGCAGCGCCAAATAGAGCAGGCTGAACTTGTAGAGCCGCCAGATAGTCTGGTTGTTCGGCTCGCGCCAGATGGCCCACGCCTGGCCCAGAAAGACTGCGTTGAGCGCCACTGCCGCCACCAGGTAAATTGGCCCCAGCAATTGCAGCAGCGCAGGCGCAATGCTCACAATTGCCAGCAGCACGCTGTAGAGCAAAATCTGCTTGTGGGTAGTGCGCTCGCCCGCAATCACGGGGAGCATGGGCACGCCCGCCGCGCGGTACTCGCGCTGGCGCAGCAGAGCCAGCGCCCAGAAGTGGGGCGGCGTCCAGTAGAAGACAATCAGGAAGAGGAAGATGGGCAGCAGCGAAATCTCGTTGGCCACGGCCGCCCAGCCGACCAGGGGCGGGAAGGCGCCTGCCGCGCCGCCGATGACGATGTTCTGCGTGCTGCGCCGCTTGAGCGTGTTGGTATAGATGAAGACATAAAAGAGCGTTCCCGCCAGCGCCAGAACGGCCGTGAGCAGGTTGGCGCCCCACCAGAGGACGGCAAAACTGAGCACGTTGAGCGCGATCCCGAAGACCAGCACCTGCTTGGGCGACATGCGGCCACCCGGCAGGGGGCGGCGGCGCGTTCGCACCATCACGTGGTCAATGTCGCGATCAATATATTGATTGAGCGCGTTGGCTCCGCCCGCAGCCAGAAATCCGCCCACCATCGTCCACAGCACCAGCCAGCCGCTGGGTGCGGTTGGCCCTGCCAGGTACATGGGGATGAGCGTCGTCACCAGCAGCAGCAGAATGATGCGCGGCTTGGTGAGCGCAACATAATCACTCACGGCCAGGCGGCGCAGCGCGTTCTCACGCGTCAGTTGCGAATCCGCGGTCGCCGATTTGTCCAAAGGTATCGTCATGAGAAATGGGTTGGCGGGGGAAAAACCCGCACCTCGATGGTTTTTGAAGAGCCGTACGCAGCGCACGCCGACAACAAAACGCCCGCGCCACGTGGCGCGGCCGGCGTCTACGGCGTTGGGTCCAGCGGCTCGGCTGCAGCATTTGCGCTCGCGACGTCAGCCTCGCGCCGTCGCTTGCCCTCCTGCATACGAACGAACTGAATATAGCCGAAGCCCAGAATGAGGGCAAAAGAAAACCACTGCACCGAGTACGACAGGTGATCGCCCTCGTCGAGCGAGAAGTTCACAAAACGGGACGGATAAGTGTCCAGCGTCCGCCCCGGTTCCGCCAGTTGCAGCAAGAAAGCGGGCAGCAGGGTATCGGGCATTTGCGCCTGAATGCGCGGGATATCGACGCGCCACCACTCCTTGACGAAACCCTCGGGGGTGGTCGCGCCCGCCTCGAGTGGTTGCGATTCCTGAATCAGCCCAATCACGGTCGCATCGGGTGGGTCATTGAAGGAAGGCCAATACTCCTCGCCGATCTGATCGTGGGGAATCCAGCCGCGCGCCACCAACACGGCATCGCCATTGGCAAAGACAAGAGGCGCCACCAGTTGTGCGCCCGGTTCGCCGTTGGGGCCGGGCTGGTTTGTCAGCAGAATCTGATTGGCATAATCAATCACGCCATCGGCCTGTATGCGGCGATACTCGAGTAGCGCGAGATCTGCAGGCAACCCCTGCGTTGCCAGGTCATAGGGCGGCTCGGCGTAGCGCTGCATGACCAGCGCATTGAAGGCGCGCCGCTCCTGCAACCGGTCAATCTGCCAGATGCCCAGCGAGACGAGACCGGCCATGCCCAGAATCACAAAGAGCGTGAATACAATCAAACGACGACTGAGGAGCGCGCGCAGCGTCTCGCCATAGGAGACGGAGACCTTGGGCGTCTCGCCTGCCGGCACGTCGGGCAAGTCGGGCAAGTCGGGCATATAGCCCGAGCCGCCCCAACCGTCGGTGCTGGATTTGTTGCTCATGCGGCTGCCTGTCCAGGCCGCGCTCTGGCGCGGCGACCCTGTCGGACGAAGAGGCCAATGCCCAGCCCGACGATGACGATGCCGAGGATGATGTATAGATAGCCCGTGGCTTTACTATCGCCCACGGCCAGCGCAAAGGCGTTTTCACCGCTACCTTGTGCGCCCGCAACGATAACTGCCACTTGCCAGTTCCCGCCCGCCGCCAACAATTGGTCGGCTTCATAGTAGAGCGACCCCGCCGAAACGCCGGGAGTAGCGCTGCTTTCCAGCGGCGCGCCGCCGTTGGGAGAAATGAAGCGCACTGTCACCGCAGCATCCGTGACGGGCGTCTCCGTGTCTGCGTTGGCGCCGGGTCGCGTTACGCCCACGGTTACATGCACGGTGTCACCGGCGCGCGGCGC
>CAYJNV010000426.1:0-2440 GCA_964370975.1 uncultured Caldilineaceae bacterium | reverse complement strand
GTGTGGAAGTGGGCAACATCTTCAAACTGGGCACAAAATACAGTGTGGCCATGGGCGCGACCTATCTGGACGAGAACGGCGCGAGCAATCCCATCGTCATGGGCTCCTACGGCATCGGCTCCGAGCGTCTCATGGCCTGCGTTGTGGAGCGCTTCAACGACGAGAAGGGCATCATCTGGCCCATCAGCGTTGCGCCCTACCAGGTTGCGCTGGTGAGCCTGGCCAACGAGAAGTCGCCCGAAGTGGCGGCCGCAGCCGAGGAAATCTACACGCAACTGCAGGCGGCGGGCTTTGAGGTGCTCTTTGACGACCGCGACGAACGCGCAGGCGTCAAGTTCAATGACGCCGACCTGCTGGGCATGCCTCTGCGCCTGACTGTGGGCGGCAAGGGTTTGCAGCAGGGCATTGTCGAACTCAAGATCCGCCGCACGGGCGAAATGCGCTCCATTCCGCTGGATGATCTCGAGGGCGGGCTGCGAGCCGCCGCCGCCGAGGAATGGGCGTGGATCAACGCGCTCCTCAGGCCTGAGGCGCTGGACGTTTAGTCAAGCCAAACGTGAACGCGAACCAGTCACTGGTAAGTGGTAAGTGGTAATTCAGTCCGCTGGCGACAAATCACCACTTACCAATTACCAGTTACCACTTACCAATTACAAATTACCACTTACGCTTTGCCTCTTACGCTCTTCCTTCGCAAGGCGCATGCCATGTTTCTGATTGTTGGCAGCACAACGGTGGATCTCTTTGTGTCGGGCGTGGAGCGGCTGCCGGACTGGGGCGGCGAGCAGTTCGCTGTCTCCAATCTCGCCTTCACCGATGTACCGCTGCGCCTCTCGCTGGGTGGCAACGGGGCAAACGCGGCGTTTGCGCTGGGGCGGCTGGGGGCTGACGTGCGTCTGCTCAGTGCGGTGGGCGATGATGCGCTGGGCAACCTCGTCTGCGGCTGGCTGGAAGAGGCGGGCGTGGCGACAACCGGGCTGCGCCGGCGCGACCAAAACACCGCCACCACCGTATTGGTAATGGACGGGCAACGCAACCGCCTCATCTTTCTCCACCCCGGCGCCTATCCGCAGGTCACACTGGGCGATTTGCCGCAAGGCTGGACCGAGGGGCTGGAGGGGCTGCTCATCAACGGCTACACCCTTATGCATGGGCTGCGGCCGGCAGGCTACATCGAGCTGCTAAAGCAGGCGCGCGCCGCGGGCGCGCACACCGCCGTGGACATCGGCCCCGCGATAGGCGAAGTGGCGCGGCTTACCGAGATCATGCCAATGCTGCCCTGGGTGGATACGCTGATTGCCAACGATCACGAGCTTTCCGTCTGTGTGGATGCGGCCGACTTGCCCTCACGCGCTGCAGCCCTTCTCGAGGCCGGGGCGCGCCGGCTTGTGGTGAAACAGGGCGAGGCAGGCGTCACCCTCTTTGGTGCAGGGCAGCCGCAACACGTGCCCGCGATTGCCGTGGAAACGCGTCAGACTGTAGGCGCTGGTGACACCTTCAATGCAGGCTTTCTCTGGGCAGTGGCACAGGGGTGGGATGAAGCCGGCGCGCTGCGCTACGGTGCGACCATGGCGGCGCTTGTCGTTCGCAGCGATTGTGGTATTCTTGACGCTCCACGACGCGATGACGTGGAGCACCTTCTTGCGGGGTATTCTGCCGAACGCGCGGCGGATTAGCGTTTGTTAACACAATGTTACAGACGTCTTCATGTATGTGTGGCAATATGAGGATGTGGGCTGTGGTGATAGTCCTGGCAGGTTTTGCGAGGACAGACAGAGAGAGATGAACGAGACAACAACTGCGCTGGCTGTTGTACGGCCAACATGCAAACAGGAACGGGTGGCGAGTTGGGTCTCCAACATCGCTGCGCCGCCTGTACTGGCCGTGGTAGGGGTGATGCTGGTGGCCCGTCAGACGGCCGAACAGGGCGCATGGGAGTGGGCGCTCTTCTTTGCGGCATTCGCCGTCGCGCTCCCCCTGCTTTACGTTGTGTGGGAAGTCTACCGCGGCAACATTTCGGATGTGCACGTGCCCGACCGGGCGCAGCGCACACGCCCCTATCTGGTGGCGCTGGCTGCGTCGCTTGCGGTATGGGCGATTTTCGCATGGTGGCCTGCGCCGCCCATGTTCCGCATGTTGGCGCTGGCCAATGGCTTGCAGGCGCTCATCTTCTTCTTCATTACGTTGCGTTGGAAGATTAGCCTGCACAGCGCCGCCGCCGGCGGTCTAACGGTGCTGGGGCTGACCGCGCTCAGCAGCAGTGGTTTGTGGATTGCACTCACCGTGCCGCTGATTGCCTGGGCACGCGTGCGCCTGCACCGCCATACGCTGGCGCAAACCATTGGCGGCGCGCTGCTCGGTGCAGCCATTTTTGGTGTGGCCGTCTGGGTGGTGTAGCAGCAGGGAATGGGGAGTGGGGAGTGGGGAGTAGGGGACGGGC
>CAYJNV010000425.1:0-2443 GCA_964370975.1 uncultured Caldilineaceae bacterium | reverse complement strand
GGATCGATGGCTTCGCCGCCTGCCATGTTTGCCGCGCCGAGTTGCGCGAGCGCGCGCGGCATCTCACCGGCGCTGCCGGGGCTGACGCCCTTGTCGGCGGGGTTGCGGGGCAGGTCGCTGCGCACCTTGACGGGCAGGCCCAGCATTTGCCCAACGCGCTGCGCCGTCAGTCGGCTGCGCAGTTGCGGCCCGGCAATCAGCACGTCGATGCGCTCGTGGTTCTTGAGCCACGCAGCGAGCAAATTGGTCTGCTCCCAGCCCACGGCTGTAAGTCCCGAATTGTCGTCGCTCTCGGCAAAGCCCGCAAGCCCCGCATAGCGGTTGCGCAGCCCCTCGGACTGGCAAATGAGCAACAGGCGCGCCTCGGCAGCGTCTGCGCCATCCGGCACATTTTGCGAGGTGTGGGTATTCAACTGCGAAGGAGTGGGTTTATCTTTGGGCACGGAGAGCCTAGCGGCGGCGCCTGCGAGGTGTGGCTAGTTGCCTGCCTTTGATTCGGCGGCGAAGATGGCTTCACGGGCTGCGCGGCGCTCGTCGTCGAGCGCACGCTCGACGCGCTTGAACTGCTGTACAGCCTCGGGATAGTGGGTTGTCTGCTTCACAAAATTGTCAGGCAAGCGGAGCCTCTCGACGGCGACACCACTCAACAGCGACGCAAAGAGTTCGTCGGCGTCGTCCACTTGCACGTGGCCATACCAGGTCGCATCGGGATAAACCACCACCGCCACGCCCAGCCCGCAAGCATTGAGACAGCCTGAGCGGTTGATGCGCACGCTGTCCTTGAGGCCTGCGGCGGCCACGCGCTTCTTCAACGCTTCAAGGATGCCATCGCAGTCGCCGTCATGCCAACAGAAAGGCCCATTTGTGCAAACAAAAACGTGCTTCTCGAGTGATGGCATTGGGCGATCATACCAGAGCGACGCGCTTCGGCAAAACGTGTGAGGGGATGCGAGGCGCCCAAAATCGCACGTGGCGGCGCGTTGACACGCATTCCGCCCTCGCCTATAATACAAATCCGATAACCGTGGACAACTCAATGCCTTGGCCCGCTCCCTATTCTTCCGCAGCCCTTCGCAGAACAGCACGTTACACGCGTACGCCTGCACTCCGAAGGCAACCCTCCGCCCCCGAGCACTCGCCGGATCCATTCGCCGGCAGAGAACCGTGCTCGGGCGGGCGTGGTGTTGTGCGGACTTTGCCCACAAGCCACCCCAACCGAGCGACCCACGCAAACACGAGTGCAGCACCGACGGCCACCGCCCAGCGAGAAATCGTTGCGGCTTGGCCGTTTATGTTTGGCAGCGCGATCTGTATCGCACGCGGGCGCTCGCGCCCAGAAGCACCCACCAGCGGCCCCATCCATTCGTTCGCACCATCCGTTTCACTAATCCCAGTGGCAGCCAGGCGCATTTCGCTTTTCTGTCCGATCGAAGGAGATTGAAGGAGAACACATGGCGAATCTACAGACAGGCAAAATCCGCAACGTCGCTGTTCTTGGCCACGGCGGCGCCGGCAAGACGACGCTGACCGAGGCGCTCCTCTTCAAGACCGGCGCAACCACGCGTGTGGGGCGCGTTGAGGACGGCACGACCGTGGCTGACTGGGACGTTGAAGAGCAGCGCCGCCAGATTTCCATCAACGTCAGCGTCGTGCCGATTGAACACGAAGGCTACCACATCAACCTGCTCGACACGCCCGGCTACCAGGATTTCGTGGGCGAAGTCATCTCGGCGCTGCACGTGGCCGAAGCGGGGCTGATCCTGGTTGACGCCGTGGCTGGCTGCCAAGTGGGCACCGAACTGGTGTGGGACAGGCTCAACGAATTGGGCAAGCCACGCATCATCTTTGTTAACAAAATGGACCGCGAAAATGCCAACTTCGCCGCAGCCGTCGAAAGCCTGCGCGCCACCCTTCTCGGCTCTAAAATCGTTCCCTTCCAGCTCCCCGTTGGCGCGGCCGAATCCTTCAAAGGCATCATCGGCCTTGTGGAAATGATGATGTACAGCGGAAAAGATGGGGCCAGGTCGGACATTCCGGCCGAATTGCAGGCTGACGCCGAAGCCGCCGCGCTCGAGTTGGTCGAAGCGGCCGCCGAAGCCGACGACGAATTGATTATGAAGTACCTCGACGGTGAGCAGTTGACACCTGAAGAGGTACGCCGCGGCCTCCACCAAGGCGTGATGTCCGGCGCAATCACACCGGTTTATGTTGGCTCGGCCGTCAACGACATTGGCCTGGACCGCATCCTCAAGATGATTCCCCGCTACGTGCCTGCACCCGACGAGCGCACCGTGCCCGCCATGCTTGGCGACGAAGAGATTGAGGTGACCGCCGACGCGAACGGTCCCGTGGCAGCAACCGTCTTCAAGACAATTATTGACCGTTACGTAGGACGCATGAACTACGTGCGCGTCTTCTCGGGCACCGTGGTCAAGGACAGCCA
>CAYJNV010000424.1:0-2446 GCA_964370975.1 uncultured Caldilineaceae bacterium | reverse complement strand
ATATCGCAGTGGGCAACGTTGTGGGCAGCAACATCTTCAATCTGCTCTTTGTGCTGGGCACAACGGCTGTCGCATCACCAAAGGCGCTGGTGGTCTCGCCACCGGCACTTGCTTTCGACATTCCCTTCATGTGCGCCGTTGGGCTGGCCTGCCTGCCCGTATTCTTCGCCGGCTCGGCTGTGCGTCGGCCCGAGGGGCTGATCTTCCTCGCCTACTATGCGGCCTACACGGCCTACCTGTACATGTCGGCCGCCAGCCTCGAGTTGCTGCCCCGATTCAGTCGCGTGATGCTGGTCTACGTTGTTCCACTCACCGTGCTGGGGATTGGGCTGGCGGTTGCGGCTGAAATCAGACGCCGCCGCGCGCCCGCCACAGCTGCGGCGCAAACGAGCTAGCCCGCTGGTGACCGCTGCACAGCGATATCCCATCCCTGCCCAAACGCATCGCGTCGAGGAAGAAATTCTGCGCAGCCGCTTCATCACGACGCTTGGCCACACACCCACACTCGAAGTGGCACGCGCGTTCATTGCGCAGGTCTCGGCCGAGTTTGCCGATGCCTCGCACAGCTGTTGGGCCTATGTCGTGGGCCCGCCAGGCAGCACCGCACAGATCGGCATGAGTGACGCAGGCGAGCCCCACGGCACGGCCGGTCGCCCCATGCTCAACGTGCTGCTGCACAGCAACGTGGGTGATATTTGCGCCGTTGTGACGCGCTACTTTGGCGGCACGCTGCTGGGCAAGGGCGGACTCGTGCGGGCGTACAGTGGCGGCGTCGCACTGGCGCTCGCAAACCTGCCCACAATTGAGCGCATTCCCAAGGCGACGCTGCTGCTTGTCATTGACTATGCGGCGATCGCGCCGCTGCGACGGCTGCTGCCCGCATTCGAAGGCGTTCTGCTGGAAGAGAACTTCGCTGCTGAAGTCACCTGCCGCATTGAACTGCCCGCAGCGCGGTTAGCCGACTTCACCGCTGCCGTCATCGAGATGACGAGCGGCAACGCACTCATCGATCCACTTGCGCCCTTTGCCGGCGAATCCTGAAAGACGAGACTATCGATGCAATCCGTCTGGCTCTTGCTCATTGCGCTGCTCGGCTACGTTGCGGGTGTGGCCATTGTCTATTCGCTCACAGGCAACGTGCACCACATCCGGCGCTACCAGACGCTGGCGCTTGTGGCCGCGGTAGTGGCCCTTGTCTTTGCATTCAGCGCGCTCGATGGCTGGCTGCGATTTGTGGGCCTGCTCCTAATCCCGCTTCTCGTCGTCGCAGGCTATCTGCTGCGCACACGCGCCCTCCTGCACAGCGAAGATACGCGCAATCTGCCTCCGCTTACGCGCGCTGCGGGTGACGCCGGCGCAGGTTTCACCGCGGTCATCTACCTCGCGCATGGCGAGCCGGAGCAGTATGACCCCACCGGGCTTATCAACGCCTATCGCGAGGCCGACGCTGCCGGGCTCCCCGCCGGGCCGGTGTGGGCGCGCCCGTTCGCCTTGGCCCAGTTGCGCAAGCAGTACATGGACGGCAGGCGCAGCGACCAGCGCACCATCCACCGGCGCACCCTCAAGGCACTTGCGAATGCCCAGGCGACGGCGGACGGTCCACCCATGCGCTACTATCTGGCGTTTCTTGACGACGAGCCTCGCCCTGAGGCCGCAGTGGTTCAGGCGCTCAATGAAGGGGCGGACGCGCTGGTGGTGCTCGAAGTCTATACGGTGGACACGCCCCACTCGGCGGGCGGGCGGCAGCGCATGATGGCAGCCGCCGCCCAACTGGAGAATGGACCGCCAATTCGCTTCAGCGGGCCTTTGGCCGATTCGACTGCGCTGCAACAACTTGTTGCCCAGCGCGTGGTTGCGCAGACCTCGGTTGACGAACGCGCCACCACAGGCGTGCTGCTGGTCGCGTTTGCGCGCACACCCACCTGGGTCGAGCTTTTGCCCGAGTCCGCCGCGGCCGAAGTGCGTTTTCTGGATGGCGTGCAAGCGGCGCTCGAGGCGGCAGGCTTCCCGCTTGTGCGCCAGGCGCGTTTGCACGGCGAACCGCCGCCAATCAACATGGCCGAGGCGTTGGCTGAGGCGGGCGCCGAGAGGGTGCTCTATACGCTTGTTACCGAGAGCGCCAATTCCGACCTGACGCAACGAGCCCTGCCTCAGGCGCTGGCGGGCGCGATGGTGCCGGACGGGGTGTCGCTTGTCAACCTGGGCGGCTGGAATGATGACCCGCAACTGGTGGCCGCACTCCAGCGGGCGTTGGCGCCAACGCCGGCGTGACGGCGGCGGCGGGTGCATCCAGGCTTGCGCAAGGCGTCAGGGCGTGCGCGCGCGTCAGGGTCACTCAAAAGTCAGCGCAGCGCAAAATTTCACCTCACCCCCGGCCCCTCTCCATGCGGAGCTATGCATTATACGCATCGTATTTAGGGAGGTGAGCGGAAGATGAGCCATGCGT
>CAYJNV010000423.1:0-2447 GCA_964370975.1 uncultured Caldilineaceae bacterium | reverse complement strand
GCAAAGAACTGCAGCAACAAGTATTGCTCTTCTTGTTGCTGCAGTTCTTTGCGTTTCCTTTGCGTCTTTGCGCCTTCGCGTCGGCGGTTGGCTTCATTGGCACTTGCGCATTCATTTCACATAGTGTAGAATCATTCCACAATATGAAATTCACTATTGAGCCACCGATTGAAGGTGCTTCGTGAGCACCATGGATGTAACACTGCCCGTTGCAGCCGGCACAGCGGAGGCTGGCGGCGCATACCCCGGCGCGCAGAGCGTTTCGCGTGCGCTTGCGCTGCTCCAGTGCTTCAGCGACGCCCGCCCCGAATGGAGCCTGGCTGACCTGGCGCAGCATGCAGCGCTCAACAAAGCCACCGTGCACCGTCTCATGGCCGCGCTTGAGAGTGACGGCTTCATCGTGCGCAGCCCGCGCACAGGCGGCTATCGCCTTGGCCCCACGCTGATTGTGCTGGGTGGCTGTGCGATGCGTTCCAACGACCTGCGCAGCGTGAGCCGGCGGGCGCTCGAGGCTTTGGCCGAGGAGACGGGTGAGTCCACCACGCTCGAAGTGCTCGCCGGCGGCGAGGTCGTGATCCTGGATGAAGTCTCCAGCCGCCACCTGCTGGGCATGTCGCAGGATGTGGGCGCACGCCTGCCTGCGCATGCCACCGCCACCGGCAAGGTGCTGCTCGCCTACCTGGGCGCCGAAGAACTGGATGCCGCGCTCGACGGCCCCCTGGAGCGGCGCGCCGCGCGCACGATCACCTCCAAGGCCGCGCTGCGTGCCCAGCTTGTCCCCATGCGCCGGGCGGGTGTGGCAATTACCGAGGACGAACTCGAGACAGGCTTTGTCGCCGTTGCCGCGCCGATTCTGGACCATGAAGGCGTGGCGGTGGCGGCTGTGAGTGTTGGCGGTCCCGGCAACCGCCTCACCGGCGCGACGCTGGCCTATGCCGTTGGGCGCACGCAGGCCGCCGCCGCGCACATCTCGCGCGAACTGGGCGCCCGCTAGTTACCCAAAAGTGAGGTGCGCCGAAACCGTGATAACCGAGATTACTTCATGAAGTGCGCTGTGCAGTCGCTTCTCCGCTGCATGCGCAATCGTTTCTGCGAAAATCAAGTACCGTCCTCGTATCCACGCCCGGAGGTGAAGCATGATGTCACGCGAGATTACCCGTTTGAATGTTCCTGGTCCCAAAGCGCGATTAATCCTTGAGCGCGATCGCAAGGTGGTTGCACCGGCCTACGGGCGCGTGGCCGATTTTGTCATGGACCACGGGCGCGGCACGGAGGTCTTCGACGTCGACGGCAACCGCTACCTCGACTTTGTGGCCGGCATTGCCGTCAATTCGACGGGCCACAGCCACCCGCACGTCGTGCGCGCGATTCAGGAGCAGGCCGAGAAGTTCCTGCACATTTCGTCCGACTTCTACCATACCAAGTGGGTGGAGTTGAGCGAGCGCCTGGACGAGATTGCGCCCTTTGATGAGCCTGCCTATGTCTTCCTGGGCAACTCGGGCACGGAGGCTGTGGAGGGGGCCATCAAGGCGGCGCGCTATCACACCGGGCGGCAGCGCTTCATTGGTTTCCTGGGCGGTTTCCACGGGCGCACGCAGGGTTCGCTCAACTTTACGGCGAGCAAGCCCGCGCAGCGGCGCGGCTTTGCACCTTATGGTGATGTGACGCACATCCCCTACCCCAATCCCTATCGCCAACTGCTTGCCATGCAGCCCGGCGACGAGGACTATGGCGATACGGTTGTCAACTACCTCGAGCAAGTCATCTTCAAAACGGTTGCCCCGGCCAGCGATGTGGCCGGGATTCTGGTGGAGCCGATTCAAGGCGAAGGCGGCTATGTGGTGCCACCCGCCCACTTCTTCCCACGGCTGCGCGAAGTGTGCGACAAGCACGGCATTCTGCTGATTGCCGACGAGGTGCAGACGGGCATGGGACGTACCGGCCGCTGGTGGGCCGTTGAGCATTGGGGTGTGGAGCCGGACATCGTGTGCACGGCCAAGGGTATTGCCAGCGGTTTGCCACTGGGCGGCTTTGTGGGCAAGCAGAGCGTGATGACCATGCCTGCCGGTGCGCACGGCAACACCTACGGCGGCAACCCGCTGGCCTGCGCCGCCGCACTTGCGACGATTGACGTGCTTGAGAACGGCGGCCTGCGCAACGCCGAGGCGCAGGGCGACTACATGCTGGGCGCGCTTAGACTGATGGCGGAAAGCCACCCCAGCATGGGCGAAGTGCGCGGCATTGGCCTTATGGTTGGCGTCGAATTTGTCAAGGACAAGGCGACCAAAGAGACCGCGCCCGAGCTGCGCAACCGAGTGGAGGAGATTGCCTTCGAGCACGGTCTGCTGCTCATGGGCTGTGGTTATAACGCGATGCGTGTGATTCCGCCGCTGGTGGTGACTCGTGAGGAAGTAGACGAGGCTCTGCAGATTATGGACTTTGCGATT
>CAYJNV010000422.1:0-2465 GCA_964370975.1 uncultured Caldilineaceae bacterium | reverse complement strand
AAAAAAAAAAAACAAAAAAAATTTTACGAAAAACCCCGCCCACCAGTCGCTCTTCTCACGGCCGCAGTATGTCCAGAGCGGCTTCGTTGGCGAGGTTGACGTCTTCAGGCGATGCGGAAAACTCGGGGCCGCCGACGAGCGACTCTAGAACCTCCTGCTGCGCAAGGAATTCGCGCATGGCCTTGCGGCCGCCGTCCACAAGCGCGTTGCGCTGGTCGTCGCTCATGTCAAATTGCGTAACGCCGATGCCACGCGCGGGCAGCCGCACCACGTTTTTGGCAAAGACCGTGACCGCCATGTTGTCGTGCGCGCTCATCATGGTGGAGACGAGACCGCTGAGGCGGCGCACCGTGCGCAGTTCGCCCAGGTTGGTGGGCAGGCTGATCATTTCGGGCGGCGGCGGCAGATTGGGCACGGCAAGGCGGTCGTCTATCAGAAAGCCGAGCACGTTCTTGGACTGGGGCGGCCCCACAATGTCGCCTACCTCGGGGCGGGTGGAGAGGAAGAGCGCAATCGGAAAGTTGGAGAGCATGCCGCCATCCACCACCACCGTGCCGGCAATCTGCTCGCCCTTGTACGGCCCCCACTCCTTCTGCCAGATCACTTCCTGCCAGAGCAGCGGAATACTCATGGACATGCGCGCCGCCCAAACGACCGGGCATTGCGGCGCGGTGGTGTGGTTGAGGTAGAGAATGCGCATGGCGGTGGTGTCAGCGGCAACGACGGTCAACTCGGCGCCCGTGCGCTCGTGCAACTGCGCAAGCGTGAGGTTGCCAAAATCGCGCGGCTTGCCGTTGAAGCTGCCTTCGTTGAGTTTGCGCTCCATCCACGCCGTAAAGGCATCGGCCGAATACCAACCGCCTCGTTCCACAAAGGAGAAGAGGTTACGCGGCCAGCCACCCGCAGCCATCTGCGTGGCAATCCATTCGTCGATGCGCGATTCCAGGAAGTCAGGCACAAAGGGCAGGTTCAGTTCGTCGAGGAAGCGGCGCACGGCGCTGTCGCGCACCTGGTCGCTGGTGAAGGGGGCGGGCACCCCCAGGAAACTCTCGAAAACGGGGCGCCCTGCGGCATTCTTCTCCACCAGCGCGGCCTGCATCTCGGCCACGGAGTAGCCCGCTGCGAGCAACACGGCGGTGATGGCGCCCGCCGATGTACCCAGCAGCCGCCCGCTGCTGTGGTTGCCGCCGCGCAGGAGTTCTTCGAGCGCGCCGACAAAGACCATGCCCTTGGCGCCCCCACCCTCAAAGACCATATCAATGACGGACATGTATTGCTCCTTTGTATTGAAAATGACGTTGACTGATCATTGGTAAATGGTGAATTGGTAATGGGCGCGAAGCCGGTGGAAGCACGCCAATTACCAATTCACCATTTACCAATTACCAGTTGCCAATCACGCCGCCTTACACCACGTCAACGTATGCGGCCAACGCCACATCCAGCGCGCCGGCGCGGCGGTTGACGCGCCCTTTGGCCACATCCACCAACTCGGCCACGCGCCGCTCGGCGTGCGCGCTCTCCAGCACGTTCCACCACAGATCGGCCACAACGTCGCTCAGGCGGATGTAGGCGGTGTCCAGCCCCGCCTGGCTGGCCATGACCAGCGGCACGGCGCGGTCGCGGAAATACTCTACGAGCACCTCGTGCAGCCCTCGCAGTGCGCGCGCCACGGGCAGACTGAGCAACACGTGGCTCTGCACCTGGGTGGCCACTGAGCCGGCCGGCTCGGATGACGCGGCCATCACGCTGCGCTCGATTGCGACGGCGGCGGGAGGCGCAGCCTGGAGTTCTGTCGCCGTCGTATCCACGCCCGCCGTGCCCAGCCGTTCCTCCTCCTGATAGACGGTCACGAAGATGGAAATGGGGCCCGTCCGCTTGGGCGTGAGGTGATAGAGGAAGTCGGGCGAGTCGCGGCCGGGCAGAAGGCGGAAGGTGTCACCCCTGCTGCCGTGGATGGTGCAGTCGGGCGCGCTGATGCGGACGCGCAGGGTGACGAAGGCCGCGCCCTCGGGCCAGAAGACATCGACGCCGCCGGAACCGGTGACAGGCAGCCCGTCGCGCATGAGCAGCGGCGACGTCGCCTGGCGCACGGCTACGGCCAGTGTAAAAGCCTGGCGAAGATAGACGCGTTCGGGCACGGCGGTGTCAAGGCGCAGCGTCTCGAAGTGGTCGCTGGAGGGCGCGGCCTGTGCGTCCCTGTCGTCGCTGCGCGTGGCCGCAGGTGGACGCGCGGCCTGTCGCGGCGGCAGCCTGCGCACGGCATCGGCGCGCGGCCCCTCGGGGCCTGTTACGACTTCAAACTCAACCCGGTCACCCTCGGCCAACGGCTGGAAGCCGGCGCCTTGCACGTTGGACTGGTGCACGAAGAGGTCTGGATCACCTTCGACGGCAATATAGCCGAATCCTTCGTGGTTATTGAGCCAGCGGATGACGCCGGTTGCAGGCTGTTGTTGCTGTTGCTG
>CAYJNV010000421.1:0-2472 GCA_964370975.1 uncultured Caldilineaceae bacterium | reverse complement strand
CCGCCGCCCAATCCAGACGTCGCCCTCAACGCCTGCTGCGGCCACAACCTCGCCCACGAATTCGTGCCCCAGAACGCCACGGAAGCCGCCCTTGTATCCCCGCACCAACTCGAGGTCGGTCGCGCAGATTCCTGCCATGCGCACCCGCACCAGCGCCTCACCCTGCCCCGGCACGGGCGTGGGATAGTCCGCCACCACCTGTGGCCCAGCGTCACCGAGCAGCAACGCCGTCATCGTTTCCGGCACGCGCATGACTTCGTCATCTATGTCGACTATCACTGCCGGATTGCTCATGGTTACGAATCTCCCCAATGCATGCGGCTGTATGCGCTCTGCTACTTTCTCCGCTCCCACATTCCGGGCGTTACGCAAGCCGCGAAGCGAACCGGTGATGTGCAGTCATCTCGTTTGCGCGCAGGCCAAATTCTCGGCGGCCGTGACCTGACCCGTTCGCCATTCTACCCGCCGCACCGAGTTGGCGTATAATGCAGCCGCGGCGCTGCTTGGCGCTGTTCGCACCATGATTCGCATCGCGCAGGGAGTTCTTTCAATTGGCCACCGGGAAATCCTCCGCCCGTCAATTCTGGGAGCGCCTCACCTCCCCTGCACCCGCCGCCCCCGCCGCAGATGTGGAGAGCAACGGCTTGTCCGCACGTGCACCCGGCCACGCCAACGAGTTCGTGGTCATCGGCCTCGGGCGCTTCGGCACCTCCGTCGCGCGCACACTTGTGCGCCACGGCTTCACTGTACTCGCGATCGATTCCAGCGCCGCGCGCGTGCAGGAACTCTCCACCGTGTTGCCGCATGTCGTCCAGCTCAACGCAACCAACACCGAGGCGCTGCGCCAGGCCGGTGTCGACTCCTTCGAGGTGGGTGTGTGCTGCATCGGCGAGGACTTCGAGAGCAATCTGCTCGCCACGGTCATCCTCGTCAAACTTGGCCTTAAGCGCGTGATTGCCAAGGCGCGCACCAACACGCAGAAGGAAATCCTCCTGCGCGTGGGCGCGCATGAGGTCATCCTTCCCGAACACGAAGCGGGCGTGCGCCTCGCGCGCCGCCTCGCCTCCGGCAGCTTCATTGACTATCTCGAGGTCTCCGGCGAGGTAGGCGTTGTCGAACTCGTCGCCCCCGATTCTGTGCTTGGCCAGTCGCTGGCCGAGGCCGACATCCGCAACAAATTTGGCCTTACAGTGATCGCCATCCAGCGCGGCGCAGAGTTGGTCGTCAGCCCCGCCCCCGATTTTGTCATCAACAGCGGCGATGTCCTCGTCGTCATGGGCAACATCGACGCCGCAGAGCAGTTCAGCGAGTGATCCCCATGATCCGCATCCTCGATAGCGCCGCGGCGCAAGCCACCATCCTGCGCCGCCCGGCCTGGGATGAAATCAGCGTGCCCGAGAGCCTGCGCGCCGCCCTCGCCGCCCAATTCGGCGAGCCGGTGACGCCTGACGAAGCCGTGCGCCGCATTCTGCTCGACGTACGCACACGCGGTGACGACGCCCTGCGCGAGTGGACGAGCCGCCTCGACGGCGTGCAGCCCCCCGCGCTTCAGGTGACGCCCGAGCAGATTGAGGCCGCCTACACGCTGCTTGAGCCACCTGTCATCGATGCGTTGCGCCTGGCCGCGTCGCGCATTGACGCCTTCCACCGCCGCCAGCCCACCCATTCGTGGATGCACAACGACGCCGACGGCACCCTGGGCCAAATGGTGCGGCCAATTGCACACGTCGGCATCTATGCGCCCGGCGGCAGCGCGCCCTTGCCCAGCAGCGTCCTCATGACGGCGATCCCGGCACGCGTGGCGGGCGTTGAGCACCTTGTCATCATCACCCCGCCTCAGCGCGCCACGGGGCTGCCGCATCCGGCTACCCTCGTCGCCGCCGACATTGCCGGCGTCGATGCGCTCTATATCGCCGGCGGTGCGCAAGCCATCGGCGCGCTCGCCTTCGGCACGCAGACCATCCCGCGTGTCGACAAGATTTTCGGCCCCGGCAACCTCTTCACCACCCTGGCCAAGCGCCAGGTTTTTGGCATCGTCGGCATCGACGGCCTGCCTGGCCCCACCGAGACCGTGGTCATTGCCGACGCCAACGCCAATCCGCAATGGGCCGCCGCCGACCTCCTCGCCCAGGCCGAGCACGATGTCCTCGCCTCGGCTATCCTCCTCACCCCCAGCCGCGCGCTCGCCGAGCAGGTCCAGGCCGCCGTGGGCGCGCAAATGGAGGAACTGAGCCGTTCCGAAATTATCGCCGGCTCGCTGGCCCGCGGCTCCGGCATCGTCGTCACCGCCGACCTGGCCGAAGCTTTCACCCTTGCCAACGCCTATGCGCCCGAGCACCTCTGCCTGCTGGTGGAAGACCCCTGGCACTGGCTGGGCCACGTGCGCCATGCCGGCGGCGTCTTCCTGGGCGAGCGCTCCTTCGAGGTGCTGGGCGATTACGTCGCGGGCCCCAGCCACGTCATGCCCACGGG
>CAYJNV010000420.1:0-2485 GCA_964370975.1 uncultured Caldilineaceae bacterium | reverse complement strand
CGCACCGAGTTGACATGCCCGCGCGCCGTGATATACTCGACGTGCAGATTAATCCGACAATTGAAGTAATTGGACCTTCCTTTCAACACTCCTCGTGTCATGGCGGACTCCGTCCAATCCGGCCGCAACGCGCTCTCGGTCAAGGCGCACAATGTCCGCACGCTGCTGCTCACGCTCCTGCGTCTGCAGCCGATATCGCGTGTGCGGCTTGCGCGAGAGACACGCCTCTCAACCACGACTGTCACCAATCTGATTGCTGAACTGGTGGAGCAGGGCATTGTCGTCGAATCGGGGCTCGACCTGGCCGGGCTGCGGCCCGGCGCGGGCAGGCCGCCGCTGGCGCTGCGGTTGCGCCCCGAGAGCCGCTGTGCGCTGGGTGTACATATCGGCGTCAGACACATCCGCGTAGCAATCGTCGACTTGCAGGCCAATGTGCTTGACTACAGCGTCTTTGACATCCAGGAGGGGGAGTCGGCGGAGAGCGCCATGGCACGCACCGCGCAGGCGTGCCTCGAACTTGTGAAGCCGGTTCGGGCCGCAGGCTGCGACGGCCAAATGGTGGGCCTGGGTTTGGGCGCATCCGGGTTGGTGCGCAGCCGGACGGGGGTCAACGTACACTCACCTAACCTGGGGTGGCGTAATGCGCCGCTGCGCGATCTGCTTGCCGAGGCAACGGGGTTGCCAGTGGTGGTGGACAACAATGTACGCTGCATGGCGCTCGCCGAGAGTCTCTATGGGGTGGGGCGCAACGTGCGCGCCCTGACCTATGTGTATGCGCGCATCGGTGTGGGTGCGGGGTTGGTGGTTGATGGCGCGCTCTATCACGGTGCTGACTTCGGCGCGGGCGAGATTGGACACTGGGTCATGCGGGCCGAGGGTGGTGAACTCTGCCGCTGCGGCAACCGCGGCTGCCTGGAGACCGAGATTTCCGAAAATGTGCTGCTGGCGCTTGCTGAGCAAATCCAGCCGGAATTGACGCACGGGCGCAGCGACCCGCTGCGGGTCATCTTCGATGCGGCGCGCGACGGCCATCTCGCGCTTGTGGAGATGATAGAGGAGCGTGCCCACTTTCTGGGTTTAGCGTTGGCCAATCTGGTCAACGTCCTCAACCCCGAGATGATCATGCTGGGCGGTTGGTTGGCCGATGCCTTCGACCTCATCGCGCCCGTAGCCGAAAGCACCATGCGCCGCCACGCCTTCGGCGGCATTGGCGACGGCGTTGACCTGTTGCCTACCACCTTTGGCGACCAAAGCGGCGTCATCGGTGCGGGTGTGCTGGCGCTGGAGTCGTATGTCTTCACGCCCCAGCCCCCCAGCGGCGCGGGCGTGGTGTTCTCTGTGCAGACCCAGGCGATGCGTCAAGCGTCGTTCTCAGCGCCGCACTGAGTTCACGCTGCTTTCGCGTACTTTGCCTCATGCCCAGCCAGCACGCAGGAGACACCTAAATGGCTGATTCCTTGACCCATCAGACGAGCGGACGCAACAGCGAGCCGGCTACACTCTTCACGGGCTTCCGACCGCCGATTGTCTTTCATACCAACATCCTGACCCTCTTTGGCGCGTTTCAGCCGTGGAGCCTGCCCAAAATGGCTGAGTGGGCGGTGGTTAACGGCTTTGCCGGGTTGGAAGTTGGCCCTGCCGTGCCACTGGATGCCGCGTCATTTGCCGCCGCGCGCAGTGCAGGGGCTGCCATCGTCTCGCTCACCTATGGTCGCAATGTGCTCGCTGCCGACCCCGCCGAGCGTGCCATGCACCAGCGTAATGTCATCGACAGGCTGCACTTTGCGGGCGATCAGGCCATTCCGCTGGTCGTGCTGGCGACAGGGCGCGTGCCCGGCCGCAGCCTGCGCGCAAACCTCCCCGAGGTCATCGACTGGCTGGGCGAGTGCGTGCTGCCGCTGGCGCGCGCAGCGGGCACAACCGTGGCGATTGAGAATTGTCCGGCCGTGGGCAACATCGCGACAGCACCGGCCTTGTGGCGCGAACTATTTGACCTGGCCTTGCCCGAGCTCAAGCTGGGCTTCGACCCAAGCCACCTCGTCTGGCAATTTGTCGATGCCTACGCTGCCCTGCGCGCCTATGCGCCCAAGGTGGCGCATGTGCATGTGAAGGACACAGTGGTTGACAGGGCGATGCTGGCGCGTGAGGGTATCGACGGCGACGGCTGGTGGCGCTATGTGCTGCCAGGCTGGGGCGAATTGAACTGGGCGCTCATTATGGCCGAACTGCAGCGCACAGGTTATCGCGGCTGCCTGAGCATTGAGCACGAGGATGCGGTGTGGGACCGCAGCGAAGGCGAAGTGCTGCAGTCGCTGCTCTGGTCGCGCCGCTACCTCGAGCAGTTCCTGGGCGAGCCCGTCTCCGTGCCCGCCACCGAGGCCGCCGCGCCCGCGCGAGTGGCGGGGGTTGTGGCGATGTAGCGAGTTGGTGGACTGGTGGACTGGTGGACTGGTGGACTGGTTGACTGGTGGACTGGTGGACTGGT
>CAYJNV010000419.1:0-2558 GCA_964370975.1 uncultured Caldilineaceae bacterium | reverse complement strand
GCCTTCCGCTACGCGTGCCGAGCCATTTTCATCCTGTGCGGTGCCGACAAGGCATGGACGTCTGCGTACGGAAATCTACTGATTTAGCGTCACGGGGATGCTTATAGCGTCGCCCGCGGGGCGGCCGCCTGCGCTGATGGCCTGGCGCGCGCCTGTCGTGGGGTCGTACATGCCCACGAGCAGCGTATAGGGGCCGGGCGGCAGCGGCTCGGGCAGCGGCAAAACGAAGTTTTCGGCGAATGCCAGGCCGGGTTTCCATGCGCGCGTGGGATAGAAGCCGTCGAGCGGCGGCTTGTCATGCTGCGCAATGGGCATGCCCGAGCCGTCGAGCAGTTGCACAAAGACAGTGTAATCCCCAGCCGCGGGGCCGTCGCCGCGCCAGAAGAGGCGCAGGTTTAGCGTGTCGTCTGCGTTCTCGGTCAGCGTGGAGCCCTGAAGCTGGGCAAAGTCGCCAATGCGCGTGGCAGGGCGCAGCGGCGTGGCGGGCGCACCCGGCCACGCGCCCACGATCAGATACTCGCCATAGGCCGAGCCGGTGGCATAGCGCCCCGTGCCCAGCGCCAGCGGCAACAGTGCATCAGCGTCGGCGTCGTAGAGTTCCACCTCCAGGCGATAGAGGCCGGGTGCGGCGTCCGCTGGTACGGCAAGCTGAACGCCATCAAACCAAACGTCGCCCGCCTTCCACGCCGAGGTGGGCTGCCCCCAGGGCCACCCACTGGCCTGTGCAACCACGCTGCCCGCGGGAGTGCCGTCGGCGCTGTGCAGCCGCACAATGCGGCTCAGGTTATTGACGGTGGCCTCTTGCGCCTGCAGGTAGTTGAGGATTTCCAACGTGTCGCCGGGCACGGGCGTATTTGGTTTCACCGTGACTGATGCCAGGCGGATATTCTCGTCCCACGTGACCAGCGGATTCACATAGAGGGTGCTGCGGTCGCGCAGGGGAAGCGGCACAAAGCCCGGCGCTGCCACATAATCGGCCAGCGCCTTCTCGTCGGCATAGTCGTTGCGGTCCACACGCAGCAGCGATGCGCGCGGCGGCCGATCTGCCAGCCAGCCGTCGAGCGCGCCCACGGGCGCTAGATGATTGGCAATCTGCTGCTCGCGCGTGGCCATCGTGGCGGCACGCAGCGAGAAGGGACCCGTCGCCAGTTCGGGGTAAATCAGCAGTCTCCCCTCGAGGAGCAGCGTGGGGGCCAGGGTGAGGACCGCGCTCTGTGGCCCCAGCAAGTCGGCCACTTCCACGCCGGCGTTGTGATAGATGACAGGGTAAAAACGCCCGCGCACGGTGTCCCACAGGTCGCGCCGGTTTGTAATCCCCCAGGGCACAAGCAGCACAAGCAGAATGAGCACCAGGCCGCGGCGCGCGCGCTGCCCACCCCACCAGGCCGGCGTATGCGCCGTGAAACCGTCCAGCGTCGCCAGCCAGAGAAAGGGCATGAGCACATAGAAGTACTGCGGCCACGCGGGTGTGGGCGCAAAGGCGCCCGCCAATATGAAGGGAAGCATGATCAGGATGAGAGTGCGCAACTGCGTAGACCAGGTCCGCCAGTCTGCGCGCCGCGGCAGACCGAAAGCCAGATAGCCTACCACAATCAGCAGGTTGCCGGGCAACATAAGTTGGCCGCCCAGCCGCCCCAGCTTGCCGGGGAAGCTCATCCCTGTGACCACACCTTCGGCCACGCGGTAGGCAGTGTTCATGCGCGCATACTCGATGTTGCCAAAGAGGAAAGCCGCTGGAGCCTGCGCCGCCGTCCAGGCAACGGGGAGCAACCCCACGGCCGCACCGGCGCCAAAGGCAAGCAAACGCAGCAGCGCGCCCTTGAATCCGCCTCCGGCCCCAGTGCGCGCCCCCACGGCAGCAGCCGCCGCCAGCGGCACCAGCAGGAAGACGAAAGACGAGCGCGTACCCGCGGCAAAGCCCGCCATCAGCCCCGCCAGCAGCAACCAGCCCCATGCAACGCGCCGTCGAAGCCCATAGACAACCGCCAGCGTGGCCCATATTGCCAACAGCACGGGCAGGTCGTGGTTCCAGGCGCGCCCGGTGGTATAGACAAAGAGGGGGCTGAGCCCAAAGAGCAGCACGGCGGCCGCTGCGGCCCACTCAGGCGCAGCCATTTGTGTTTGGCGGGCACGCCGCCGCACAAAGATTAGCAGCGTTGCAAGCAGCAGCGTACCACCCGCCAGCGAAAAGGCGCGCGCCGAGAGCAGCAGGCTGTCGAAGAGGCTGAAGAGCCCGGCGTAGACGAGAGCCAGGTTGGGAACGTGGAAGTAGGCATAGTCGCGATAGGGCAGCAGCCCCTCGCGCCCCAGCAGCACCCCTGCGACAATGAACTGGTGCTCGTCGGGGTTAAGGTTGCGCCCCAAATTCACCAGCAGCGCAGGCAGAACGGCCAGCCCTACCCAGAGTGCACCAAGCAGCCACATGCGCCACGCCGCGCGATGCGCGGCAGGCGCGGGCGCACTGCCCGCGGCTGATGCGGAGGCCAGCGGCTCATGCGTTGGTGCGGCCAATTGAGACATAGGTAGAGGGATAGTTCGTAGCGGCGGCTGCTGAGAGT
>CAYJNV010000418.1:0-2568 GCA_964370975.1 uncultured Caldilineaceae bacterium | reverse complement strand
GCCATCATCGGCGAGAATGATCTGGTCGATCACGCGCTGCTGGCGGGGCTGCTGCGTGCGGGCCGCGCCGTGGCGCGACTCGTGTTGCCCAGCGCGCCGGGTATCCACGCCCTGCCGCCCGACGCGCGCAGCGACGCCTGGGCGCAGGCTGCGGCCGCGAACGGGCTTGTGCAGGGCTTCGGCACGGGCTGGATACTGGGCAGCGCGCGCCGCTTGCTCATCACCAACAACCACGTCATTCCCCTGCCCGAAGCGGCGCGCGGCGCGGCGGCCGAGTTCGGCTACGAGCGCGGCCTGCGCACAGCGGCGCGCCCTGAGCATGTGCTGCGCCTTGACCCCGATGCTTTCTTCCTCACCAGCCCCAACCTGGCCTTCGGCGGGTTGGACTATACGCTGGTGGCGCTGGCCCAGCCCGCGCCCGCAGAACTTGGCTTCCTCGCGCCCGTGCAGGGGGTGACGGCGGCGCGCTCGTCAGCCATCTTCGTTGTGCAGCACCCACGCGGCGACCCCAAGGCCTATGTCCTCAATCACAACCGCAAGGTGAACCAGACGCCTGAATTCGTGACGTACATCAGCGATACTCTGGAGGGGAGCTCGGGCGCCCCCCTCTTTGACGATGGTTTGCGGCTGGTGGGCATTCACCACCTGGGCAATTACCAGGTGATGATTGGCACGCGCGCCGAGATGACGAACCTGGGTAGCCGCATTGAGGCCGTTGTGAGCGATCTTGTGCGCCAACTGCACGCGCGCGGTGCCGGCGAGGCCGACGTGCTGCACTGGTTTGGCGACGGCGTGATTGCCACCACTTGGCGCACCGCCACAGGCTAAACGCGCAATGAGGGCGGGCCAGCAGTCTGTAGCGGTAGGCCTCCCGGCCTTCACTTTGGTGCCCGCGTATCCATGTGCCCGCAACGCGAAGGCCGGGAGGCCTTGCGCTACGAACCCATTTTCGTCCTGCGCAGTATTAGCAACGGCACGTGTAACTGTGCACAGGATCTCTCTTGTTTCGTTCCGAGGGGATGCCCCATGCCCGTTGACTGGACGAACCCGCTGCTGCGCAACCTGAACGACGTGCTCGCCTACCGCTTCCGCACGCAGGCGCAGGCGGACCAGATTGCAGAGGAAGTGGGGCTCAACCCGGTCTTCATTGCCTATGACCCCATGCCGAGCACCTACTGGTTCAACATCCTCAGCGCGGCGGCGGGAGAGGGGCTGCTCAACGATATTGTCGCCGCCGCGCTGCGCCGCTTCCCCAAGGAGCCCTTCCTGCTCAGCGCCGCCATGGGCGACTTGACCGGCCTGCGCGGGGTTGACATCAATACCGATGTAACCTGGCACGGACCGGACAAGCCGGCGGCCCTCGAGAAGATCATCGGCGAACGCAGCACGCTGCTGCCCATCTCTTTCCTCGAGCATGGTATGCAGCGGGCGCGCGCCGTCGTGCGCATCCTGCTGCCGGGCGACGGCAACAGCGCGCCCGCTTCAGGCTCGGGCTTCCTCAGCGACAACGGGCTGATTATCACCAATCACCATGTGCTGGCCGATGGCGCTGCGGCGCGGCGCGCCGTCATCCAGTTCAACTATCAGCAGACAACTGACGGCCTCGACGTGCAGCCGCAGGAGGAGCGCCTTGATGTGGACGCGGGCTTCGCCACCTCGGCAGAGGATGACTGGAGCGCCGCGCGCATTGCCGGTGATGCTGCGGCACTGGTGGCGGCCTGGGGCGGGCTTCGGCTGCTTCCTGTCGCGACGCAGAAGCAGGAGGCCATCAACATCATTCAGCACCCCGGCGGCGGCCCTAAACAGATCGCGCTCTATCACAACGTGGTGGTCTACAGCGACGACCGTGTGGTTCAGTATCTGACCGATACGCTGCCGGGTTCGTCGGGTTCACCCTGCTTCAATGATGCGTGGGAGCTGGTGGCGCTCCACCACAGCGGCGGCTGGCTGCGCGAACCGGGAGGCAAGGAGGCCTACTTCCGCAACGAGGGCATTGCCATCGGGCGGGTGATTGCAGGGCTGCGGAGCGCACAGCTGCTTTGAGACAGAGACGCGCAAACGCAGACACCCCGAGTGAAAAGCAGGGGCATATGAGCGGTCAGGAAATGAGTTACGAGTCCGGCGCATACGATGAGGAAGCGCTGCACGCCGCGCTGGAGTGGATGGCGCGCTTCATGGAGGAGACCGTCCCCGACACGGAGACGATGCTTGCCGTGGCGCGCGCCGCCGGCATGGACATGCGCGCCTATGACCGCGATGCAACGTGGCATGATCCGCTGAATCGCCTGCGCCTGCAACGTCTGCTGATCGTCGAAGCTGCTGCACGTGGAATGCTGCCGAATCTGTTGGGCGCGCTGCGCGCACGTTTTCCGGCTACCGAGGCTGCGATCGACGCCATCGTGGGGAGTTACAGCAATGTGCTGGCGCAGCCGGTCCAGCTAGACCCCGTGAATTTGCGCGTCCAGCAGCAGCAGCAACAACAACAACAGCAACAGCAGCAACAGCAACAGCAGCAACAGCAACAGCAACAGCATCACCAGCAAAAAGAACAGCACCCAGCAGACCAGG
>CAYJNV010000417.1:0-2595 GCA_964370975.1 uncultured Caldilineaceae bacterium | reverse complement strand
CCGGGCCACCGGGAGTGTAAAGGGGGGGGCCCGTCTGTTATTGCCACAACAGCGGCAGATAGACGGAGCTTTGGTCCGACTCGGCGTCGGTGCGCAACGGTTCGGCGACGAGGGCGAACTGGCCGAAACTATTAGTGCTGCAGGTCACGCGGTTGGCGAAGACGTCGGCCGCCGAATTTACGGGCAGCCACTTCGATTGTGAGAGGTCGCGACGCAGGCAGCGCAGCGAGGCCTCATCCACCTGCGCAGGGAGACAGCCCGCCTCACCGCCACAATCCGCATAGGTAAAGGTCAGGGTCCATGGCGCCTTAGGAAGTGCCTGCAAAGCGCCGCCCGCGTCGGAGGCTGAGAGGCTGAAGTAACCCATCGCGTGCAGAGTGCTCTCCACCGGCTGGGAGGTTGTTAGGGTGCTTGTGACGGCGACGCGAAGCGGCCTGGCAACGGCACGCGGCGGAAACTTGATCGAGAGCCGGCCATCGCTGTCGGCCATGAGACCGCCGGCTTCGGGCGTCACCGTTGTCTGCATTGTCGTGACAACCCAGACGATATCGGCGGGCGTGTCGCAGGCGTTGGGGCTCGGACACAGGGTTTCGACTGCGTACAGCGGGCGCGGTTGCAGCCACAATGTGAGGGCGAACGCCAGGCGCAGGAGATGGCCCGCATGCCGTGCCAGGCATTGAATAACTGAGGAATGACGATGCACGCAGTGGCTCCAGGGTATGGGGTTGGCACCTTTGAGAGGCAGGACAATTCTCTTCTCCAGAATGTAGCCTTTACTGCTGCGCGCGTCAAGCCCTTGACTGCCATGTTGAGCGCCAATGTGGCCAAATTGCGGCGACCGCAACATGCGCCGCCACTCGACGGCAGCAGTCGAGCCGCTGTATCGCGCGGGCGCCGTTAGGTTCGCCATGCTTGCGTGAGGGTGTCAAGTAATGGATAATGCACGCGCCCGGCGCATGGCGCCAAGAACTCTTTGTGCGATGTGCCCATGTTGGGGGGCGTTGCTGTGATCCGGTCCACATCGACCGGGCAGTGCGCACGACAGCGGACCTATCGCTTTCCCCTTAGAATTAATACGACTGCCAAAGGTGGACCCATGGTCGAATCAAGTGGCGTCGGCGCATCCGCGTCGCAGAAGAAGTCCAGGGCAGGTGCGGAGCCGGATGCGAAGCTGGAGAAGCGGCTGATGATGCTGCGCGAGATGGATGTCTTTGCCGGGCTGCGCGAAGCGGATTTGACCGCGCTGCTTGATGATCTTCATCTGCGCGAATATGCACGGGACGATTTGATTTTCCGCCAGGGCGATGAGTCGCGCCAGGTCTACTTCGTGCTCAGGGGCAAGGTGCGCGTGTTCAGGATCAGCCCCTCAGGCGCCGAGACCTCGATTGATATATTCTCGGCCAATGACGTGCTGGGCGAGTTGGCGGCGCTGGACAACCAGCCCCGCTCAGCTTCGGCCAAGGCAATTACGACGGTCTCGCTGCTGACAATGGCGCAGGAGCACTTTGTGCGCCACCTGCAGGCAATGCCGGGTATGGCGCTCGGCCTGGCGCGCGTGCTGGCGCGGAAGCTGCGCTGGACCTCCGCCTACGCCGAGTCGATTGCGCAATTCGACGCCGCGGGCCGGTTGCTCCACATCATTCTGCTGAGCAATGAGCGCTACGGGGAGAAGGGTGCAGACGGCCTCGGCTCCATCGTCAACATCGGCCTCAACCAGTCGGACCTGGCTTCCATGATTGGTGCGCGGCGCGAATGGGTGAATCGGATTCTAAGCGATTGGCGCAAGCGCGGGCTGCTTGAGTTCGACAATGGCGTGATTACGATACTGGACCTGCCGCGTGTGATTGCTGAACGCGACAGTCGCCTGGAAGCGATCCAGATGTCCGACGAGTGGTAAGGGCGGGCCGCAGCGCTCGTCCAGCTGCTCTTCATCACCTTCAGGCAGTCTGGTCCTAGATCGCAACAGTGGAGGAGTGAAGATGGCGACGAGACGATTTGGCCTGCTGTCGCGCTTGCGCACGGCGGCCCTGGTTGCAGGGGCAGCACTGGGGCTGCTGTGGGCAGCCACCGCAAACGCGCAGGACGTGCTGCCCGCGGATGCTGCGGCGGCGCAAACGGTGAATACGCTCACGCCGAGCGACGACGCGACAATCGACTCGGCCATGCCAGGCACTGCCTTTGGCGCGCTTGGCGAATTGCGCGTGGCGCTGCAGGGGCAAAGCCAGCAGGCGACGCTGATTCGCTTTGATCTCAGCGCGTTTCCGCAGGGGACGACCATCAACGAGGCAACGCTGCGGCTGTGGCAAACGAGCGCCGTTGACGGCGCGCCCAGCCTGCCTCTACCGGTTGACCAGATCTTCTCGGACTGGGATGAGACCAAGGTGACCTGGGAGACTGCGCCCGCGGTAGACAATGTGGGTTCGCCGCCGCTGACATCGCCCAACAGCGCCAACCTCGCGGTTGAGGCCAACGTTACGGCTTTAGTAGACAAGTGGATCAACCAAGCCGCCACCAACGTCAACTACGGCCTTGAGATAATACCGCAGGTGGACAGCGCCGGTTTTGTGCGTTCGTTTGCGAGCAAGGAAAGCGGGC
>CAYJNV010000416.1:1323-2647 GCA_964370975.1 uncultured Caldilineaceae bacterium | reverse complement strand
TTATCCCTGCTGTTTCCGACTTGATCTGTGTTCTCGGCTTTGTTAGTCTTTGCGTCGGGATACTCGTGAAGCAGGCGCGCCAGTTTTGACAGCGCTCCTCGACACCGGTATACTATCGGTTCGCGTGTCTCAACGCGCTGCGACCCTTGGGTGCAGCCCTGGACGCTCGCCGCACGTTGACAACCATGCACGCGTGGGAAGAGTGTCACCCATGCAATTCAACGTCGCACAACTGCTGAAGGAGCCAACTGGCGCTGTGCGCCGCTATACGTTGGCTGATGATCTGAGCGGGCTTGACCCTGAGTTGAGCGTCCTGGGCCCGCTGGTGGGTGAGGTGACGCTGCTGCGCACAAACAGCGGTGTGCTGGTGACAGGCGAGTTGAGCACTGCGGTGCAAACGCCCTGCAATCTTTGCCTCAACCCAATTGCCGTGCCTGTGCGCTTCGCGCTCGAGGAGATCTTCCACCCCACCACCGAGATGGTGACCGGTAGACCGCTGCAGCCCGACGAGTATGAGGGCGGAGCCGCAGACCTTGAGGATGAGGCGCTGCTGATCGACGACAAACACATCCTTGACATTGCCGAAGTCGTGCGTCAGACAATTTGGCTCGCCATGCCGATGTACCCAGGCTGCAACTGGACCGGCGAAGGGGCCTGCCCCAACCTGAGCCGTGTGCCAGTGCTTGAGGACGTCCGCCTTCTGCGCGCAGGCGAAAGCAGCGCCGATGCGAATGGCGATGCCGAAGAGATCGACCCCCGTTGGGCTGCCTTGCGTGCACTGCAAGCATCCAACGCCGACGAGGAGACAAAGGGCTGAGCGCAACACGGTATGGCGCAGGCCTTGATTGTTGAGTGCTGCATCCTGTTTTCAAACTGCACTGTGGTGGACGTCTGTCTTGGTTCGGACGTCACCGTACGTTATTGAATACCAAGCAAGACGGCCCGCCTGGATGGCCGAAGGAGAGCATTATGGGACCGCTGCCAAAGAGAAAGATCAGCAAGGGGCGCAAGGGCCGCCGTCGCGCACATGATGCCATCGGCGCACCGCACCTGGTACTTTGCCCCAACTGCCACGAGCGCAGGTTGCCGCACCGGGTGTGCCCGGCCTGTGGCTACTACAAGGGGCGCGAGGTGCTTGACGTGGAAAACGCCTCGTCCAAGTCCTAAGGAACTCTGCAGGGGGATCTGGCAAGCGCCAGGTCCCCCTTCTTCTTTGAGAAGCGTGCGTGACGACGGACGACTGACAACTGGTTGACTGGTGGACTGGTGGGGGGGGGGGGGGGGGGGGGGGGGGGGGGGGGGGGGGGGGCAGCCACCCCCCCCC
>CAYJNV010000416.1:0-1313 GCA_964370975.1 uncultured Caldilineaceae bacterium | reverse complement strand
GGGCCTGTGCAAGTTGGAGGCCCAGTCCACCAGTCCACCAGTAACAGTTGTCACGTCCAAGTCATCACTCTCTCCTGCCCTGCCACGAAGGAACCCACCGTGCCAACCGAATTCACATTTCTCATGGCAGTGCGCGCTACGGGATGGCTTTTTCCCGGCCAGGGCAGCCAGCAGGTAGGCATGGGCAAGGCGCTGGCCGAAGCCTATCCTGCCGCGCGGCGCACCTTTGCGGAAGCCGACGACGTGCTCGGCTTTAGCCTCAGCCGGCTCTGCTTTGAGGGGCCCGAGGAGGAACTCACCGACACCGTCAACGCGCAACCCGCGCTGCTGGCAACCTCCATCGCCGCGCTGCGCGCGCTGGCCGCCGAAGCCGCCACGCAGCCCCACGCCGGGTTGCTGGCGGACCTTGACGGCGCCGCCCCCAACGCGCTTGCGGGGCACAGCATGGGCGAGTATACCGCCCTGGTGGCCGCGGGCAGCCTCACCTTCGCCGACGGTCTGCGGCTTGTGCGCACGCGCGGCCGCCTGATGAAAGAGGCAGGCGCGCGCACGCCGGGCATGATGGCTGCCATATTGGGACTGGACGAGGTGCAGGTGGCCACGCTCTGTCGTGAGGCGGCGGAGGCAAGCGGCGGCGTTGCCCAGGTGGCCAACGACAACTGCCCTGGCCAGGTGGTCATCTCGGGTGACCGCGTGGGCATGGAGGCCGCAATGAACGCGATCGCGGCGGCGGGCGCCAAGAAAGTGATGCCGCTGGCGGTGAGCATTGCCGCGCATAGCCCGCTCATGGCGCAGGCGACAGCCGAATTCCGGCAGGCCATTGCCGAGACACCCATGCGTCCGCCCGCCCTGCCCGTCTACGCCAACACCACTGCTGCGCCCCTGACCAGCGTCGATGCAGTGCGCGCCGAACTCGAGGCGCAACTGACCGGCAGCGTGCGCTGGACGCAGAGCATCCAGGCAATGGCGGCGGCAGGGATTGTGCGCTTTGCAGAAGTGGGGCCGGGCGAAGTGCTCACAGGGCTGGTCAAGCGCATTGACCGCAGCGCCGCCCGCGCCACAATCAACAACCCCGAGAACCTCGCGGCATTCGTGCTTGCGCAGCAGGAAGCTGTGTAGGAGAGTACGCCACGACCATGCGCCGATTGAAGCGCCGCTTCCACTATCGGGAGCCGCGCCTCAATCGGCGTTCGCATTGTTCGTGGGGTCCGGACACGGTGCCGTTGTTCGCACTTTGCCCCGTCGCGACGTATAATGGGCGCACTTGACCGTCCACACCGGAGTGAGTGATGGGTATGAGCGAGTTGTTGGGC
>CAYJNV010000415.1:0-2661 GCA_964370975.1 uncultured Caldilineaceae bacterium | reverse complement strand
CCGCCCGGCAGCGCGATGACACCGTGCTCCACCATCAACGCCTTAAGGTATGGGGCCACCTTCTCACGCAGTTCAACCGCAATCATCATGCCAAGGCCGCGCACCTCGCGCACAATCGTGCGGCCGGTCAGGCGGCCGCGCAATTCAGCCAGCAGAAATTCGCCCATGGCAGCGCCCTGCGCAATCACATCCGTCTCGCGGTAGACGCGCAGTGCAGCCAGCCCGGCGGCGCAGGCAAGGGGGTTGCCGCCAAAGGTGCTGCCGTGCGCGCCCGTGTAGAGCGCTTCGCGCACGCGCGCGCCATAGGCCACCACACCCATGGGGAAGCCGCCGCCGATGCCCTTGGCAAGGGTCAGCAGGTCGGGCTCGAGCCCAACATGCTCAAGCGCAAACATGCGCCCCGTGCGGCCAAAGCCCGTCTGGATTTCATCGACGAGCAAAAGCGCACCCCGTTCGCGACAAATCCGCTGCGCGGCGTGCAGGAAGTCGGCCTCGCCCAGGTTAACGCCGCCCTCGCCCTGGACAACCTCGACCACGACCGCTGCAGTTTGGTCCGTTACGGCGGCTTCGAGGCGCGCGATGTTGTTGTAGGCAACGTGCTGCGTATCGAGTAGGGGCAGGAAGGGTTTGCGGTAATTTGGCTCCCACGTTACCGAGAGGGCGCCCACCGTGCGCCCATGAAAGCCCTTGTTGAAGGCCACGTACGCCGTGCGGCCCGTGACGAGGCGGGCGAATTTCAGCGCCGCATCCATGGCTTCGGCCCCGCTGTTGGCAAGGAAGGCATGGGGTAGGCCGGGTGGCAGCACTGCGCGCAGCGCTTGCGCAAAGTGGGCGCGCGTCTCATTGTAGAGAAAGCCCGGGCACGAGATGAGGCTCTGCGCCTGCTGGGCAATGGCGGCGGCGATGGCCGGGTGGGCGTGGCCGAGCATGGCAACCCCCTGCGCCGACGTCATGTCGAGGTAGCGCCTGCCCTCCGTGTCGATGAGCCAGCAGCCTTCGCCGCGCGCAATCACCACCTCGCCGCGTCGCGCCACGAGGCCACCCAGCACCTGCTCCTCGACCTCAAATAGTGATTCCACCTGGGCCTCCCGCCGTATATGCACTACGACGCAAAGTCGCAAAGTCGCAAAGTCGCAAAGAATGGCAAGAGCAAGCAAAGCAGGTATTATTCTGGCTTCTCTTTGCGTTCCTTTGCGTCTTCGCGACTTTGCGTCAAAGCAGCTAGCTTATTTGTGTGCCGCCGCCCGCAAGCGCCGCGCGAATTGGCTGCTCAATGCGACCGTCCGCAAAGATCACCTTCTGCACCCCTTCGGCGATGGCCTCCACGGCCCCCATCACCTTCTTCTTCATGCGCCCTTCGGCAAATTGCATGAAGTCGTCGGCCTTGGCGCGCGGGATTTCGCGGATCAGCGACGTCTCATCGGGGAAGGCGCGCAGCAGGCCGGGCACGTTGGAAAGGATCACCAGTGCCTCGGCGCCAAAGGCCGCAGCCACCATCGCTGCGGCGCGATCGCCGTCCACATTGATCGCCTCACCCGCATCGGACGCACCGGGGGGCGTGAGCACGGGCAGGTAACCGGCATCAAGCAAAAGTCGCAGCAGGCCGGTGTTTATATGCTCGACGGTGCCCGTCCAGTCGTCGCGCAGCACCATGCGCTTGCCGTCAATGCGCACGCGCAGCGTATCCTTGCGCGTGCCTTCAAAGATGCGCCCGTCGAGGCCGCTCAGCCCCACGGCGTTGACGCCCGCGCGCTGCAGCTTCTCCACCCACATCTTGTTGAGCTGGCCGCAGTAGACCATCTCGAAGATTTCGAGCGTGCGTCGGTCGGTGCGGCGGCTCACATAGCCGCTCTCGCTGGTCACAAATGTAGGCGGGTGGCCCAGCGCCTCGGCCACTTCGTTTGTGGTCTCGGCGCCGCCGTGCACAAGCAGCAGCGGCTGCCCGTCCGCGCGCAGCGCGGCTATGTCGGCCACCACTGCATCGATATTCAAATCCTTGCCGCCGCCCCCCTTCACAACGATCATCTCATCTCTCCACAGTAGTTCAAGAGTTCAAGGTTCAAGTGTTCAAGAGCCTGGTGGCTCGCGCCGAACCTTTGAACCCTTGAAACCTTGAACTCTCTAAATCGGATGCAGCCCTGCAAACCCCAACCCCGTCGCCTCATCCCAGCCGAGCATCAGGTTCATGCACTGCACAGCGGTGCCCGCCGCGCCCTTCATGAGGTTGTCGATGGCAGCAATCGCCACGATCCTGCCGCTGCGCTCGTCAAACTCAAAGCCCACATCGGCATAGTTGCTGCCGCTCAGGATCTTGGGTTCGGGGTAGCGGTAGATGCCGGTCTTCTCCTTGACGAGGCGCACAAAGGGCTCGTCACGATACACCTGGCGGTACGCCTTCCAGATATCCTTCTCGCCCACGCCCTCTTTGGCAAAGAGGTGCGCCGTGGCGAGTACGCCGCGCACGTTGTCCACCGCTGTGGCGCTCAGGTGCACTGCGGTCTTTGCCTCGGCCAGAGCAAGATTCTGCTGAATCTCGGCGGTATGGCGGTGGCCCGTGGGTGCAAAGGAGCGCATGACCCCCGCCCGCTCCGGGTGGTGCGTGGCATCGCTCGACTTGTTGCCCCCCTCGCTGCTCCCCACCTTGACCTCGCAGATGACGCC
>CAYJNV010000414.1:0-2685 GCA_964370975.1 uncultured Caldilineaceae bacterium | reverse complement strand
ACGTTCGGGTACTTGAGGTAAGGCAGTACATTTGAGATCGCTTCGCTCACCGACAGCTTGCCCACCTGCACATCCAAAATGACAGCCATGTTCTCCTTGAGCCCGGCGTTGATGTACTCCATCACCACGGAATCGTCCAAATACTCGAGGTAGTCCCCCTCTGCCGTCGGGGTGACGGTGGCCATGCCGTGGACCAGGTGGAATGCGGGCTTGACGCGCAAATTGGCGCCATTCACCTGATCCAGGATGCGCGCCTTCTCCTTTAATTCAGCCGTCAGCGAGACGACGCTCATCTCGCCCAGAATGCCCATGACGAAGACTGTGGGCCGACCATAGTAGGTGAGCCACGTGGTCCTGTAATAGGGCGAGGTGATGGGAGCCGTTTGCCCGGCGGGCGACATGCGCGAGACGATGAGCGACGAGGAGATGGGCGACGTGGCCACCACGGCGGGCGCGAGCACCGGGTCGATGGCAGGCGGCAGCGGCCCGACGACCCCATCGGCGCCGGGGATGATGAGCACCTGCCCCACGCGCAGGCTGCCAGGGTCGGCCAGCTTGTTGGCCGTGGCCACCTGATCCACAGTCACACCATACTGCTTGACGATTTCGCCTAGCGTTTCGCCGGGGGCCACCGTGTGGACAGTTGCCACAGCGGGTTCGACCTGCACCGGCGCAGCCTGTGTGGACGTGGTGGCGGCGGCGGATGTAACGGCTGTTGTGCTCGTCGTGGCTACGGCCGAAGTCACTGCTGCGCTGTTTGTTACCGCAACGGTCGCCGTCGCGGCCGCGGTCGTCGTCACGGTGGCGCTGGAGCTCGCGCCCCTCGTAACCGGGATGATCAACTCCTGTCCCACGCGCAGGCTGTTGGGGTCCGTCAGTTTGTTGGCGGCAACGACCTGCGCCACCGTCACGCCGTACTCCTTGACGATAGCGCCCAGCGTCTCGCCCGCCACCACCTTGTGCACAGTGGTTTGCGCAGGCGCAGGCTGTGCAGGCGCAGGCTGTGCAGGCGTCGCGGCAGGCGCGGGCCGGGTGGGGCCGCTCTGCGCATGGCCAACCTGGAGAAGCGCCCCAGTGAGCGCCGCAGCGAAGATGAGGGCGATGAGCACGCGTGTGAGGGGGGAACGGGCCATGCGGCATTCTCCTGATGTGGGGTGCGAAAGTCTGTACCCAGAAGGCGCAGAAACAACAGGCAACAACATGAAACGTCTTCCATTTCCTGCAGTTACCGTCGTTTCCGCCCTTTCTGCGTACGGAATTCTACTTGGCGGCGACCTTCTGGCCGCTGCCCTGTTGCTGATCCTTCTGCATGTGGCAATTCTTGTACTTCTTGCCGCTGCCGCACCAGCAGGGGTCATTGCGCCCCAGTTGCGGCCCTGCCTTGCGCACGGTCTGCGGCGTGGCCGCATCCTTGTTCGTGCGTACATTCTTGGCCATGGGCGACTCGAGTGCCGCCAACTGCGCGCGCCGAGACGAAGCCGCGGGCTGCAGCGGCTGCGCTGAGGCCGGGCCGTCGGGAGCAGCCGTCTGCGTCGCAGGCTGCGGGGATTGCAGCTGGAAGGCAAAGATCGATTTGACAATGTCGCCGCGGATGTCGTCCATGAGGTCGGCGTACATATCGAAAGCCTCGCGCTTGTAGGCCACCACGGGGTCCACCTGGGCAAAGGCGCGCAGGCCAATGCCTTCGCGCAGGTGGTCCAGGTCGGTTAGGTGGTGAATCCAGCGCATGTCCACGGCGCGCAGCATGAGTTGCTTCTCGACGACGCGCATGAGCTCGGGCGAGAGCGACTGCTCCTTGGCCACATAGGCATCCATGGCCATCTGCACGGCTTCATCCTCAATCTGGCCGCGTGTCTTGCCCTTCCACTGCGCGGCCGTGAAGCCGGCGGCCAGCGGGAACATGGCCTTGAGCGCGAGTGCCAGGTCATCCAGCCGCCAGTTCTCTTCGTAGTCGTCCGAGGTGAACTCGCCCACAACCTCGGTGATCTCCTCGCCGATCATGTCCACAATATTGGTCTGGAGTGACGGCTCGGTGAGGATGCGGCGGCGCTGCTCATAGATGCGGTTGCGCTGTTCGTTGACCACCTCGTCATACTGGAGGACGTGCTTGCGCGTATCGAAGTTGTAGCCTTCCACACGCGTCTGCGCATTTTCAATCGCCTTGCTCACTATGCCCGCCTCAATGGGCATGTCCTCCTCCAGGCCCAGCCGCTCCATGATGGAGCCCATGCGCTCACCGCCAAAGCGACGCATGAGTTCGTCGTTCATGCTCAGGTAAAAGCGGCTCGTGCCGGGGTCGCCCAAGCGGCCCGAACGGCCGCGCAGCTGGTTGTCGATGCGGCGCGCCTCATGGCGCTCGGTGCCTACCACGTGCAGGCCACCCAGCCCCTGCACCAGCTTCTTGTCGCGCTCCGTCTCCTGAAATTTCTCCCATAACACTTCGGCCCAGCGCGTGTTGTAGACGGTAGTGGGGTTCTTGCCGTGCTTGATCTGTTCGAGACAGTCATTCCAGGCGCGCTGGGGCACTTCACCCAATTCAACGCCCTCCTTGCGCAACTGCTCGCGCGCCATGCCCTCGGCGTTGCCGCCCAGCAGGATGTCCACACCGCGGCCGGCCATGTTGGTGGCAATTGTCACCGCGCCGGGGCGGCCCGCCTGCGCGATGATCGTTGCCTCGCGTTCGTG
>CAYJNV010000413.1:0-2704 GCA_964370975.1 uncultured Caldilineaceae bacterium | reverse complement strand
GTCGCGCGCCTGATCGGCAATGCGCAGGACGCGCCAAACGATAAAGAGAAGCATCGCCAGCATAATCAGCGACCCCACCAAACCCCACTCCTCGGCAATCACGCTGTAGATGAAGTCGGTGTGGCGCACACGCAGGAAGTGCAACTGATTCTGGCTGCCGTAGGTCCACCCTTTGCCCAGCCAGCCACCTGCCCCGATGGCAATCAGTGCCTGGTCAATGTTGTAGGTGGCGGCGCGATTCGAGCCGGGGTCGAGGAAGATCTGAATGCGCTCAAGCATGTAACCCTGCATTGTGCGCCAGATGAAGGGCGTCGCAGCCAGCAGTGCGCCCACCATCAGCACCACCTGCCAGATGCGAATGCCTCCGGTGAGAATGAGCACACCGCCAATGAAGGCGTAGGTGATCGTCATGCCAAAGTCGGGCTGGATATAGACCAGCACGAGAGGCGCAACCAGCAGAATGCCGGCAAGGATCAGATACTGAAGCTTGCCCATGCGATCATGGAACCAACTGAGGTACCAGGCGAGGAAGATGATGAGCAGGAACTTGCCTGCTTCGGTGGGTTGAACGAGGGTGCCGCCCACGTTGAGCCAACTCTGCGCGCCGCCCTGGGCTGTGCCCACGACATCCACGAGAATCAGCAGGAGTACGAAGATGAGGTAACCGGGTACGGCGAAGAGCTCGAGCTGCCGGTAATCAAACGCGGCGACGGCAAAGAGGGCAACGAGGCCAATGACGAGGAAGACAACCTGGCGCAACCAGTAGTCGGACAGGTCTATTGTGTTAAAGGTGGCGCTGTAGATCATGGCGATACCGAGGCCGCACAGGATCAGCACGACGGCCAGTAACGTCCAATCAAAGTTGCGCCAGAGACTCCGCTCTCGCATAGACCGCCAAGAGTATCATCGACCGAAAAGATTCGACAAAAAACCACCCGCATTGAAGCGCATGAGGGGAACATTGTTTCCCAGGATGCGCTGGGCGATGTTGTTGTAGGCCAGCGCCGTCTGAATTTTCGGGTCATAGACGGCCGGCGTACCGCGATCGGAAGCGAGCACGATGTTGGGATCCTCGGGCACGACCCCGAGTAAATCAATCGCCAGTATGTCGAGCACGTCATCAATTGTGCGCATCTCACCCTTTTGGGCCTGGCGTGCGTTGTAGCGGTTTATGACAAGGCCCGGCGGCTTGCGCCAGTCTCGCTCGAGCAGGTAAATCACCTTGTCAGCGTCGCGCAAAGCGCTAACATCCGAAGTGGTGACGATTAGCACACGATCAGCCGGCGCAATCGAATTGTGGAAGCCGTGCTCAATGCCGGCGGGCGAATCGATCAGGATGTAGTCGGCGTACTGGCGCAGCGCTGTGCAGACGCGAATCATCTGGTCAGTGGTGATGTCGGTCTTGTCGCGCGTTTGCGCGGCGGGGAGCAACCAGAGGGCGGGTGCGCGCTGGTCGCGCACAAGCGCCTGCGTGAGCGAACAGCGCCCTTCCACGACATCGATCAGGTCGTAGACAATGCGATTCTCGAGGCCAAGCACCAGGTCCAGATTGCGCAGGCCAATGTCGCCGTCGACGGTAATCACGCGCTGGTTGGCCAGTGCCAGCGCCGCTGCAATATTTGCTGTGGTCGTTGTTTTGCCAACGCCGCCTTTGCCAGAGGTGACCGTAATGATTGTGGCAGCCATGGGAACCCCGTTTGCTTAGGCGCGGCGTCGTTTGAGGATTGGCGCGCCGGCTGTTTTCACATCGTCCCACGCCTCAATGAGAAGGCGGCCGTTAGCAAGGCGGGCCACTTCAGGGCGACGATCAGCGCTGCGCGCCCCGCCCCAGCGCGGGCCACCGCCCTCGCTCTGCCCCGCCTGCGCCGCCGCCACCACCGTGTGAATGCGCAACTGGACGGGGTCCAGGTCCAGCGCCGCGATGATGGCGCCCGTGTTGCCCTGTGCACCCGCGTGGGCAACGCCGCGCAGCCGCCCCCACACCAGAATGTCGCCATTGGAGGCCACTTCGGCGCCGGGGTTGACATCGCCCATGATCATGATGTGCTCCGGGCGGTAAAGCTGCTGTCCCGAGCGCAGGCTGCCCCGGTATACAAAGAAGGGGAAGGTGTTGTCGTCGGCCTGGGCGGGCATGGCCTCGTTGACAACCGTGCCATCCAGCGCAATTTGTGCGCAGGGGATGCCCAACGCCAGCGCCGCCTGAAAGGTGCGCTCGGCAGAGGTGCGCACTACCCCGGCCTGCAGGCTATAGCTGCCCAGCACGCGTGCCAGCAGGTCAAGCTCGGCCTCGTTGGTTTGGCGTGTGCCCACATCCACAGCCACAAAGCCGCCGCTGAAGAAGCCGTCGGTCTGCTCCAGCCGGTAGGAAAGCAGCTGCAGCAGATCCTCCCACTTGCCTGAGGCTATATCGATGGCAATGCCATCGCTGCGGCCGCGCAGGGTTACCGCATTCTGGTCCAGCCCTGCGGGCATGGTGAAGGGGCTACCCACCTCGCGCAGCACAAAAGGCGCTTGTGTGGGGGCGGGCGGATAGGCGGGTTGCGTCTGCGGCGAAAGTGGCTCCGGCGGCCATGACGCCGCCGGCTGCACGGCCTGCGGCGATGGTTCCGCAAAGAGCGCATCGTCGGGCGCGGGCAACAACTGCACGCCGGCATCGTCAGTGCCCGGCTGTCCGGCCTTGTCGGCGGGCGGCGGCGCGGCGGCG
>CAYJNV010000412.1:0-2711 GCA_964370975.1 uncultured Caldilineaceae bacterium | reverse complement strand
GCCTCAAACTGGCTGGGCGCAAAGTAGACGCCTTCCTCCAGCATGGCGTGGAAGAAGCGCGCATAGCGAGCCGTGTCGGCATACTGCTTGGCGCCGGCGTAGTCGGTAATCGATGCGCCGGGCGTATTCAAGAAGTAGAAGCCGAACATGGTGCCTGCGCTGCCAACCTGCAGGGGGATACGCGCCGCGTCCGCCGCAGCGGCCAGCCCCGCCACCAGCCTTGTGGTGCGCGCCGCAATCGCCTCAAAAGCGCCCTCTGCGCGCAGCGCATGCAGCGTGGCCAGCCCCGCCGCCATTGCCAGCGGGTTGCCCGAGAGGGTGCCCGCCTGGTACATGCTGCCGGCAGGGGCCACGTGACGCATGATCTCGGCCTTGCCCGCATACGCGCCCACGGGCAAGCCGCCGCCAATCACCTTGCCCAGGCAGGTGATGTCGGGGTCCAGCCCCCATGCCGCCTGCGCACCGCCGGACGCCACGCGAAAGCCCGTCATCACCTCGTCGAGGATGAAGAGCGCGCCGTTCTGCCTGCAAAGCGCGTGCAGGCCGGGCAGGAAGTCAGGTACGGGCAGCACAAAGCCCATGTTGGCCGCAATCGGCTCCACAATCACGCCCGCAATCTGGCCGGGGTGCTGGGCAAAGAGCTCCCGCACCGCCTCGAGGTCGTTGTAGGGTGCGGTGAGTGTGTCGGCGGCGGTGGCCGCGGGCACGCCGGGCGAATCGGGCAGACCAAGCGTGGCGACGCCGCTGCCTGCCTGCACCAGCAGCAGGTCGGCGTGGCCGTGGTAGCAGCCCGCAAACTTGATGATCATGTCGCGACCCGTGCAGGCGCGCGCCAGCCGCAGCGCGCTCATCGTCGCCTCGGTGCCGCTGTTGACAAAGCGGATCATCTCGACCGAGGGAACCATCTCGATGACAAGCGCGGCCAGTTCGTTCTCAAGGCGTGTGGGCGCGCCGAAGCTTGTGCCGCGCGCCGCCGTCTCGGCAATGGCCTGCACCACCGGCGCGGGCGCGTGCCCCAGAATCAGCGGCCCCCACGAGAGCACATAGTCAATGTAGCGGTTGCCGTCGGCGTCCCACAGATAGGCGCCCTGCCCCCGTTCCATAAAGCGGGGCGCGCCCCCCACGCTGCGGAAGGCGCGCACGGGGCTGTTCACGCCGCCGGGGATGAGTTCCTGTGCGCGTGCAAAGAGCGCCTCGGATTGCGTTGTGTTCATGCCATCACCTCTGCGGGTTGCGTCGACACTGCCGATAACCGTTCCGTCATTTTCTGCACCGTGCGTTGCGCCTGGTAGACGCAATCGGGCATGCCCACGCCGCGCAGGGCTGCACCCGTGATGTGGATGCCGGCCGGCAGCGCGCCCTCGATCTCGTCCACAAGTGCGAGGTGGCCCACATCGTACTGCGGGTTCGCACGCCGCCAGCGGTAGATGCGGTGGAACAGGGGCGTTGCGTCGATCGCCAGGATATTCTGCAGCTCCGCACGCACCACGGCCAGCAATCGATCGTCATCAAAATCCATCGTCTCGGGGCTGCGCGAGCCGCCGAAGAAGGCGCGCAGCAGCACGTAGCCATTCGGCGCACGCTGTTCAAACTTGGTCGAGGAGATCGTAATCGCGTTGATGGGGCGGTGCTCGCTTTTGGGCACAACCAGACCGTGTCCCTGCAGCGGCTGCTTGAGGTCACTTGCGCGGAAGGCCATGGTGAGCGTGCCCGTGCTCACATAGCGGATGGCGGCGAGCTTCTCTGCCGCAGCGGGGGCGAGCGGGCGCAGCAGGTCAGCCGCGCTATACGCGGGCGTCGTCAGCAGCACGGCGTCGGCTTCAAGCGTTCCGCCGTCTGCCGTGGTAATGCGGTAACGGCCACCCGGCAGCGGCGCAATCCCGGCGACCTCGGTATTGAGGCGCAGGTCGCCCTGCAACTGCGCCACCAGCGCGTCGATCAATTCCTGCGTGCCACCCGCAAGCGACATGAAGGCGGAGGTCTTCTTCGCCCCCGGCGCGGTGGGCGCGGGGTGGGCGCGGCGCGATGCGAGCATACCGCGGATAAGGCTGCCGTTGTCGCGCTCCATCTGGCGGAAGCGCGGGAAGGTGGCCAAAATGCTCTGCTTGTCGGCGTCGGCGTTGTAGATGCCCGACATCATCGGCTCGGCGATCTTGTCGAGCGCCTCGTGGCCCAGGCGGCGGATGATGAACTGGGCAAGCGTCTCGTCCTCGTCGTCGCGCTTGGGGGGGATGAAGAGGTCCATGCCCATACGCAGCTTGGCCCAGGGTGAAATGAGCCCGGATAGTGCAAAGGGCATGAAGCGCGTGGGCACGATCAGCATAACGCCGTCGGGCATCTTGGCTGGCTTGCCCTTGTGGAGGACGTAGATGGTGCGCAGTTTGTCGTTGGTGCCGATGAGGCGCGCGTCAAGCCCCAGCGCACGCGCCAGCTCAAGCGCCCACGGCTTCTGCGTGAGGAACGAGTCGGGGCCGCCCTCGACCACAAACTGGCCTGCCGCCGCCTCCACCTGCTCTGTGAGGACCTTGCCGCCCCAGCGCGGCGCCGACTCGAGCACGCTGTAGCCGATGCCCGCCTGCTGCAGATACCACGCCGCGCTCAGCCCCGAAATGCCGCCGCCAATGATGGCGACATGGCTTGTGTTTGCCGTCATGCCTATGCCTCTAAACTAAAAGCGAAACAACGGCCAGATACGACGCAAAGGCGCAAAG
>CAYJNV010000411.1:0-2729 GCA_964370975.1 uncultured Caldilineaceae bacterium | reverse complement strand
AACTGCGGCGCGGGCGACCTGCCCGCAATTGAGAGCCAAACGCCCGACGACAGTGTGCAGCGTATCGAGGTGCTGCGCACGCTGCGCGATCGATCGCTGGGCATGGGCAACCTCATCAAAGTGTTGGTGGGCGACGCAACTGTGAAGCCGGGGTATCAGGCGAGCGAGACCTTCGGCGCACTGAACTTCCGCTCGCGCACTGCCGTAAAGCACCTTGTGGAAGAAATGGTGAACGAGGGTCTTCTGGAGCGTCGGCCGTTCCTCGAGAATGCCTTTACGATTCATCTCACTGCCGAAGGCACGCGCATGCTCGGAACGCACGAATTTCGTTCGTAACGGCGGAATGAGCGGCCATTATCGAGGACACAGCGCAATCCGCACTAATGACGGCTGATAGTGATTGACGAAGTGTTTCGGTACGCAAGCGCGAACGGCACCTCACCCCCGGCCCAGTCAACTAGTCAACAAGTCAACAAGTCATCAATCTTCAATCCTCAATGATCCAATGACCACCCCAATGCGCCAGCAGTACCTAACAATCAAAGCGGCGCACCCGGACTGCATCCTCTTCTTCCGCCTGGGCGACTTCTACGAGACCTTCGACGAAGACGCCAAGGTGGTGGCACGCGTCTGCGATGTCATGCTCACCAGCCGGCCCGTGGGCAACGACCAGCGCGTGCCCCTGGCCGGCGTGCCCTACCACAGCGTGGAGGGGTACATCGCGCGCCTTGTGGAAGCGGGCTATCGCGTGGCCATCGCCGAGCAGATGACCGAGCCGGGCAAGGGCCTGGTCGACCGCGAGGTGACACGTGTCGTCAGCCGCGGCACCGTGACCGAGCCAGGTATGCTGGATGCGCGCCGCAACAACTATTTGCTGGCCATCTGCGTGCACGAGCGCGCCACGGCTTGCGTTGCCGGGCTGGCCTACGCCGACATCTCCACGGGCGAATTTGCCGCCACGGAGATCGAAGCGCCCACACTGGAAGCGCTCGAGCAGCGCATTGGCGAGGAAGTCAGCCGCCTGCAACCCAGCGAACTCATCCCGGTGGATTGGACGCCAAACACTTCGTCGATTAGTGGAATCATTACGGCATTAAGCCCACTCGTTTCGACGGTTGACGCATGGCAGACCGCGCCCGACACCGCCACCGAAGGGCTGCGTCGCCACTTTGGGGTAGGCAGCCTCGACGGCTTTGGCCTGCGCGGGCGCACGGAGGCCGTGCGCGCCGCCGCCGCGTTGCTGGCCTATGTGCGCACCATGCAGCCCGGCGCGCTGGGGCAAATGAGCAGCCTCCACGCCTACACGCTGGGCGCCTTCATGACGCTTGACGAGGCCACGCGCCGCAACCTGGAGCTTACGGAGACCATGCGCGGCGGCGATGCGCGCGGCTCCCTGCTTGATGTCCTCGACCAGACGCTAACGCCCATGGGCGCACGCCTTCTGCGTCGCCGCCTGAGCCAACCCCTGCTCGACGTGGACGCCATCAACGCGCGCCTCGACGGTGTGGCGCTCTTTCACGGCGCAACCGACCTGCGCCTGACGCTGCGCACATTGCTCAAGGGCATCGGTGACCTTGAGCGCTGGAGCAGCCGCGCCGTGGCCGGGCTGGCGCTGCCGCGCGACCTGGTGGGGTTGCGTGAAGTGCTGGCGCGCATGCCCGCCATCCATGCAGCACTCGCTGACGTCGGCGCGCCCGCGCTGCCGCCCGACGCGCTGCCTGCGTGCGAGGCGCTGCGCGCGCTGCTCGAAGCGGCGCTTGTGGAGGAGCCGCCGTCTACGCTTAACACGCCGGGCATGATGCGCGACGGCTACAGCGATGAGCTTGACGACCTGGTGCAGCGCAGCCGCGGCGCCAAGGATTGGATCGCCGACCTCGAGCGCACTGAGCGTGAGCGGTTGGACATCAAGAACCTCAAGGTGGGCTTCAACAAGGTCTTCGGCTACTACATCGAGATTACCAGCAGCCACCTGGGCAAGGCGCCGCCCGAGTATATACGCAAGCAGACGATTGCCAACGGTGAGCGCTACATCACACCCGACCTCAAGGAGTACGAGTCGCTGGTGCTCAACGCCGATGAGCGGCGGCTGGCGCTGGAGCAGGTGCTCTTCAAACAACTTTGCGCGCAGGTGGCGGCCCAGGCGCCGCTGTTAGGCCGGGTGGCTGCCTGGCTGGCCGAGCTTGACGCACACTCAGCCCTTGCTGAGGTGGCGCTGCAGCGTCGCTACGTGCGTCCTCAGGTGGACGAGGGGCCGGCCATCGAGATTGTGGGCGGACGCCACCCCGTGGTGGAACTCGGGATGTCCGAAAGTCCCTTCGTGCCCAACGACACGCATCTGCGCCCCGAAAGCGCCATCCAGATCATTACTGGACCCAACATGAGCGGCAAGAGCACCTACTTGCGCCAGACCGCACTGATTGTGCTACTGGCGCAAATGGGCTCCTTTGTGCCCGCCGACGCGGCGCAGATCGGCGTGGTGGATCGCATCTTCACGCGCCTGGGCGCGAGCGACGAGATTCATCGCGGCCAGTCCACTTTCATGGTGGAAATGGTGGAGACGGCCAACATTCTGCACCACGCCACCCACCGCAGCCTGCTTGTGCTGGACGAAATCGGCCGCGGCACAAGCACCTATGACGGCCTCGCGATTGCCTGGGCGGTGATCGAGTACATTCACAACCACCCCGGCCTGCGCGCGCGCACGCTCTTTGCCACGCATTACCATGAGC
>CAYJNV010000410.1:0-2730 GCA_964370975.1 uncultured Caldilineaceae bacterium | reverse complement strand
GTTCAGAACCCCATTGCAGGGCAGTGCGCCGCCACCACCAAGAGCGGCGACAGTTGCCGTAACCGCGCCGTCGTGGGCTCGTCCTATTGCCGAGTCCATCAGCGTGAAGCGCAGGTCGACGCGGTGGTGGACGCAACACGCGCCGGGTTCGCAACCGTCTCCGAAGCCGCTGCCGATGAGCTGAGCGCGTTTGCCAAGGATATCGAGGCTGAGTCGGGCTATCGGGCGCCGCCCTTCAGCCCTGGCGCGCTCGCAGAAATGCTCAAGAGCAATGCGAGCAAGTTGGCCGCCTGCCTGCCGATCGAACTCATCAAGGATATTGCCCACAACCTTGAAGGCACGAAAAAGGAAGACCTGCTCGACCCGGAAACCTGGAAGGGGCTCTGGTATATTCTCAACTACAGCGCCGCCACAGGCGCCAAAGGGGTGCTGGAGGAAGCCGGCAAACGCCTTTCGGTCATTCCGGGCATGGACCTGATGGTGCAGTTTGCGCAGTCGGTCGTCGAGTCGCCGCGCGACTTGTTGAGCCTGGACACCTGGAAGGGTGCGGCTGTGATCCTGGGCGCGGCCGTGCAGAGCAGCGCCTCAAGCGTCAAGCGACGGGTGCTGGGCGGCGACGAGTAGACAACTGCCGCCAAGTCGCCGTTGTCGGTCACGTCTCCGGCGTGACAATTCGCCATATTTTTTCAACTCCAGAAGGCCAAGCCGGAGACCTGGCCAACAACTAGAAACCTGCATCATGCACAACCCACGCGTGGAATCCCTGCTGTCGGCGCGCCTCTTTCTGGCGCCGCAGACGGTTGGCGATCATGTCTACTTCATCAGCAACATGTCCGGGCGACTGAGCCTCTACCGCATGCCGCTTGCGGGGGGTATGCCTGAACCGCTGCTTCCCGCTGATGTGGCGCTGCCCAACCCCCACCACCTTGAGGGAAGCGTCGTCTATCAGGTACTGCCCGGCTTCGGTTCCATCCTGCTCATGCTGGACCACAACGGCGACGAAAACTATGAGCCGGTCTTCGTGCCCATCGGTGGCGGTATGCCGGAGCCCATTTTTGGCGATCGCTTTGCAGGAATGCAGGTGGTGTGCACTGCGTGTGACGATGCTGAGGGTGTCGCGCTCCTCCTTGTGGACAACCGCAAGGATCCCGTCTACGAAAGCTACAAGGCGAATCTTGTCAATCGCTCACTCACGCTGCTGGGCCAGAGCACCCACCACGGCGTTCCCAAGTCACATGACGCTTCATACGAGACAATCCTTCTCGTTGATTCGAATACAGTGGGGGACGAAGTGCTATATCTGTGGCGCGGCGGCGAGCGCACGCTGCTCTTCGGCGCCCCGCTTGAAGAACGCCCCGGCCAGGTGGAGATGCTCAACGGCATCCGCACGCCTCGTCTGGTGGATGACGGCGTGCTCATGGTCTCGAGCCTCTTCGATGACCACTACGGCCTTACCTGGTTCGCGCTTGATGCGCCCGACAAGCCCGCTGCCGTTGCGGTGCACGGCCTGCGCCACACGGGCGAAGGCGAACTCAGCGCACTCGACGGCGGCCTGGGCGAACCCCTGCGCCTCACCTACAACATCGACGGCGCTTCCTGGATATATGAGGGCGTCTTTGACAGGCAGGCCCTCACCTGGACGGCCAGCCGCGTGCTCGTGGGCGAAGGCGAACTGGCAGAGGGCGTTGCCGAGGCTATTCACTATGAAAAGGAGACAGGCCGCTATGCGCTCTCCTTCTCCTCCACTACGTCGCCTTCGCAGTTGTACATTCTCGAGCCCGCTGGCGACCTGCGGCGTCTGACCAACGAGCGCCCGATCGGCATCCCAACGGAGTGGCTGGCACGGGGCGAGTCCATGCCCTACACGAGCCACGACGGGCTGCGCATGGCTGCGCGCCTCTATCTGCCCGCACCCGAGTTGGGCTACGCAGGGCCGCGGCCCGTTGTCTTCTACATCCACGGTGGCCCGCAGAGCCAGGAACGGCCCGACTTCACCTGGTTCTCAATGCCCATGATCCAGTATCTCACGCTCAAGGGCTTTGCCGTGTGGGTGCCCAATGTGCGTGGCAGCGAGGGTTACGGTCTGGCCAAGACCAAGATGGTGGACCACGACTGGGGCGGCCAGGACCGCCTCGACCACATTGCCGCCTTCGACTTCCTCAAGGGCGACGCGCGCCTGGACATGGCCCGCGTCGGCGTCATGGGGCGCTCCTATGGCGGCTACATGACGCTGACGCTGGCAGGCCGTCACCCCGAGCGCTGGAAGGCCGCCGTGGACATGTTTGGCCCCTACAACCTCTTCACCTTCATGGAGCGGCTCCCCGACACCTGGAAGACCTACTTCCACCTCGCGGTGGGCAACCCCAACACCGAGGCCGACTTTCTGCGCGAGCGGTCACCCAGCACCCACATGCACAATCTTGCCTGTCCCATGCTGGTGATTCAGGGCGCGCATGACCCACGCGTCACGGAGCGCGAATCGCGCGATGTGGTGGAGCAGTTGCGCGCGCAGGGCAAACACGTGGAGTATGTGGTATACGCTGACGAAGGCCACGATGTGATCACTTACGCCAACAAGGTGGATTGCTACAGCCGTATCGCTGACTTCTTCCTCACGAACCTCTAGAAGAAAGGCCTCGACACAGAGGCCACAGAGAACGACCGAGACACACAGAGGAAAGCAACAGCAGGAGGGTATGTTGCGCCCTTTCGCTGTTGCTTTCCTCTGTG
>CAYJNV010000409.1:0-2740 GCA_964370975.1 uncultured Caldilineaceae bacterium | reverse complement strand
GTCCTTTTGCAGCCACGCTTGCGCCTCTGCTTGGCGCCAATCTCGATTTCCGCATTCTGGCCCAGGAGGATGATGGCTCGTGGGCGCCGCAGTGGAATTGGGGGCCGCTCTTCCCGGCGGCGTGGCCGGCCGCCCAGTGCGCGTGGCAGGGCGTGCTCACGCTCGAGGCGCTGCGCAGCCTGCGCGCCTACGGTCGCTTCGCACTCTAGCGTCATACCAACATGAAAACGATATCTCAACGCAAAGATGCAAAGGACGCAAGGAAACGCAAAGGAAAGGCAACTTCTCTGCATGAGTCGTCAGGATGGCGCCGTTCTTTGCGCTTCTTTGCGTCCTTTGCATCTTTGCGTTGAGATGTTGATGCTTCCGGTTTCACTGTGGTATCGGTTTCAAGGCGCGACTACCTGGACGCATATCAACAGGAGACGCAAGGACGAGCTACAGCGTGTACAATCAGGAGTGCGCAAGAGTCGTACTTGCTGATGCATCGTGTTACGAAGTTATCCGCGCCTTTCATTGCATTCATTCGACCCCTTATGTCTGCTGAAACGCTGCCTGGTCAAAGCAACCCTATTGGCGCTACAGTCACGCCCCTGGGCGTCAATTTTTCGATCTTCTCGCAACATGCGACCGCGGTCGAATTGCTTCTTTTCGATGGCCCGCTCGACCCCGCGCCAGCACGCACCATCCGCCTGGACCCGGCTGTCAATCGCACCTTCTACTACTGGCACGTGTGCGTGCCGGGTCTGCGCGCGGGGCAACTCTACGCCTTCCGCGTACACGGCCCCTATGACCCCATTCATGGCGACCGCTTCGATGGCCAAAAGGTGCTGATCGACCCCTACGCTCGAGCGATTTCGACGCGCGTCTACGACCGCGCCGCAGCCTGCCGCAAGGGCGACAACGTGGCCCAGGCGCTGCGCGCGGTGGTCGTGGACCCCTCCACCTACAACTGGGAGGATGACGCGCCCCCAACCAGGACTCATGAGCGCTCGGTGATCTACGAGATGCACGTCGCGGGCTTCACAAGGAACCCCAATTCGGGCGTGCGCGATGAACTGCGCGGCACCTATCGCGGACTCATTGAAAAGATTCCTTACCTGCAGTCGCTTGGCATCAACACCGTGGAACTGCTGCCCGTGGCGCAGTTCGATCCGCAGGATGCGCCCGCAGGGCTTACCAACTACTGGGGCTACAGCCCGATTGCCTTCATGGCGCCGCACAGCCAGTATGCCGTGCACGGCGATGCGCTGGCCGTGGTGGACGAGTTCCGTGACATGGTCAAGGCGCTGCATCGCGCCGGCATCGCCATCTTCCTCGACGTGGTCTTCAACCACACGACCGAGAATGGCGCCGACGGCCCCACCCTCTGTTATCGTGGCCTCGAGAATGTGGCCTACTACATCCCCGGCGGCGAGCCGTCCGCCTATGCCAACTACAGCGGCTGCGGCAACACACTCAACGCCAACCACTCGATTGTGCGCCGATTGATTCGCGACAGCCTCAACTACTGGGTCACCGAAATGCACGTGGACGGATTTCGCTTTGACCTGGCTTCGGCGTTGTCGCGCGGAGAGTTTGGCGAGCCACTGTCAAGTCCGCCGCTGCTGTGGGCCATCGAGTCGGACCCTGTGCTCGCGGCTACGGCCATCATCGCCGAAGCGTGGGATGCGGGCGGTCTCTACCAGGTGGGCACCTTTATTGGCGACCGCTTTGCCGAATGGAATGGCCACTTCCGTGACGACGTCCGCAGCTTTGTCAAGGGCGACCCCGGCATGGCGGTGCGCATGGGGTTGCGGATTGCGGGCAGCCCCGACCTCTACCCGCGCACCGACCGCAACGTACGTCGCACTGTCAATTTCATCACAGCGCACGATGGTTTCACGCTCAACGACCTCGTGTCATACAACGAAAAGCACAATCTCGCCAATGGCGAAAAGAATCGTGATGGTGAGTCCAACAATCGCAGCTGGAACTCGGGTGCAGAAGGGCCAACGGATGACCCGAGCGTCAACATGCTGCGCACGCGGCAGATCAAGAACTTCCTCACCATCCTGTACATGGCGCAGGGCACGCCCATGATGCTGATGGGGGACGAAGTGCGGCGCACGCAGCAGGGCAACAACAACGCTTATGGCCATGATAGCCCGCTATCGTGGTTTGATTGGGAGGACGTGGAGGAATCGGCCGAGAACCTGCGCTTTGTGCGCGAGTTGCTGCGCTTCCACAACAACACCGAGATTCTGCACGCGTCGGTCTATCTGCCGCAAGGTACGCGCCGCAATGAGGCGTCGATCAACTTTCACGGCCGTCAACTGGGCCGCCCCGAATGGGGTGGGGATGTGCGTTGGCTGGCGTTCACGCTCACCTATCCCGCGGCAGGTGAGCGATTGCATGTGGTGCTCAATGCATTCTGGGAGCCGCTTACCTTTGAGATGCCACGCCTGACCGCGCCCGAATCGTGGCGGCGTGTGATCTCCACAGCGTCGTCGCCTCCTCAGGATATTCTGCCGCCGCAGGATGCGCCGACGCACACCGGGGCGACCTACACGGCGCCGGCGCGCTCGGCCACGGTATTCTATGGATGGCCAGCCACGCCACGCCCCGGCGGCCGTCAGCCGCACCACCACATGCCGAAGTAAGGGGTTGCGCCGGTGTAATAGCCGCCCTCCGTGTGTGCCGCGTTTAGGGCTTCTCAATAGTCATGCTGTAGAAATCAAGAGTGCGAGAGCCTCTTGGG
>CAYJNV010000408.1:1203-2742 GCA_964370975.1 uncultured Caldilineaceae bacterium | reverse complement strand
CAGTTGGGCTACCGGGCGCGTAATAACTACGCCATAGCGGATGATAAAATCACTCACCCCATCATCGTCGTCACCATCGTCACCGACATCGTCGTCACCATCGTCACCGTCATCATCACCGTCGTCATCATCATCGCTACATGCCGATGCGCTCTTTTCGCTGATTGAGATTGCTTTTTTTTTTTTGTTATGGGGTACATTTAGATCTACACAGTCGCCCACAACAATATCCTCGGCTACCTGCGTGTCGCCCACAGCCTCAAAGGTTGTGTCGCTGACCACCCAACTGCCCACACTTTCAGCAGGGCGGCTGATGACGACACCATAGTGCAAAAGATAGCTATCATCTGCTGCCGCGGCCACTGCGCCGAATCGCGGAGCAGCATGCGCCGCCTTCGCGCCGACGCCGCCGATCATCAGCAGCATTCCTTGCAGCAGAATGGCTGCCAACAACGCCATCACAGGCATACGCCAGCGCACACCATCGGCCATTTCGCCTCTCCTATTCGTCCCTTGCGACACATCCAATGGAAGATCTACCTTGTTGCAAGAATGTTCTTGAGTCATAGACTGGTACCTTTTGCACCCACTAGCCAATCGCAAAAAACGGTGCCCAATAATAGGGATGCTCGCCCCGTGCAAGCGCTTCCCGCTGCGCAGCCCGCAATGCGTACGAGGGGCGCGTTGGCCCCAAGTCGCCCTGAGCCGTCGCCTGTAAGTTCCGGTAAAACATACCCATCAAGTTTGCAGCGCTGCCGTCGTGTACATTCCACAAAGTCGCAAGTAAATGTTGTGAACCCGCGGCCAAAAAGCCACGCGCCAGCCCGACAACCTCATCGCCTGCCCGCACCTCACCGACACCACTCTCGCACGCGCTCAAAACGACCAAACGCGCCGCCAAATTCAGCCGGTAGATTTGGCGCACATCCATCCACCCATCCGCCAACTTGAGCGCAGAGAAAAATGAGTTATCGGGTCGGAACAATCCATGTGTCGCCAAATGCAGCACATCACTCTGCGCCGCCGCACAAACCAGGTTGCCGACTGTTGCAGATTGATCAAGGTACCGCTGCGCATCCTCAAAATATGTGGCGGCCATATCAATCTCCGCCTGCGACTGGGGAATACGCGCATCATAGGGCGCAAATCCGGCAAAGCGGCGTAGCGGGGAACTACTGGAATCGCGCGTTTTGTGAACGGCAACACTCGCGCTTGGCACATAGGCAATCTCCACCGCTTCACGCAAGTACCCATGACCATCCCAAAGCGCATGAAACGGAAGCAAATGGAGCAATCCGAATGGCACAACCAGCATACGCTCGGCGCTCAAGTGCCGTTGCAGCGGCGCAACCAGAAGTTGGTAGAGGCGGCCCAAGGCATCCTGCACACCTCGCATCAAACGGGCGTAATGCCGCGCCACATACTCACTGCCAAGTTCAGCGCGCCCCAACTGAAAACGCAGGTCAGCCTGAGCCTGGGTCACTGCGCTCACTGTTGTCACGCGGCGCACCACCTCGGCATTGTCTCGCCCCACGACAA
>CAYJNV010000408.1:703-1193 GCA_964370975.1 uncultured Caldilineaceae bacterium | reverse complement strand
ACGCTAACACCTCATCTCCGGCAAAATAATAGACAAGCGCCTGTTGATCCGGGGCCAGCACGCGCTGCAATTCGCCCAATCGTACCGGCTCGGCCTGTGCCAAGAGCGGCGCATTGCGCCACTCCAATCGCTGAATCGCGGCCTCATGCTGCGCCACTTCACGGCTAAGGGTGCCATCCAGGTGGCGATTGCCACTCTCGCCCAGCAATTGATTATAGAGCCAATGCAACTGACGGCGCAGCGCCGCGCGCTGTGCGTTCACGGCGCTGCTTTCATCGCCAGAGGCAGCCTCGACACTGGCCAGCAGCCGCTCTAACAAGGCCCGCGAACGCGCCCGCTCTACCACAGCGAAGGCCTCCGCCACCTCATCCTCACTGGGCAAGGGCGCGGCAAGCAAGCTGACGACCAGATCACTATAGATCGCCATCTTGTCGTCAAGATAGGCAGTTCGCACTTCTTCGAGAGGCAGCGAAGCGCGCTGTCGATCCAA
>CAYJNV010000408.1:0-693 GCA_964370975.1 uncultured Caldilineaceae bacterium | reverse complement strand
CCGGTGGTCGCCATTGGCAGCCGCAATGTTGCCGCGTGCATGCAGCAGGCGCAGGGCAAGATGGGGCAAAGGTACGTCACCATCCGATGCGCCTAGGCCCATGATCCCCAGCAGCGTTTCTACCTGCTCCGCCGCACGCTCTGCCTCTGCCATCGCACCACGCGCAAGCCACAAGTGCAGCCGCGCCAACCAGACGTCTACCAGCCCTAACAGATCCCATGCGACCGCGCCCGCGGTGGTTCTCATCTCTGGCTCCACAAGCAGCGCATCCAGCAGCGTCGCCGCGCCATCACTATCTCCCTGGGACTGCGCCAACCGCGCCAGCGCACTTTGCGTGCGGTTGCGCCAAAAGCGGTTATCCAGTTGGGTAAAGAGCATTAGGGCTTCATCCAGTGTTGTCTGCGCCTCGGCAAAGTCACCCTGTCGCAGCCGCAAGACCCCTTGTGCATAGCGCGCTTGCGCCAGTTCATAGGGTTGCCCCGTCGCCCGAAACAACCGCTCGCACCGTTCGAGGGCCAGCCCCGCTTCCGGCAGCAAATTCAACGAAAGATACGCCAGCGCATGTTCCAGCAGCAATTCGTCGGCCTGGCGCAGCGCGTCGATTTCGCCTTCGCCGCCGGCCAATGGCGCGTCGCCGATCAGCTCAAGTGTCGCCTGGTCAAACGCGGCAAGCGCCCTTGCATACTCACCCAC
>CAYJNV010000407.1:0-2874 GCA_964370975.1 uncultured Caldilineaceae bacterium | reverse complement strand
AGTCGGGTCTGTCTCCATGATGTGCAGCGCCGCCTCGCGCGCCAGCGCCAGCGTCTCCAGGTCGGAGAACTGGGCAATGCGCAGCTCGGGCAGGCCGCTTTGGCGCGTGCCCAGGAAGTCACCGGGGCCGCGCAGCTGCAAGTCCTTCTCGGCCAGCTCGAAGCCGTCATTTGTGCTTTCGAGCACGTGCAGCCGTTCCAGCGCGGCCTCGGTGTCGGCCGCGCACACGAGCACACAATAGCTCTTGGCCGTGCCGCGGCCCACCCGGCCACGGAACTGGTGCAATTGCGCCAGCCCAAATCTCTCGGCATCCTCCACAATCATTACCGTCGCGTTGGGCACGTCGATGCCCACCTCGATCACGCTCGTGCTCACCAGCACGTCGCTCTCGCCTGCGGCAAAGGCGCTCATCACCGCATCCTTCTCGCTCCCCTTCATCTGCCCGTGCAGCAGCGCCAGGCGCAAATCGGGGAATACTTCGCTGCGCAGCGTCTCGTACTCCGTGGTGGCCGCGCCCGCATCTAGCACCTCGCTATCAGCCACAAGCGGATACACGATGAAAGTCTGCCGCCCTGCTGCTGCCTCGTTGCGCACAAAACCGTAGACGCGCTCGCGCTCGCCCCGGCGGAAGAAGACCGTCTTCACCGGCATGCGGCCGGGGGGCATTTCGTCCAGTTGGCTGATGTCCAAATCGCCAAAGACCGTCAGCGCCAGGCTGCGGGGAATGGGCGTTGCGCTCATCACCAGCAGATGCGGCTGCGTGTCGCCCTGACTGCGCAAGGCGCCGCGCTGCTCCACGCCAAAGCGGTGCTGCTCATCCACCACCACCAACCCCAGGCGGGCAAACTCCACGCCTTCCTGAATCAGCGCAGTTGTCCCCACCACCACATCAATCGCACCCTCGCGCAGACCGGCCAGAATGCGCTCGCGCTCGCTCCCCGTCACGCGCCCGGTGAGCAGCGCCACCTCAATTGGCGCACCGTCGGGGCGCTGCAGCGGCGCCAGCAGCCTGGAAATGCCGCGGTGGTGCTGTTCGGCCAGAATCTGCGTGGGCGCGAGCAGCGCCGATTGCGCACCGCTGCCCATCGCCAGCCACATGGCGCCCGCCGCCACGGCCGTCTTGCCGCTGCCCACATCACCCTGCACGAGGCGCGTCATGGGCACGGGGCGGGCAAGGTCCATAGCCACTTCGTTAAGCACGCGCAGCTGTGCACCGGTGAGCGCAAAGGGCATCGCCTCCACAAACGGCGCGAGCCGCTCGGGCGCCGTTTCGAAGGGCATAGCCGCCACCGACTTGAGCTCGCGCCGCCGCTGCAAAACGCCCAACTGCACGTAGAGCAACTCCTCCATGGTCAAGCGCTTGATCGCCGCCTCGAGCTGCGCGTGGTCATCGGGAAAGTGGATGCCCCAGAGCGCGTCCGTCAGATTCGGCAGCGCGTAGGTCGCGCGCACTGCCTCCGGCAGCGGGTCGCCCACGAGCGTGGCAAAGTCCTCCAGCGCCTGGCGAACAAGCTGCCGCATCTTGTTGAGCGAGATCCCCTCCGTGAGCGGGTATACGGGGGCAAGGCGGCCTGCAGCCAGTGACTCGGACTCATCCGCAGCGTCCTCGAAGATGGGGTTCTCAATCGTCTTGCGCCCCATGTACAGCCCGATCTTGCCGCTCAGACGGTAGGTGGCGCCAGCCTTCAACTGGCGCACTACCCACTTGTTCCACCAGTTGGCACGCAGCGTGCCCGTGGCATCCTGAAAGATGCCCTCGATGCGCTTGCGGTTGATGCCGATACTCTTCTCGCTCACCTCCCAGAGATTGGCCACCACGGTGACCGTCTCTCCCGGCTGCAGTTGCGAAATCGTCTTGAGCTGGCTGTAGTCATCGTGGCGGCTGGGCAGGTGCCAGAGCAGATCCAGCACGGTGTGAAGCTCGAGCCTGCCCAACACTTCGGCAATCGACGGGCCCACGCCCTGCAACGTAGTGACGGGTTTCCGCAATTCGTCTGCCGTGCGCGCCGGGCGGCTGGACGTGCGCGACGGTGGCTTGAGCGCCGGCGGCGTGTCACCAGGCTGGCCCTCGTACTCGTAGACAAAGGTTGCGCCCACCATGGAGTCGGCGCCACCGCTGCTGCCGCTGATGCTGCCGCCAGCGTCGCCGCCCTTGTTGTCGCGCTTGCCTTGCGCAGCTTTGGCGCCGGAGTCGCCTTTGCGCTGGCTCTGCGGCTCAGAGGCTTCGGCGGCAGGCTTCGCTTCGGGCGCGTGCGGCGGCTGCACCCTGGGCGTTGGCGCAACCGGCGCCACATTCATGAGCTCGCGCGCATCCGGCATTGCGCGTGCACCTGCAGACGGCTGCTCCGGCGCAGGCGGCAGCCCCGGCGCAGGCGGCGCATCGGCCACAAATTCGCCCGCCAACACCCGCCGCAGTTGCGCGGCCGTGTGGGCGCGGCTCCCTGCGTCGCCTTCGCCATATTGCACCATGAGCTCGGTCGCCAACCTCACCATGGAAGGTTCCACGGCTTCAGCGCGCGCGTCGTCCGCCCAGCGCGGGGCCATGGCCTGCAGGCCGCCAATCACCACGCGGTTGCGCCATTGCTGGCGTTCCTCAAGATCCAAAACCCGCTGCAAGCGGTCTACCGCCGACGTTGCCACAGATGCGTTCCTTACCCTCGTCGATCGTTGCGTCAGGCCGGTGCCAACTCGACTGATACCGGAGTGAGACTCACGCTCAGGGATCCGGCAACAGGGAACCGTCTCCGCTCACGAGTGTTCCCCGTTCCCGGATCCCTGCTCCCTACAGGCGGCATGACGATTTCATTCCGGCATCACTCTAGAAGCTGCCCTCGTGTACAACCACACCCAGCACATTCGGCCCCAAATAGGCGG
>CAYJNV010000406.1:0-2906 GCA_964370975.1 uncultured Caldilineaceae bacterium | reverse complement strand
GCGCCAATTACCAATTCACCGCTTACCAATTACCAGTCCACCAGTCCACCACCCCTAAAACATGGCCCAATACCGCTCCCACGTCTTTGCGGCGGCTGCGCGGCTGCGCTGCGTAATCGCCGCCTCGTCCATGGTCAGGAGGGTGCGGTCGCGCATGAGCACCTCACCCTGCACAATGGTGCTGTGTACATGGCCGCCGCTCATGCCGAAGAGGATGTGCCAGGGCAGGTTGCCCGCATTCATGGGCGTGGTTGGGTAATAGTCGAGCAGGATCAGGTCGGCATAAGCGCCGGGCGCGATGATGCCGACTGGTTTGTCGAAGAAGAGTGAGGCCAGGCGGCGGTTGTTCACCACGGCCATCTGCAGCACCTTGTCGGCGCCCAGGTAGCGCGGGTCGGCGTGGGCATGCTTCTGGAGCAGGTCGGCCACCTTCATCTCCATGAACATGTCATTGCTGAAGCCGTCGTTGCCCAGGCAGACAGCCATCCCCGCACGCAGCATGGGCGTAATATCCGCCGCGCCCACAGCGTTGTTCATGTTCGAGCGAGGCTGGTGCGACACAAAGGTGCCGGTCTCGCGCAGCAGCGCCGTCTCCCATGCGTCCACATGAATGCAGTGCGCCATGATCGTCTGCGCGCCCGTAATGCCAAAGCGGTGCAGCCGCTCCACTACGCGCATGGCCGACTTATCAAGGCTGTCGTACTCGTCCACCGGGTGTTCGGCCACATGCACGTGGAAGCGGTCGGCCTCGGCGCGGCAGGCCTCGAGAGTCGCGTCGGAGAGGGTGAGGCTGGCGTGCAGCCCAAAGGTGGCTGCCAGGCGTGTGGCCTCGGGCGTGTCGGCGGCGGTGCGTCGCGCGCTCTGCACGCGCCGCATGAAGCGCATGTTCTCGCTGATTCCTGCGCGCGCCGCTTCGGGGCCGTCGCGGTCGGTGACTTCATAGCAAAGCGCGGCGCGCAGCCCGCTCTGCACCACGGCATCGGCGATCGCGTCGAGGCTGCCGTCAATCGCACGCTGGCTGGCGTGGTGGTCGATCAGCGTCGTCGTGCCATTGCGGATGGCATCCACGAGACAGACTTCGGCGCTGCTTTGGACGCCTTCCATGTCGAGCGCCTTGTCGAGCCGCCACCAGAGATTCTGCAGAATCTCGGGGAAGTCCTTGGCAGGTGGGCCGGGGATGTACATGCCACGTGCGAACGCGCCGTAGAAGTGCGTGTGCGCGCAGATCTGGCCGGGCATGAGCACCATCCCCTGCGCATCCCAGAGCGCCTCGTCGGGGTGGCGCGCACGCAGTTCGGCGCTGGGCCCAACTTCGCTGATGGTCGCACCGTCGATCAGCACGGCGGCCTCTTCGAGCACGCGCTGCGAGTCGTCAAAGGTGAGCACCGTTGCATTATGGATGAGCATGGCATGGCCCCGGGTTTGTGAGTTTTGAATCAGCGTATGGAGTCCCCATTTTACCTTGGCGTGCGCTGGATTGACCAGACCGCGGAAAAGCGCCGTCGTGGAAGCCGTGCGCGCCGCAGCAAATGTGCGGGCCGAGGAGAGCGACTGCGCTGCGGATGGTATAATAACGGCCTCTGGAGTGCACATGAGCGCTTTGCGATTCGAAATCTGTCCTGACTGCGGTGTTCGCCTGCCGGCTTCAGAGGGTCCCACGCATCGTTATCTGGGGGCCGGCCCTGCATGCTGGGCGCTCTTCAGCACCCTGCAGGGTGGCGGTGAGCCCCCGATTGCAGCAGGGCCACTCTCGCCGCTGCTTGTGGATGCCTATGCCGCGCAGCACCACGGCATGCCGTCGAACCAGGCCACGCAGTCTGTGGCAGTGCATCTTATTGCCCTGTACGCGATTCTGGAGAGGGGCGTCGGCGTGGCGGAGGTCATTCAGGTACGGACACGCCCGCTGCGCGCGGGCGTGAGTGCCAAGCACGCACGCTTTGCCTGGCTGGAGCCGCCTCCCCTCGCAGCGTTGGGAATGATGACTGTAGCCGACATCGTGCAGGCGGCGTCGCCGCAGGCGCGCTACGACGTCGCCGCTCTCTACATTCATACGGTGTGGGATGCATGGAAGGCACGCCATGCGGCGCAGGTTGCGGCCTGGTATGAACAGTATGTCGTTCCAGATCGTCTATAGAGCCAACGCGTGTCACCTCCACCTGTTGAAGGCGCAACAACGAAAGGGAACCTCATGGCAGAATCTCCAATGATGTTGAACGCTGTTTTCGAGGGCTGGGCAGGGTACAACGCCAGCCTGGTCGGCGCGCTGCGCCAGCGTACGCCCATGGAACTGCTTTGGCGGCCCAAGGCCGACATGCGCTCGGCAGGCGAGATTGCGCGGCATGTTGCCCTGGGGCGTATTACCTGGTTTGTGCGCATGGACGCGCCGGGCAGCGCTGCAGCGGCCGCGGCCGTGCCCACCTGGACAACCGACGAGGAGGGCAATCGCCACGCCGAAGAGGAGGCGCTTCACATCACGCAAGATGCCGGCGCGCTCATCGAATGGCTCGAACGATCCTGGCTGATGGTTGACGCTACGCTCGCGGCGTGGACGACTGACGACCTCACCGTCTCATTTCCCTACCGGTGGAACGGCCAGAACTGGGCCATTCCGCGCCAATGGACGATCTTTCGCATCATGGCGCACGACATCCACCACGGTGGCGAAATTTCGCTCATGCTGGGCCAGCAGGGCATTGAGGCATTTGAGCTCAGTGCGCTGGGCGGCCACATTGTCATGCCACCGCTGGCTACTGAACCCTCACCTGTAGGCAAATGACCAAGCTACATGGGTGATTTCCACGTTCTTATTAACGGCTGGTTTGTGGGGCAGGAGGGCGCGGGGAGCGGCCAATATCTGCACCACATGCTGGCGGCGCTGCCTCAGATCGCGCCGCATGTGCGCTGGA
>CAYJNV010000405.1:0-2966 GCA_964370975.1 uncultured Caldilineaceae bacterium | reverse complement strand
CTTGTACAACGCCTTCCCAGGTGGACTGGTTGAAGGAACGGTCGTTAATGCGACCAACGTCGGTGACGAGGCCGATCTTGACGTCGGCAGGGGCGGCTGCCTCGGCCGCCGGTGCGGCTGTTGTGTCAGCGGCAGGCGCAGCCGGGGCCGCGGGCGCCACACAGGCGACAGCCAACATTGCGACCACCGCCATTAAGGCGATAAGGCCGTACAAACGCGTTTGCTTGCGCATGTTTTCTACTCCTCCTTGATAATGTGTAAGATGGTCTGGCCAGGTTGTGTGTTGTTGCGAGGATGCCCCACAAACGCTGGACCATGGGGCGGCTGCCTGGACTGCGTCGCTGCGTCTTCTGCGTTTCCTGATTGTGTTGCGGGTGAAACAACTTCCTGACTATTGTACCCCAACTCCAGTTTGTGAGGCAACCAATTTCGCGATGCGCGATTCAGTGCGCGAACACGATGCGGATGGGCAGACGCCGCGTCTCCTTGTCGGCATCGATGTGGGTGGCACCTTCACCGACTTTGTGCTGCTGCACAAGGGCGCGCTGCGTATCTTCAAGCTATCCACCACGCCCACTGATCAGAGCCGCGCGATTGTCGCCGGTCTCGAAGAACTGGGCCTCTCGGCCGACGCCGCACCCCAAATTGTGCACGGGATGACGGTTGCCACCAACGCGCTGCTCGAGCGACGCGGCGCACGCACGGCGCTGCTCACATCGGCAGGCTTTGGCGACGTGCTCACGATTGGGCGTCAGAACCGCCCCTTCCTCTACCGCCTGCACCAGGAGCGGTCGCCGGCGCTGGTGGCCGAGGCGCACCGCCTTGAGGTCGCCGAGCGCCTCGACGCCGACGGCAACGTCGTCACGCCGCTGGATGAAGCGGCTGTGATGGCGCTGGCCAACAGGCTGGCCGCAGAAATTGCCGCGCACCCCGACGCCGCCGTGGAAAGCCTGGCCATCGTCTTCCTCTTTTCCTTCCGCAACCCAGCGCACGAGCAGCGCGCGGCCGATATCCTGCGCGACAGGCTGCCCAACCTGCCCATTTCACTCAGCAGCGCAATTCTGCCCGAGTATCGCGAGTATGAGCGCACGGCCACCACAGTCATCAACGCCTACGTGCAGCCACTTGTGGCGCGCTACCTTGAGCGGTTGCAGCGCTCGCTGGGCAGCGGGGGCCGTGCACCCGCCGTCCGCATCATGCAGTCCAACGGCGGCGCGATTGGGCTGGCGCAGGCGGCGCGCGAACCGGCGCGCCTCGTGCTCAGCGGACCGGCCGGTGGTGTGGTGGGGGCATTCGCCGTGGCGCAGCAGTCGCAGCCCACTGTGCCTGTGCAACTCATCACCTTTGACATGGGCGGCACGAGCACCGACGTTGCCCTCTGTGACGGGGCCATTCCTACCACCGCCGAAAGCCAGATTGGCGACCTGCCGCTGCGCCTGCCCGTCATCGACATTCACACGGTGGGCGCGGGGGGTGGCAGCGTGGCCTTTGTGGATGGTGGCGGGGCGCTGCGTGTGGGGCCGCGCAGTGCAGGCGCGCTGCCCGGCCCCGCGGCCTACGGGCGCGGCGGCGCCGAGCCCACGGTGACCGACGCCAATGTGCTGCTTGGGAGGCTGCCGCCTCAGGGCTTCCTGGGGGGCAAGGGTGATGTGACGCTTGATGAGGCCGCGGCGCGCACGGTGCTGACGCAACTGGGCGCGTCGTTGGGATTGAGCGCCGAAGCAGCCGCGCTGGGCGTGCTGCGCGTGGCCAACGCGACCATGGAGCGGGCGCTGCGCCGCGTCTCTGTGGAGCGCGGCCATAATCCGCGCGCATTCACGCTGCTCCCCTTTGGCGGGGCGGGGCCTCTCCACGCCTGCGACCTGGCCGACGCGCTCGGGGTGCGCCGTATCCTCGCGCCCCCCTTTCCCGGTGTGCTCAGCGCCTACGGCATGCTCGTTGGCGGCGTTGCCACCGAGGCCTCGCAGTCGATTCTGCATTCAGCCGCTGACCTGGCGCGGGACCCCGCGCCGTTACATGCGGCTTTGGGCACGCTCGGCGCGCGTGTGCGCAACGTGCTCGCTGCAGAGGGTATCGACAAGCCTGCATTGGCCTCTACGCTAGATGTGCGCTATCGTGGCCAAAGCTACGAACTGGGTGTGCCGCTGACTATGGGCGCGGACGCGCAGGTCGCGCTTGCGGACGCGGTGGAAGCCTTCCATACGCTTCATGCCCAGCGCTACGGCTACGCCACACGCAGCGAGATTGTGGAGGTGGTGACGCTGCGCCTGCGCGCCGAGGCCCCCGGCGCCGAGGCCACGCTGCCTGCGCTTTCGCCCGGCGGCGCGAGCGCCGCGGCGGCGCACGTAGGCGAACGGCCCGTTTGGTTCAGTGCTGACGGCCCGACCGCCACGGCCGTTTATGATCGCACCCTGCTCCAGCCCAACAACCGCCTCAGCGGTCCTGCCCTAATCCTCCAGTATGACACCACCACGTTGCTTGCCCCGGGCTGGGCGGCGCAGGTGGACGGGTGGGGGAATGTGGTGGCGGAGCGGCAAGAGTAGTGCAGCCACCCAGTCGGCGCGCCGCGCGGCAGCACCAACGCGCAATTTGTTTCCGCGTAACTGCGTCCGCTGTCTTGAGACAACACCTGTGTCTCTCGCTAGAACTCTGGTGTGCAGACCCGTCAATTGAAGTACGGATCAACTTTCCCCTGCGTGGTTGGTGCGATCAGAATCTCGCTTTCGGCCAAATCTAGGAAAGCTCATACTCTCATGGAGGAATGGTGAATTTGCGTAAACAAGCGCGTATCTATTGCTTCGTCACCCTGATGGCGGTGGTGGCAATGCTGGCAGCTGCCTGTGTAGCTCCGGTTGCACCCGCCGCACCCGCCGCATCCGCCGACATCAAGATCGGCCTCGTCAGTCATGTCGGTCGCATTAACGACCGTTCCTTCAACCAGTCCACCTGGGAAGGCGTTGTACAAG
>CAYJNV010000404.1:0-2971 GCA_964370975.1 uncultured Caldilineaceae bacterium | reverse complement strand
GACGTGACCTACGGGCGCGGTGCTTTACTCCCCTCTCCGCATAGAAGGGCCGGGGGTGAGGTGCAGTTTTGCCGCGCGATGACTTTTGAATCGCCCTGTGTGAGGCGCGAATGCGCAATTGCCCGCCGCGCTTGCCTGCGGTAAGATACCTGCCTGTCAATCGCCGTTGTATTTGCACACAACGCCTTAACGAATTCCAGGGAGCCAACCTATGCAAACGCGCGCGCTCAAACTTGTCTCGCTTCTCCTGTTGGCCGTGCTTGTACTGGCCGCCTGTGCGCCGGTGCAGCCCGCCGCCGCCCCTGCTGCCGAGGCCACAGCCGCACCCGCCGCCGAAGCCGCCGCACCCGCATCCGGCTTGCCCGACCTGGGCGGCCGCGTGGTGGAAGCCGCGATGGCCAACGACTTCACCCCGCTCCAGTTCATTGACCCCACCACGGGCGACGCCATGGGCTGGGAGTATGACGCCATGGCCGCCATCTGCGGGCTGCTCAACTGCACCGTCAACTTCAACGTCACCTCGTGGGATGCCATGATCCCCGCCGTGAAGGATGGCCAGTTCGACATCGGCATGGATGGCATCACCATCAACGAGGAGCGGGCGCAGCAGGTGGACTTCAGCGCGCCCTACATGACAAGCCAGCAATTCATGCTCGTCAAGGCCGGCGAAGAACGCTTCACCACGCCGCAGGAGTTTGCCGCCGACGACCAGTTGCTGATCGGCTCGCAGGCGGGCACATCGGGCTTCTACACCGCCGTTTATGACATTCTGGACGGCGACGAGGGCAATCCACGCATCAAGCTCTTCGAGAACTTCGGCGCGTCGGTGCAGGCGCTGATTGCCGGTGACGTTGACATGGTGCTGGTGGATGCGGCCAGCGGGCGCGGCTACATTGGGGCCAACCCCGATGCCCTCAAGATCGTGGGTGACGCGATCAAGAGCGAGGAGTTCGGCTTCATCTTCACGCCGGGGAGTGACCTGGTGGAGCCCTTCAACGCCGCCATCGCCGCGCTGCGCGCCGACGGCACGTTCGACGCGCTGGATACGAAGTGGTTCTTCGAGTTTGACCCAACGATGTAAAGTAATCGTTGCCAGTTGTCAATGATCATTGATCATTGATCATTTTGGCCTGGTGACTGATTGCGTGCGTCGTCCCGCCGTGGGGCGGCGCACGCTTTTTCGTTCGCATGCGCCCACTCCGGAGCACCCGCCATGGCCGTTGAGACAATGCCCCCGCCCAGGCGCCACGCCGCCTACACCCTCTTTGACCGCTTCCCCTACTGGCTGCTGGTGGCCGTGCTGCTGGGGTTGCTGCTGCTCTGGTACATCATCAACGATGCGGACTACACAGTCATCTTCAAGGCAGTCTCACGCGGCGTCACCACCACAATCTGGGTGACGCTGGTTGCCTTTGGCGGCGCGCTCGTCGTGGGGCTGCTTGTGGGGCTCATGCGCCTCTCGAAGAACCGCGTCGTCTACGAGGTGGCCACCTTCTATGTGGAGATCATACGCGGCGTGCCCATGCTGGTGCTGCTCTACTACATCGCATTTGTGGGCGCTCCGCAGCTTGTGCTGGGCATCAACTGGCTGGGCGACCAGGCGGCAGCCGCAGGCATGACGGGGCTGGGCGCCGCGCTCAACCGCTTTACCGTGCGCGATTTGGGATTTGCCGCGCGCTCGGTGCTGGCTCTGATCATTGCCTACAGCGCGTTCCTCAGCGAGATCTTCCGCGCCGGCATCGAGAGCATCGCCCGCGGCCAAACCGAGGCCGCCATGAGCCTCGGCATGAATCGTTGGCAGACCATGCGCTTCATTGTGCTGCCCCAGGCTGTGCGCCGCGTGCTGCCGCCCCTGGGTAACGACTTCATTGCCATGCTCAAGGACTCGTCGCTCGTTTCAGTGCTGGGCGTGCAGGACATTACGCAGATGGGCAAGGTCTACGCTGCCAGCACCTTCAAGTTCTTTGAGACGTATAATGTGGTTGCATTCCTTTACCTGGTGATGACCATCGCGCTTACACTCTTTGTGCGCTGGCTGGAGAAGCGCATGCCGCAGAATACGTAGCAGCGTCGATTGCCAACTGCCGACTGCATACACGCTTTGATCCTGCAAGGGAGGGAAGTGAACCATGGCGGGAGAACTGGTCAAGAAACTGAATCTGAAGCCGGGCATGAGCGTGCTGGTGATCAATGCGCCCGATGGCTACATTGAGCGCTTGCGCGCCGACTTCCCTGACGGCGTGGTGCATGACCTGGCCGAGCGCCCCGGCGGCAAGGGCCACTTTGATTGCGTTCACCTCTTTGTGCGCGACAGCGGCGAGCTGGAGAGCTTCTACAACACCGCCCACGCCGCCATGCGCGACAACACCCTCTTCTGGATCTCCTACCCCAAGCAGAGTTCGGGCGTCAAGAGCGACCTCAACCGCGACTCGCTGCACGTGCGCATCATCAGTGACGGCTGGCAGGGCGTGCGCCAGGTTTCGCTCGACGACATCTGGTCCGCACTGCGCTACAAGCGCCCCGAGGTCTCTACGCACAGCGACCTGGTTGCGGCCCAATACAGCGGCCCCAAGGCCGACCTGCGTCCGATCTATAATTATGTCGTTGAAATCGTGCAGGCGTTGGGCGCTGATGTGAAGATTGCGCCTCGCGCCACCTATGTGGCTTTTGCGCGCAAACAGCAATTCGCCGCAATTGCCCCCTCGGCGCGCGACCGGGTGGACCTCGCACTCAAGCTCAAGGGTCGCCCCTTTGACGACATGGTGCCCGAGAACACGGGCGTCGGCAGCGGCGCGCTCACCCACAAAGTGACGCTCTCCTCCACCATGGACGTGGATGACGTGGTGGTGGCGCTGCTGCGCGCGGCGTATGAGGGGACGGCGTGATGGATAACAGTGAACCTGGTAATTGGTGAATTGGTAATTCTTTAGTTTCGCGTAACGTCGGCGGTTAGTTGCCTGTTTTGGGGCAT
>CAYJNV010000403.1:0-2983 GCA_964370975.1 uncultured Caldilineaceae bacterium | reverse complement strand
CGTCATCGGCGGCAGCGGCGGCACGCAGCATGTCGTCGAGAGGAAGCTTCTCCACGCGCACGCCAAGCAGCGCGTGCAGGTCCGCTTCGTCATACGCGCAGGTCTCAAAACCGGCGGGGTGCTCTCCTACGATGCCAATCGTAGCGCCCTGCAACATCCGGCGTGCGTGGCCAGCACTCGCCCAGGCGCCAATTTTGCTGATGGCAGCATCGCTCTCCGGCTCTTCAAGCAGAAAGTCGAAGTGGAGCTTGTTCAGGGAGAATGCGTGGCCTGCCAGATTGATACCACACAAACTATTCAGGCGCAAACGTCCCCCGTCGCGCGCCTCGGGTACCGCCCAGAGCAGGATCGGCAGTCGCCTGGCGGCCGCAATCTGCGCGAGCGCAACGGCCATGGTGCTGTCGGCAAAGCTGGCCTGGAGGAGGAGCAGCAGGTCGAAGGGCTCATCCGCGAGCGCCGCTGCAGCTGTCAGCGCACCTTCCGCATCCATGATCAGGCGCGCGCCGGTCGCGCGGACACCCATCCCCGCGGCCACGAGACGCGCAACCACGGTCTCTGCCACCGTCTGTGCCAATGGGACATCAAAGGTTGGCCGGGCAATCGACACCAGTGCGACACGCAAATTCTCGCTCACGCAGAAACCTCGACGGGCAGTTGCTCGACGCCGCGCAAGGCCACGTCGTTCCGCCAATGGAGGGGCGGCTCCTCAATCAATTTGATTGTGGCAAACTGCGCGAGCAAGGCGTGCAACCCCTCGCTCACCTCCATGCGCGCCAGCGGCGCACCCAGACAAAAGTGAATGCCCAGGCCGAATCCCATGTGCCTGTTTTGTAGCCGGCCGATGTCGAAGCGATCGGGCTCCGGGAACACGGTGGGATCGCGGTGGGCGGCGCCAATCATCATGAGCACCATCTCGCCCTGGCGAATCAACACATCATGGAGCACGACCTCCTCGGTGGCAATGCGCCAGGAGCGGTGCACCGGCGCCTCGTAGCGCAGCATCTCCTCGATGGCGGACTCCATGAGCGCAGGTGTGGCACGCAGGCGCGCCATTTCGGCTGGGTGACGCAGAAGCGCCACCAGCCCGTTGCCGAGCAGATTGGTGGTCGTCTCGTGCCCCGCCACAAAGAGCGTGACGCATGTGGAAACCAGTTCACTCTTGTCCAACTTTTGCCCCTCGAGGGCAACCAATCGCCCAATCAGATCGTCGGCAGGATGGCGGCGGCGCTCGGCAACCAGGTCCCCAATGTACGCACGCATCTCTGTGAGGGCGGCTTGTGCAACTGGAACCCGCTCGGCAGGCGCGCGCCCACCCGCGGCAAAGAGCAGATTGATGTCAAGCGCCCATGCGCGCAGCATGTCGGCGTCCGCCGCCGGCGCGCCCAGCATTTCGAGCACCACGATTGCGGGAAGTGGATAGGCAAAATCGCGCAGCAGGTCGATACGACCGTCGCCTGCCTGGGCTCGTTGCAGAGCGGCATCCAGCAACTCGCCGGCAACCGCGCGAATGCGCGGGCGCATTGCTTCCAACATGCGCGGCGTGAACCACGGGGCAAGCAAGGCGCGCAGGCGCGTGTGATCCGGCGGATCCATGTGCGCAATGCCCACGCGATAGTGCTCTTCAAGGGGGGCGGTCTGGCTGCGCGCTTCAGTCGGCAGTTTGTCCAGAATGTGTTTGATGCGGCCCGCGCTCGAGAAACGCTGGGCGTCGCGCAGCACCATGGCCACGTCGGCATAGCGGGTGAGCACCCATCCGCTCCAGCGCTCGCTCCACGCCACGGGCACTCGCTCACGCAGTATGCTGTAGGTAGGATAGGGATCCGCAAAAAACTCGGGATGGCCCAGCAACTGGTCAATCCTGTTCATGGACCCACCTCTTCGTCACCTGTGTATTCCGCCATGAACTGTGCCATGTCGACGGCATGGCCCGTCGACGCACTCCGGTTGGCGGCCAGCGCGACGGCTGTAGAGCGCAAGCCTTCGCCCAACGTTGTGCACAACCCTGCGCCGTCACCCGCGCGCAGCGCCGCGATGAATGCGCGGTTGATGCCCCGATGCAACGGCTCCTCATTCTCCCACTTCTCAACGCCAGAGGGCGTGAAGTGGCTGACATCGCGGTCGGTGACGCGCACCATGCGGTCGCGCAGGCAGAAGTCGGCCGTGGGGCGCTCCTGGATCGCGGGATAGAGCGCGTAGGTGCCTGCGCATGTGCCCACGGCGCCCGTGGCGTAACGCAAGGTGAGTGCGTACCCGTCCCAGTTGACAAAGTCGGGCTCGAAGTTGGTCTGGCGCTGGTTGTAGGCGGCGTAGACCGAGGTAACCTCGCCCGCCAGCGCTCGGCTCAGGTCAATCAGGTGGATGTTCTGGTCAACGATCTGCCCGCCGGCCTGGGCGCGGTCCCAGATCCACTGGATGGGCGGACGGGTCCAGTACCAGTGGAGATGGACGAGGGCTATCGGCTCGTCGCCGATCAATTCGCGGGCGCGGCGGAAAGCGGGGCTGTAGCGCCATTGCAGCGCGGTGACGGCAAGCAGGCGGCGGCCGGCGGCAGCGCGCACAAGCCGCCCAGCTGCATTGAGATCCAGGTCGAGGGGCTTTTCGATGAAGAAGGGAATTCCCCGCTCGACACACTCAAGACCGATAGAGGCGTGCGTGGCCGTGGGTGTACAAATGTAAACGCCGTCGAGCGTCTGTTGGTCAAGCATGGTGTGATAGTTCGAGTAAGCGTGTGCGCCATAGTCGCGTGTAAAGTCATGCGCGCGGCCGCTGCCATTGTCACAGGTGGCTACAACCTCCACTTCAGGTTCGTCGTGCAAGAAGGTCGCATGCAGGTGCGCCATGCGTCCCGCCCCAATAAAGCCAATGCGCATCGACATGGGTGGCTCCTTTGGAAATGGGGATTACCGTGAACGACGGTTGACAGGTGGACAGGTGGACTGGTGGACTGGTGGACTGGTGGACTGGTGGACTGGTGGACTGGTTG
>CAYJNV010000402.1:0-3004 GCA_964370975.1 uncultured Caldilineaceae bacterium | reverse complement strand
CTGCTGCGACGAACTCAGGAAATCTGAACGCACAAAAGAGCGAGCTTCCCTCGGGATGCTCGCTCTTGTATTTACATGCGGCCGCAACGCGCAGCGCTGTCGGCTCTCGACGCCGCGCGTCGCCTAGTCGCTGGACAGGAAGGTCACAGCATCGCCCACTGTGAGGATTTTCTGGGCCTGCTCGTCGCTGATCTCCCCGCCAAATTCCTCTTCAAAGGCCATGATAAGCTCGACCAAGTCGAGGCTGTCGGCTTCAAGGTCATCGCGGAAGCTCGCCTCCATTGTCACATCGCCTGCGTCGACGCCAAGTTGTTCTACGATGATGTCGCGCACGCGTTCAAAAGTGGTCGCCATTGAATTCTCCTCTGCACTGATTATTCAAATGCATTGTATACATTGACCCGGCTGTGTAGCCGGCGGTTGATGGCCACAAGGGGCCGTAATAAAGACCGAATGCAGCACGCTTCATGTCTTGGTGCACCCACTCCGCATTCGATTGCCGCCCTGCCGGGACTCCCGTCACGCGCACTGCGGACCTCTCGAGGCATTGTAGACGGCGCTATGCGTGCTGTCAAGCACACGGCCATTTTGCGCATGTGTCCGCGCAGGTGCGGACCTGTACGCGTGCTGCCCTCTGTAACACACTCCCCCGGGAAAAGTTGCGCCAATCGGCGGACATTGCGCGCGCGCCGTGGCCTACGGCGTCGTGTCGGGTGTGGACTCGTAGGTGCCTCGGCTTGACTCGTAGACCGCGCGATCCTTGACGCTGTCAAGCAGGACAAATGCGGCTGCGGCAGACAGGGCTGTGGCCAGCAACTGCGGGTCCCCGCGTCGCGTGCGCCCCGCAAGCCTGGCCAGTGCCATCAGCAACAGGCCGGCAGGGAGTTTCCAGAACCAGCGCGCATAGGCGGCGCGCATCTGAAAATAGGCTGGGGGCGGTGTACGCATGATGTTCCTCCTCATATGGTTCGAAGTCGCCGGGCAACGCCTCACGCAGGATTTGGGCCGGATGGCGCATCATCCTCCGCGACGCGGCTGTAACGGAAGTTGCAGTAGGGCGCTCCCTGCATGATGGTCTGTGTGCGCGTCAGCTTGATTTCGGGGTTGAAGCCCCCGATGAAGGCGCCATCGCGATTGCACGAAAGCAGGGCGCCCAGTTCGGGAATCCCGAGCGCAGCATAGAGTTCGGCGTAGCGGCAACGAGTCACATTGAAGTCATAGCGGTCGGCGCTCAATTCGAGCACCTCCATGTGCAGCGCGTTATCCTGCGTCCAGGCGGCCATCGCGCCGTCAAGGTGCTCCATGGTCGAGCCCCCCACCTGGACAGCCGTGCGAGCGCCCTGCGCGCGCGCAATATCGACGATTACCTCGCGCACGGTGTCCAGAACCGCCTCGCGGCCGAAGCGCTCGCCGAGCGCGTCGATGAGGGGTGCAAGCAGGCGCGCTTCGACCTCGCGCCGGTTGAGCACACCAATGCGGGCGTTGAGGGTATCGGGCAGATCAGACGGTGTCATTGACGGGTCTCCATCGCAATACCCGCGCACACATTGCGCGCTTGCCAACAGGTCACTGTAGTATACTTGGACCAGACAGGGAGACAACCGCGGCGTGCGCGTGCAGATGTCAAAGTACGCACCCCCTGCCTGCAAACCTACCGCAACCGGCCTCGCCCCCGGCAAGAGGAAGAAGCCAAGCTGATGAGCAGTGAGGCCGCAGCGACGTCCACCAAGACATTCCCGCAGACGCGCAACTTCCGTCTGGGATCGGGGATCGTCCATCGCTCGTCACCGCTGGTGCGGCGGGCAATTCTGGCCTTCGGGCGCTCAATCGGCTGGATCTTCTTCAGCTTGCGCGTAGAGGGCTCAGCCAATCTGCCCAAAGGCCGCGAGCCGCTAATTGTCATTTCCAACCATTTTGGCTGGTTCGACGCCTTCATCCTCACCCTTTATCTGCCCTTCCAGCCTGTCTTTCTGGTCGCCACCGAATCGCAGCGCAAGTGGTATGTGCGCTTCTTTATGAACCTCTTCGACGGCATCCCCATTTGGCGTGGGCAAGTGGACCGCGAGGCATTCCGCAGTGCAATCAAGGTGTTGGACGAGGGTCGACCGCTGGGCGTCTTCCCCGAGGGTGGTATCAATCCGGAACTGGCAGATCGGGCCGCGCGCGGCGAGCAGATTGTGACGCTCACCGGCCCTACCTCACGCGTGGGTGGCGCGCTGGTGCGTGCCAAACCCGGCACGGCGCTGCTGGCAACCATGAGTCACAAGCGCATCCTGCCCATCGCGCTGCTTGGTTCGGACCGCATTGGCAGCAACCTGCGCCATTTGCGGCGAACGGTGGTAACGATGCGCATTGGGCCCATCTTCGGCCCGATGGCTGTCGATGGCGAGCTCACCGGTCCCGCACGCCGCGCACGCATTGACGCGATGTCGGACGATATGATGCGCGAGATTGCACGCCTCTTTCCGACCGATCGCAGGGGACCGTACGCAGGGCAGCTATAGCGCCGCGGACTGTACGCGCCATGTCAACAGGGTTCAGGCCGCACCATCCACTGATGGTGCGGCTTCTCTTTGTGACAGACGCGCACCGATGTGGTGCCTCATTGTCAAGAAACTGGTCGCTTAGAGCGACAATTTCACTGTCGCGCAGCAGCGCGCCACCTGTGGGGTTGCGCGATCCCCATGCCAGGTCAAGCCCCACGCAAAACGACCTGCTCATATCCACAACAGGGGCGCGGGTGGCATCTGGCCAATCAGCGGCGCGGCGTAGTCAAGAAAGGCAGCTGTGACGTCCATGCCGTCGGCGCTGATCATTTCACGCGGCACCGTGATGGTGCGCCCCACCACGTCGGCCAGCGGAATTGGCTGCGTACCCCACAGGCCGTCGCGCAAGGTGAGACCCATCATGATGTCGCTCTCCCCTTCCTGCGCGGCCTGGGCAGCGGCTGAACCCGCCAGTCGCGCAATCGTGCGGTCGACCTCGGCCACAGCCAGCGCAGAGG
>CAYJNV010000401.1:0-3083 GCA_964370975.1 uncultured Caldilineaceae bacterium | reverse complement strand
CCCCAATCCCTACTCCCCGCTTATCTGCTGCAGGCGCCTGTCAAAGTAGCCCTGGTTGGGCAGGAGACCGCGCGCCTGCTCCACAATGCGCCCCTTGGCGTCGATGAAGAAGGTGGCCGGAATGCCCTGGACGCCATAGGCAGCCTCCCACTGGCCGCTGGCGTCGAAGGCGTTAGGATAATTCAGGCCGTGCTCGGCTATAAAGGCCTGCGCCTTGGCAGGGTCATCGGAATTGACGACAATGCCCAGGAAGGTAACGTTCTGCCCTTGCGCATCGCGCCAGCCCTGCGCCAGGATGGGCGCCTCGACAATGCAGGGACCGCACCAACTGGCCCAGAAGTTGAGCACAACGCCTTGCCCGCGCAGGTCACTCAGGCGCACGGTCTTGCTATCAAAGGTGGTGATCTCCAGGTTGGGGGCCATGCTGTCGTCGCTGGGGGGCGCGATAGTGCGCACGAGGCGCATCGCACCCAGTCCCACAATCAGCAGCGCAATCGCAATCAACAGGAAGCGGCCGATGCCCATGCCGCGCTTGCCCTCGGCGGTAGCGTAGGCGGCGTCAGCGGCCAGGGCAGAGTCAAGCGCATGCGCCGCTGCAGCCTCATCTAGGCGTGCCTCTGCAGGGCGTTCCTCCGCAGGCAGTGCGAGCAGCGAGTCGGAATCCATAGTCAATCCAGCGAACAAAGCAGGCGAGGCGAGCCACAGCGGCCCGCCTCGCTATTCTCCCAAATGTGTGCTGCGCTGTCTATTTCCGCACATGCTGGACCGTGTAGCACGCACAGCGCCTTTGCTCATGCACCCGTCACTCGTGGACGATGACGAGCGCGCCCTCATCCTTGGGCACATGCTGCCAAACGGTTGTGCCGTCCCATGCGGGGCTGAGGAAGTTCCAAAGCCAATAGGCGTCGGCGTTGGTCATGTTGATGCAGCCGTGGCTGCGCGGCGCGCCGAAGGCATAATGCCAGTAGGTGCCGTGGAAGCCATAATCCTTGTAGAAATACTGCACCCACTGCACATTGGGCAAATAGTAGTCGTTGCCCTCGGCGGCGCTGCCGCCTTCCATGAGCTGGGTGCGCACCTTGGCGCGGATGTGGAAGGTGCCGGTGACGGTGGGCGTCGCGGGCAGCCCTGAGGCAATAATGAAGCCGCGCACCGGCGTTTGGCCCGCATAGGCTACGGCAGTCTGCTCGCTCAGGTCTACGCGCACCCAATGCGCCGTCGTGTCGGGCATCTCGATGGGGGTGAGGCTGTCGAGTATCGCCGGGCTGAGCGCGGGGATAAAGGCCGTGGTGCGGCGGTCGATGTTGTCGAGATAGCTGCGCTTGATAAGGGGACCGACCGTGGGCGCCAGCGCCGGCAAGGCAGGCAGCGTGCGCTTGATCTCTTCCGGGTGTGAAGACTCTAGTGTCGTGGCGCCCGTGACGAGGAAGGGATTGATGATCGGCACAATCGCGTCGGTTTGGGCCAGGGCGGGCCGTGCCGCGGGCAGCAACAGCGCCACGCCGATGACGATTGCGGCCAGTGCGCGCCGCGCCCACGTGAAGAAGGAACGGACGTGGAACGAAAAGAACATGAAGCAGACTCCCTGGGCCGGAGAAATTCTCCGGTGATGTGCTTGCGCGCCCAATTGACGCCGGCGCTAGACAGGAATTTCGTTACACACGCATCTTGACGCCAGGGCACAAGGTCGCCAGGGCATGGTCTTGCGCCTGTGCATCAAGCCCATCTGCGTAACGCTAATCAATAATGAACGTAGACCTCGGTGCCAATTGGCGCCCAGTTGTAGAGCATCTCCGATTCGCCCACACGGACGTTGACGCAACCGTGACTCATGGGCGTGCCGAAGTTGTTGTGCCAGTATGCGCCGTGCAGCGCGTAGCTGCCGTAGAAATACATGACCCAGGGAACGCCGGGCAGGTCATATCCAGGTCCCGTCATGCGCTGCGATTGGTATTTGACGCCAATCTGGAAGTGGCCGGTGACGGTGGGTGTGCCCGGCAGCCCCGAACTGATGCTCGTGTACAAAATGGCGACATCACCTTGCCACGCGGTCAGCGTCTGGTTGGTGAGATCCACCTCAATCCAGCGGCGGCCGTCGGCAGGGGCCACCTGGTAGGCCGTGGCGGCGGAGCCACCGCCCTTGATACGCAAGCGCTGCCCCACCCAGACAAAGTTGGCATTGGGCAACCCGTTGGCCGCGAGCAGTTCCTGCGTGGATAGACCGAAACGCTGCGCAATTTGCGAGAGCGTATCGCCGGGCATGACGATGTAGATTTCGCCGGCGAGGTCGCTTGTCTCGGTCTCGTCGGTGGCAATCGCGGTCGGTTCCACACGTGCGCTCAGCCGCAACTGCTGCCCCACCCAGACGAAGTTGGCGTTGGTGAGGCCATTGAGGCGCAGCAGGTCGCCCGTGGAAATGCCGTTGCGCTTGGCAATCTCCGAGAGGGTGTCGCCACGGCGGACGGTGTAGTAGCCGTTGCCGGCGGGCAGCGCATCGGCCACGGCAGGCGTGCCATACTGTGTGAGCGCACCGCTTGCCTGGCCGGGAATGAGCAACCGTTGCCCGCTGAAAATGAAGTTGGGGTCGGTGATGTCGTTGTAGCTAATCAGTTCATTAAGCGAAATGTCGTAGTTGCGCGCAATGACGGCCAGCTTTTCACCGCGCGCCACAACGTGGACGGCATCCTGCGCATAGACGCGCGCTGCGCCAAGAGAAACCACCAGTGCGACGACAAGAATCGCCATGCGCAGCGCAAGCCGGGCAAGGCGATGGCGTAATGACACTACAGAGGATGGCGCGAGGCCGGGGCGCAGAGCGAGAGGCAGCGATGAGGGCGGCAATGTGGTCTCCATGGATGTCCCTTGATGACGGCGATGTAGGCGGCGATGCAGGCGACAGTGTGAAACCAGGTGACGCGCGCAAGGCGCGCGGCCTGAACAATGGATTCTCGGCTCCCACTCCCGAAGTGTGACGGTGCGACGGTACGCGTGGTCGATTGCAGACAACTGGTGCGGAGGTGCGAACACTCCGCAAGGTGGACGCGAATGTGGCTGGTAGGTCGGGTGGGACTCGAACCCACACG
>CAYJNV010000400.1:0-3121 GCA_964370975.1 uncultured Caldilineaceae bacterium | reverse complement strand
GGAAGCCTCGCTGCGCGCGCTGCACCTGTTCTGTTCAGTATTGACATGGACGTGGACGCAACAACCGCCTACTGCTGCAGGGCGTCGGCTGCCTGCAGGTCACGCAGGTAGTCCGAACTCGAAATAAACTGCGCAGCAGCCCGAGAGGGCAACTTCTGTGCAGTCTCCAGTGCGCCGGCAGCCTGCAGGTCACGCAAGTGGTCGGAGGTTGTCATGACCTGCTCGGCCGGCCTCTCCGGCCCATCATACGGCCCAAGCAGGATGTCCGGTACGCGCGCTTCGTGCGTGACGACCGGCCCCAGCGTGCGCAGAGGTACACACGCGCTGGAAATCAACAGCGTCACAAGCAGCAACACGACAAGTATAGCAGGATTGCGCCGCATGAGATGGCCTCCTTTTCCATGAGTTTCGTGGGCGCAGATGTGGCTGCGCGTGTCGCCATCGTCGGTGGCACGTCCGCAGTCCTGAAACCAGCATAGCAGGGCACGGGCTACAAACTGGCTACAGACTGGCTACACTGTGTACGTGTATTTGCAATTGCTTGTGCGGGCACGGCCGAGTGGTTTTGACATGGCTTTGGGCAGCGACCTATAATGGTCTGGTTGGGCAGATTTCGCTTGCCTCTCCCACCCGAATGCTGCCCCGATTTACCACCGCCGGATCGAGGACAATCATCTCTATGAACAGACAACGCAACACCATCACCCTGATCCTGATTGGGATCCTGGTGGCGCTGGCGCTCTACATCGCGCTGCCGCTCAACCAGCCAAGCTCGCTTGTGCGTTCGCGCACCAATGATCCCAACGCAGGCAGCACACCGCTGGACCTGCGGCTGGGGCTGGATTTGCGCGGCGGCACGCAGGTGCTGCTCCAGGCCGATTTGGCGGAGGGACAGGTGCTCGCCGATGGCGCCATGGAAACTGCCAAGCAGATTATTGACAATCGCGTCAATGGCCTGGGTGTGGCGGAAGCCAACGTCCAGCAGCAGGGCGCCGACCGTGTCATCGTCGAGTTGCCGGGCATCAACAATCCCGACCAGGCAATTGAGACGGTGCGCTCAACCGGCCAGCTTGAGTTCGTGGACCCGGGCGGCGCACAGCTTGGCCAGGGCATGATCATCAACACCACGCACAAGCCCACCGCCGTCGCCGATGCACTGAGCAACGCCACGGACGCTTCAGTCACCTCGCAGCAGACACCGTACCCCGACATTGTTTTCAACACGGCCATGACGGGCGATGTGCTCAAGAGTGCCATTGCCTACCAGGACGAGCTGGGCCAGTGGCAAATCAGCTTTGAGACGACCTCCGACGGCGCCGACAAGTTCCTTGACTACACGTCGTCGCACATTGGCCAGCCGATGGCGATTGTGCTGGATGGCCTTGTTCTCTCCGCCCCCACGATTCAAGGGCAAATCAGTACGCAAGGGCAGATTACCGGCCAGTTCAGCAAGGACGAGGCTGAAAGCCTGGCCGTGCAGATGCGCTACGGCGCTTTGCCCGTACCCCTCAAGGTGGTGGACGTGCGCACCATCGGCGCGAGCCTTGGCCAGGATTCGGTGGCGCGCAGCCTGCGCGCGGGCCTGCTTGGACTTATCGCCGTCTTCCTCTTTGTGCTCATCCTTTACCGTTCGGCGGGCGTAGTGGCAGCCGGTGCGCTTCTCTGCTACATCATTCTCACCGTCGCCGTCTACAAACTGATACCGGTTACGCTGACGCTACCGGGTATGGCGGGCTTCTTCCTGAGCGTGGGCATGGCTGTCGACGCCAACATCCTCATCTTCGAGCGCATGAAGGACGAACTGCGCAACGGCCGCAATCCGCGCATGGCGATTGAGTCCGGCTTCACGCGTGCCTTCCCAGCCATTCTGGACAGCAACCTCTCCACGCTGATTTCGAGCGCAGTGCTCTTCTGGTTCGGCAGCACCTTTGGCGCAAGCCCGGTGCGCGGCTTTGCCATCAACCTCGCGATTGGTGTGGCGCTGTCGCTCTTCTCGTCGGTCTTCATCACACGCACAATCATGCGCGCGCTACCGGCGGAATTTGTAACGTCATCCTTCATGAAGCGGTTGGCCAAGCAGCGCCAACTGCCTAGGCAGCAGCAGCCCGCCTGAAAGTGAGACTCACTGATGCGCATTATTGAACGACGCGGTTTGTACTTCACGATATCGGTGCTGCTCATGTTGCCCGGCATCCTCTACATGATCTGGTCGCTGGCAGCGCGCGGCACTCTGCTCCCCTTGAGCATCGACTACAAGGGTGGCCTCAACTGGGAGATGCGCCTGCCGCAGGTCGTGAACCCGGCCGACGTACGCCAGGTCTTTGTGGATAGCGGCTTCACGGATACCAGTGTGGTAACCGTCGGTGACGGCGCCACTGTGCAGGTGAAGACGAAGGAAATCACGCCCGAAGAGAAGGCTCTCCTGGTGGATGCCCTGAACGCCAAGTTCAGCTCCTTCGAGGAAATGAGCTACCGCAACATCGGGCCGGCCATCGGCAGCGAGGTGAGCCGGGCGGCTGTCTTTGCTGTGGCGATCGCCTCCGTGCTGATTCTCTTGTATCTGGCCTGGAGCTTCCGGTCAGTGCCTCACCCGCTGCGCTATGGCGCATGCGCCGTGACGGCGCTCGTGCACGATGTGCTGGTGACGATTTCGTTTATCGCCATCATGAACATCTTCTTCGACTGGGAGGTGGACGCGCTCTTCCTGACGGCCATCCTCACCGTCATCGGCTACAGCGTGAGCGACTCGATTGTGGTTTTCGACCGCATTCGCGAGAACCTCAAGCGCCACCGCACGGAAGACTTCAACACCGTGACGAATCGCAGCATCATCGAAACCGCTTCGCGTTCGCTGGGCACGCAGGTTGCCACGCTGCTTACGCTCGTGAGCATCCTGATGTTGGGCGGCCCCACGTTGCAGAAGTTCGTGGCCGTCATGGTCGTGGGCATCGTCAGCGGCACCTACTCATCCATCTTCAATGCGGCGGCGCTGCTGGTCGCGTGGGAAGAGAAGAGCTGGCTGCACCGTGACAGGAATAACGGCGCGCCGGTGGTAGGAAAGCCGGCCGCGGCGTAGATACGACGCAAAGGCGCAAAGACGCAGAGGAAACGCAAAGAACAA
>CAYJNV010000399.1:0-3131 GCA_964370975.1 uncultured Caldilineaceae bacterium | reverse complement strand
CACCCAATCCTGCATCAGTCGTCACCCAGACTCGTTCAACGCTGCAGACTACGCCTCGCTCGTCAATTCCTCGAGCAGCAACTGGGCGATGACCTCGTCATCGTCCATATCGCCCGTTTCCTCAAAGCCGAACTTCTTGTAGAAGGTCTCGGGGCTGCCGTCACCGGGCACATAGCTGACACCCAGCATAACCGCGTCCGGCCGGCTGCGCACATGCTCGACAAGCAGGCGCAACGCGCGCGTGCCGTAGCCGCGCCCCTGGAAGCGACTATCGATCATGAAGCGCCACAGAAAGTAGGTGGGCTCAGCGGGGTCGTCATAAAGCATGAGGAAACCGACGGGCGTCTCATCGGCGTAGATCGCCCTGAACCACGCACGCTCCGGATTGAAGTGCGCTTCGGCAATTGACGCAGCGTTGCTGGCAACAAACTGCTCCTGATTAGGCGCCACCTTCAGCCGCAGTATGTTGCGCACCGAGTCTGCCGTCACCTCGCGCAGCGAAATCTCGGCGTCAAACGCGGGCTCGTTCTCATCCGTTGTCTCAACGGCACTCATTTCCTCGTCCATCGAAGGCTCTCCGGGTGGCAGCGGCTTGATCATGCTCTTGTGCGGTCAACGCACTGAACCGTAGTGCATTCTACGCGCCGCCATGGGGGCTGTCAATTGCGGCTGCGCGCGCCCGCCGTACAATTGCCCGCGGGCGTGGCCATCGGCTATGCTCATTCCCGCAATAACCCATACAGCGCACAAGTGAGGTTTCAATAATCCTGCATGAACAATGACGCTGCCTGGCTGCGCTGGGCAAAGGAACTGAACGGTATCGCCCAAGCTGGCCTTGCTTATTCAAATAACGAGTACGATCGCGAGCGCTATGCGCACCTCATGCGCGTGGCCGCCGAAATCATGGCCTCGGGCGGGGCGATCGAGGCCGATGCAATGCTTGCGCACTGGCAAATGCAGGACGGCTATGCCACGCCCAAGGTTGACGTGCGCGCAATCGTCTTTGACGCGCGCGGCCGTCTGCTGCTTGTCCAGGAGAAGGCCGACGGGCTGTGGGCGCCTCCCGGCGGCTGGGCGGACCCCAACGATTCCCCCAGCGGCGTCGCGGTGCGCGAAGTACGTGAGGAAGCGCATGTGGATGTGCGCGCCGTGCGCCTGCTGGCACTGCTCGACCGCAGCGTGCAAGGGCATGTGCCGCCCTTCCCCTACCACGTCTACAAGGCCTTCATCCTGTGCGAATACCTGGACGGCGCGCCCACGGGCAGCGACGAAACACTGGACGCAGCTTGGTTCGCACTTGACGACCTGCCCCCGTTAAGCGAAGGGCGCATTCTGCCGCACCAACTGCTGCGCATGGCTGAATTGGCGCACAATCCCACACTCCCGCCGGACATGGATTAGCGTGCCGCCGGCATGTGACCCGCCAGCGGCCGACCCCGACACGCAGGCGTAATACGCGGTGATGGGGGGATCCAATCCAGCGCCAATCGGAAGACCGTAAATGAGTACCTCCCTTGCACTCTATCTGGCAGCCGCTGCGCACTCCAGCCTTGCCGCGCGCGCGCTCGTGCTGAGCGGCCCCCATCTCGGCGGTTCGCTCTGTTTAACGCGCGCAGGTACGCGCGCAGGCACGCTGGGCGACGATGCACTCGACACGGCCGTCCTGCCGCTGCTCCAACGCGCACTGGAGACGCAGCAAACCCAGCGCGTGACGGTGGATAGCGCCGCGGGGGCCATCGAAGTGCTGCTCGACGTCACGGCGCCGCCGCCCCGCCTGATCGTTATTGGCGCTGTACACACGGCGATTGCGCTCGTGACGCTCGCCAACACGCTCGGCTTTGAGACAATTGTGCTTGATTCACGCGCTGCCTTTGCGACGCCCGAGCGTTTTGGCCATGCCCACGCGCTGCATGTGTGCTGGCCCGCCGACGCGCTAGCCGCTCTCGCACCCGACGAGACCACATACATTGTGGTCCTTACCCATGACGCCAAGATTGACAACCCTGCACTCGCCTACGCGCTGACGACGCCTGCGCGCTACATTGGCGCGCTCGGTTCGCGCCGCACGCACGCCGCCAGGCTGGACGCACTGCGCGATATGGGAGTCGACGAAGCGGCGCTGGTGCGAATTCACGCACCGATTGGGTTGGATTTGGGAGGCAGTACGCCTGAGGAGACTGCGCTGGCGATTCTGTCGGAAATCGTCCAGGTGAAGAATGACAGAGAGCAGCCACGCTGATGCAAGCGAACGTGGACACAGACAACGGAAACGGCGAGGATCACAACGGGAATCCGCGATTATCCTTGCCATTTCCTTTGTTGTTTGTCTTCGGATGTCGCGTTACTGGGCAGTCACTCGCGTATCCATTCCGGACTTAACGTTTGCGCTTGACAGTGGCCGCGGCCGCCATCACAGCCAGCCCGGTTGCGAAGAGGATAATCGTCACCGGTTCAGGGATTTCGAGCGGCGCTGCGGCCGCCGCCGCCGGGAGCACATGCGGCGCTGCAGCCCATGCGGGACGCGCCAAGGCAGCGGGTGCCAGCCAAATCGTCAGCGCAACTGCCAACACACTTGCCCATCGCAACACATGGCCTCCCTTTCGTGTGGTTTGATCTACCCATGATGACACAATTTGGAGGCCGCAGGTTACGGGCGAAGGCCATCGGTTGTGTCTGCGCAGGTCAATCGCACGAGAGTGGCAGCAGATTCTTCTGTACTTTGCCCATGGCATTGCGCGGCAACGCATCCATGCGGTGAAAGCCGCGCGGCGTCTTGAAGCTTGCCAGGTGCATGCGGCACCAGGCCGTGAGCGCCGCGTCATCAATAATGCCTGAACAAACAATCCACGCTTCCGGGCGCTCGCCCCACTCCACGTCGGCCACACCGCAGACGGCGGCATCCTCAACGCCGGGATAGCGCAGCAGGACTTCCTCAATTTCGCGCGGGTAGATATTGAAGCCGCCGCTGATGATGAGGTCGTGCATGCGCCCCATCAATCTATAGTAACCCGTCGCCGGATCCTGGCGAGCCAGGTCGCCGGTGCGGAACCAACGGCGACCTGTGGAGTCAGTCAAGAATGCGGCGGCGCTTGTCTCAGGCGCATTCCAGTAGCCCGAGAAGAGGTTGGCGC
>CAYJNV010000398.1:0-3141 GCA_964370975.1 uncultured Caldilineaceae bacterium | reverse complement strand
GAAGTAGGCGGCGAGGTCAATGTCATCCAGCCCCATCACCGAAATGTCATCGGGAACGCGCATGCCTTGCTCGGCAAGCGCGTGGGTTGCGCCAATTGCCAGCAGGTCACCCGCGCAAAAAACGGCCGTGAAGCGGCGGCGGCGCTTGAGCAGCGCCTGCATGGCCTCATAGCCGGCGGCCGCGTGCCAGTTGTCGGCGTGGAGAATGGCCTGCGACGGCAATTCCACACCGGCCTCCTCGGCCTGTGCGCGGAAGCCGCTCAGCCGTTCGCGCGCGATGTGCACGTTGGCCGGGCCGCCAATGTAGGCAAGCTGCGTGTGGCCCAGGCCGGTGAGGTGCAGCGCAGCGATGCGCCCGGCGGCGTGGTTATCCAGCACCACCGCTGCGCCCACGTAGCTTTTGGGCACGCGGTCGATCACCACGGAGGGGATGCCCGCGGCTTCGAGCATTTCGAGCGAGGTGCTCTCGTCACTGGTCGAGACAAACATCACGCCGTCAACGGAGCGCTGCAGAATCGAGTCGATACAGAAACGCTCGCGCTCAATGTCGTCATGCGTGTTGTAAAGGACAAGGCTGTAATGCTCGGCGTAGAGCCGCTCTTCCGCGGCAATGGCCATCTTGCTGAACATGGGGCTGGCCACGTCGGTAATGACGAGCGCCATGGTGTAGGTGCGGCCGGTGCGCAGGCTGCGTGCGCGCAGGTCCATGCGGTAGTTGATCTGCGCAATTGCCTCGAGCACGCGTGTGCGCGTCTCGGGGGTGATGCCGGGCTTGTTGTTGATGACCGCCGAAACCGTCTGCTTGGAGACGTTGAGCATGTCGGCGACATCCTGCATGGTCGCGCCGCGACGGCGTGTGCTCGGGTTGGCGGGAACGGTCATGGCAGCAGCCCTACCGCGCGCAGCGGGCGCAATGGTACGAGGTTGATGGATGGATGAATGGATGGTAGGGAGAGCGAGTGCGGCTAATATGACCGGTCATATGACCGATCACATTATCGATAAACTATCACACGCTGGGCGGCTTGTCAATGGGGTCGCGCGAATTGAAGAAACGGCACACGGATTTCCCGGATGTAGCGGATTGTCGCAAATGCCAACTCGCTACCTTGAAAGCTGCGTGCTATTCGTTGCGGAAGGCCTCTCGGCCTTCATTGTGGTGCGCGCAAAGTGAAGGCCGGGAGGCCTTCCGCTACGAACAGTATGGAGTCGTCAGTGTGGTTAGTCGTGCCGTTGGCTATTTTTCTGGCAGCGTATCGGCAAAAGCGCGCACTTCGGCCAGCAGCCTGCCAAAGTCCTCAAGGCTGAAATGCGCATTGAGGCCACTGGGATTGGGCAATACCCAGACCGGGGTATCCTCAATCCTCTCAACCTGCAAGCCAAGCGCAGCTTTGGGTCGCTGAAAGCCGGTGCGGTATGCGCCCAATCCCAGGAAGCAGAGCATGCGCGGTCGGTTGTCGCGCACCGTCTGCTCGAGGCGGCGCGCGCCCGCCTTGTACTCGGCGGTGGTCAATTCCTGCGCCGTGGCTGTGGCGCGCCGCACCATGCCGGTAATGCCGTAGCCAAGCGCAAGCAGTTCCTGCTCTTCGGCGGGCGCCAGGCGGCGCGGCGTGATGCCCGCCATCTCCAGCGCCGGCCAGAAGCGGTTGCCCGGATAGGCGAAATGGTGGCCCGTCGCGCCCGAGTAGAGGCCCGGGTTGATGCCTACGAAGAGCACCTTGAGCCCCGGCCGCACCAGGTCGGGAATGGTGCGCCCCGCGGCGGCCTGCAATTCGGCGGCAGTGGGGCGTGGGGTGGGCGTCTCTATCATTGTGTGATCGTAAACCGAAAATTGATCATTGAAAACTGATCACTCATGTTACGCAGTGAGCTATGCGAGCAAGGGGTCGAGACGGAGGGGTAGGAGGGTCTCGAGAGTCTTGAGAGCATGCACAATCGCTGCGAGATGGAGCCTGGACTTCAGCGCGTAATGGTTGAGAGCATGTTGCCTGCGCAGTCCTTCAAGTTTGATGAAAGCGCACAAAGCCGCAAAGAGATGGTTGGTTTGTGTGGTTTGGGTGTGCGCAGGCGAGCCGCTCAGCGCCGCATTCTGTTTGAGTGAACGATGATACTCTTCGATCTTCCACCGTGTCTGGTAGAGGGTCGTAATCGCAGGCCAGTCCAGCTCCATGTCGCTCGTCACCAGATAGAGGATGCCGATGTTGCCATCTTCGTTTGTGAAGAGTTGCTGGGCGAGCAGCAACGGGAAATCCACGCTTTGCAGATAGATTTCCCACACCGACCCTTCGGGCAGGCTGAGCGTATTGAGCGTCTGATAGTGACCCGCATGCTTATCCTGAGCCGAGAGCGCCACTTTGCGATTACTCTTGAGCGCCATGACAAAGTCGCGTTTGAGCGTAGTGTGTACAAAACGCATGTTCTCGGCGGCACTGTACCAACTGTCATTGAGCACATAGCGAAAGCGAATCTGATTGCGCACACAGGCTTGCAGCATTTCCCGGTAATACGCATTCTTGCTGGTGGGGCTGCGCCGCTTCTCGACGCCGCTCTTGGCATCGGTGCAGGTTTCCGTTTTGGCGACAACCGCAAAGGCAACGGGCAGATTGAAGCCTTGACTCGAGTAAAGCGTCGTCATGAAGTTGATGCCCTTGACCGCACGCCCCTGCGTATGGTCATAGTGCCAGGCAATGATCTCGTTCTCGTCGGTGCATGGCTTCTCCACAATACAATCGTCAATGGAGACGACTCCTGCCGCCGATTCGATTTCGCGCACCATTGGTTTGACTACGTGCCACAAGTCTGCACTCGTCTTGATATCGTCAGATAGAAAGCGTGTCACCTGGTCGTGGCTGACTGCGCCACCAACCGCATTGCTCAATCCCGTCGCCGTCGCTACACCAAACGAACACAGCAAATAGTCGCTGTATAAATCCAGCATCACTTTGGACATCGTTCGCCTCCTTCGCCAAGAGGCCCTATCCTACACCCACAGCCACTCACTGCGTAACATGAGTTACCAATTATCTTGGTCACTCACTTCTTCGCAACAAACGTTGCCAATTGTTCATACAGCTCCGCCAGCGCCGGCTCGTGCACGTACATCATGTGCCCGGCGGCGAAGCGGTGGCGCACGATGTTGCC
>CAYJNV010000397.1:0-3148 GCA_964370975.1 uncultured Caldilineaceae bacterium | reverse complement strand
GGGATCGGCAACGCTGGCAGAGGTGCGCGGGTGGGCGTGGCCCTCACGCCACCTGCTCTCCTTCGCGCTGCCCGACATTTTTGGCAACCCCAGCCACCACCACTGGTTTGACCCGTGGCAGCGCGCCTGGGTGCAGGCCACTGCGGATGCATCCGGCCGATCCATTGACACGATTGACTGGGGCATCAAGAACTACGTCGAGGGGGGCAACTACCTGGGGATTGCCACGTGGCTGCTGGCCGCCGTGGGCGTGGGCGCGACGGCCGCGCGCCGCTTCAAGCGCAGCACGCGCCAGGCCACCAACTGGCTGACGCATGAGGGCCTGCGCCCCGTACACGTGGGCTTCTTTGTGGGATTGGCAGCGCTCTCGCTGCTCTTCGCCTTTGGCACGCCGCTCTACGCGCTGCTCTTCTATGGGCTGCCCGGCTGGAACCAGTTGCACAGCCCCTTCCGCTGGGTCTTCCCCTTTACGCTCAGTATGGTGGCGCTGGCGGGCGGCGGGCTGGATCTGCTGCTGCGCAACCAGGCGCGCACCTGGGCGCGCGGCCTCGCACTTGCGGCCGGGCTGGCGGGGATGGGCGCGCTGGGCGTGGCGCTCGCCACCCTGCTTGCGCCCGATCCCTTCATTGCCTTCGGCCAGCGCATTGTGGATGGCAGCGACCTCGCCCAGGCCGCCTTTGCTGATGGGCGCGCCTTCTGGGGCTATCAGTGGCTCAACGTGCTGCGCTTTGCCGCCTTTGCGCTGGCGAGCGGGCTGCTGCTCTGGCGGGCCGTGCGGCCGCGCACGCGCCGCTGGGCCGCGCTGGGGCTGGTGCTGCTGCTCGCGCTCGATCTCTACGTGGCGCACGGCCACTTCAACCCCGCCGCAGATGTCGCGCTCTCGCCCCGCACCACAGCGGGCACGCCGCCCGTGGTCGATTTCATCAACCAGCGCGAGGCGGGCAATCTCAACGCCACCTGGCGCTTTACCACCTTCGATGTGCCCGGCGACAAGACCTTCAACGCCAACGTGGGCATGTACTACGGCTGGCACGATCTGCGTGGCTACGATTCGATCATCCCCCTGCAGTATGTGCAGTTGATGGACCGCATCGCGCCGCAGGCGGGCGAACTGCTCTACAACCGCATCGCACCCCTCTACGCCGCGCCTAGCGGCGACGCGTACGCAGTGCTCGACAACCCGCTGCTTGACCTGCTCAACGTCAAGTATGTGCTCACGCAGCACGCCATCCCCAACGCGTCGTGGCAGGAGATTTACCGGGATGCTGCGATAGCGGTCTACGAGAACCTTGAGGCCGCACCACGTGCGCTGATCGTCCCCGAGGCACAGGTTGTCTCAGCCGATGCGCAGCCGCTGCACGAGGCCGACCTGCGCCACACGCTCTTCATTGAGCAGCCGCCCGACGACGCCGACGCCCTCGTTCCCTCCAGCCCGCAGGTGGCCGAGGCGCGCATCAGCCGCGCCACCGCCAACGACCTCTTCGTGGATGTGAACATCAGCGACCGCGGCTGGCTGCTGCTGGCCGACGCGTACTTCCCCGGCTGGAAGGCGTACATCCGCCCCTTCGGCACGGACGAGAGCCGCGAGATGGAGCTCAAGATTCAGCGCGCCGACAGCGCCCTGCGCGCCGTCTACCTGCCCGAGGCGGGGCAGTGGACCGTGCGCTTTGTCTACAGCCCCATGTCCTTCAAGGTGGGTTTGTACGCCTCATTCCTGGCGGTGATGGCGCTGCTCTTCCTCGGCCTCTTCTGGCTCTGGGGGCGCTACTACCACCCCGACGAGAACCAGAGCGAAGTGCGCGTCGTTGCCAAGAATTCGCTTGTGCCCATGGGGCTGAGCCTGGCCAACAAGGCGATTGACTTTGCCTTTGCCATGCTCTATGTGCGCCTGCTGGGGCCGGAGGGCACGGGCAAATGGTATTTTGTCGTCTCGCTCTATGGCTTCTTCGAGATTGTGAGCCGCTACGGGTTGGGCACGCTGTTGACGCGCGACGTGGCCGAGGACAAGAACCGCTCCAGCGCTTACCTGACCAACGTGCTCGCCGTGCGCACCTTCCTCTGGGCGGCGGTGATGCCCATCCTCGTGCTGGTGACGCTCTTCTACCGCAACATCGGCAGCATCCAGATCAACGTGCTGGGCTACCACCTCTTCGGCGGCGGCCTGGTGGAGATCCAGTCCATCGGCGCGCAGGAGGTGCAGGCAATCGCGCTGCTGGCCTTTGCCATGCTCTTCGCCAACTATGCCGACGCCTTCAGCAGCATGTTCTACGCCTTTGAAAAAATGGAGTACCCCGCCGGGCTGACCAACGCCGTGGCGCTTCTCAAGGTCACATTCGGCGCGCTGGTGCTGCTGCTGGGCTGGAGTTTTGTCGGCCTGGCTCTGGTGAGCCTCGTCGTCAACATGCTCCAGGTGCTCTGGCTCTGGCTGCTCATGCGCAGCACGCTCTTCAAGCCACAGTGGGCGTGGGATGGCAAGCTGCAGCGCACCATGCTGCGCGTCAGCGGCCCGCTGATGATCAACCACTTGCTGGCCACCATCTTCTGGCGCATTGACATCTGGATTCTGCGCCCACTGGCCGGGGCGGTAAGCGTGGGGCTGTACAGCGTGGGGCTCAAGTATCTGGATGGCCTCAACATCATCCCCAGCATGTTCACGATGGCGCTCTTTCCGCTCATGAGCCGCCTGGCGCGCAAGGAGGGTGACAACCTGCTGCGCTCGTACGTGCTCAGCCTGCGCATGCTGCTCATGGTGGCGCTGCCGATTGCCGTGGGCGTGACCTTCCTGGCGCGCCCGCTGATTGCGATTGTGGGCGGCCAGCAGTATCTCGACGTCCCCGGCACCATGACCGCCTTTGGGCGCACATGGGAATACATGGGCGGCGCCGACCTCGCGTTTCGTATCATCATCTGGAGCATCCCCATCGGCTTTATGAACAGCGTGACGCAGTACGTGCTGATCGCCGTCAACCAGCAGCACTACTTGACGCGCGCATTTGTCTTTGGCGTGGCCATCAATATCGTTGCCAACCTGCTGCTGATTCCCCGCTTCGGCTATGTGGCGGCGGCCTTCACAACCATCCTCAGCGAGTTCACGCTGCTGCTGCCCTTCTACCTCGCGGTGCGCAGACACGTGGGCGCGGTGCCCTGG
>CAYJNV010000396.1:0-3181 GCA_964370975.1 uncultured Caldilineaceae bacterium | reverse complement strand
TGGTAATGGCAGCCGTCAGCGACGTCTTGCCATGGTCAATGTGGCCAATCGTGCCGATGTTGACGTGTGTTTTGTTTCGCTCGAATACTGCCTTGCCCATGACCCGTCTCCTTATGAGAGGTACCGAGCCAATGCTCGGGTTGTCCGCACGTGCGCAGTGGCCCAGAGGCTTGCGCACATCCTATTGCGCCGTAGCGCTCGTGCCATTCGGCACAACTGCACCGCCAGGTGTTTCGGCGGTGCAGCCTAAAGCTGATTTGCTGGTTGCGCACGCTGCATCGATTGCCGCATTGACGACACTGCGCACGAATCGTGCACGCAACCGCAACAGTATACAGGAGGTCACTACGGCTGACAAATTCAGTGCCATCCGAATTGCACAGCACTCCGCGCACAAAGGCCGGTTGCTATGCCAACCCCTTGAGCACCTTCTCGGCAATTGACTGGCTCACGGGCGCATAGTTGGCAAACTCCATGGTGAAGTTGCCGCGGCCGCTGGTCTTCGAGCGCAGGTCCGTCGCATAGCCGAACATTTCGCTCAGGGGCACGTGCGACCGAATCGCCTGCGCATTGCCGGGGCGCGTGTCCATGCCCTCAATTGTGCCGCGGCGGCTGGAGATGTCGCCCACCACATCGCCCACATACTCTTCGGGCACGGTGGACTCCACCTTCATAATCGGCTCAAGCAGAATCGGTCCGGCCTTCTGACAGCCTTCCTTGAAGGCCATGCTGCCTGCGATCTTGAAAGCCATTTCGCTCGAGTCCACATCATGGTAGGAGCCATCCACCAGCGCCACCTTGATATCGACAACCGGATAGCCGGCCAGCACACCGCTGCTCAGCGCTTCGGCCACACCCTTGCCCACGGCGGGGATGAACTCCTTGGGCACCACGCCGCCGACGATCTTGTCCTGAAACTCAAAGCCCTTGCCCGCTTGGTTTGGCTCAATCTCCAGCAACACGTGGCCATACTGGCCGCGACCGCCCGACTGACGCACGAAGCGCCCTTCCACGCGCACGTGGCGCGTAATCGTCTCGCGGTAGGCCACCTGCGGGCGACCCACATTGCACTGCACGCGGAACTCGCGCTTGACGCGGTCCACAATAATGTCGAGGTGCAACTCACCCATGCCCGAAATGACTGTCTGTCCGGTCTGGTCGTCATACTGCACGCGGAAGGTGGGGTCCTCTTCGGCCAGCTTGATGAGCGCCTCGGTGAGCTTGTCCTGGTCGGCCTTGGACTTGGGTTCGACGGCAACCTTGATGACCGGCTCGGGAAACTCAATCGTCTCGAGAATAATCTCATGATCGGGGTCGCACAAGGTCTCGCCCGTGAGCGTATCCTTGAGGCCAACCACGGCGGCGATGTCGCCCGCCTCGCACACCTTGATCTCCTCGCGCTTGTCGGCATACATCTGCACCAGACGGCCAATGCGCTCGCGCTTCTGGCGGTTGGGGTTGTAGACCGTGCTGCCCGCGGCCAATGTGCCCGAGTAGATGCGGATGAAGGCCAGACGGCCGATAAACGGGTCCGTCATGATTTTGAAGACAAGCGCCGAGAAGGGCGCGTTGGGATCGGCGGCTCGAACCTCCGACAGCTCAGTGTGGGGATTGATGCCCATCATGGGCTCCACATCAACCGGGCTGGGCAGAAAGCGCACGACAGCATCCAGCAGAGGCTGTACACCCTTGTTGCGCAGGGCGCTGCCCGCCATAATCGGCACAAGCTTGTTGTGGATGACGGCGCGCCGCAGCGCTGGCGCCAGTTCGGCGTTGGTGATCTCTTCACCTTCAAGAAACTTGAGCGTGAGCTCTTCATCGGTTTCGGCAATGCGTTCGACCATTGTCTCGCGCGCCGCTTTTGCCGCCTCGAGGAACTCGGCGGGAATCGCCTCGATCGTGGGCTTGGCGCCCAGCTCATCGCTGTAGACCTGCGCGTTCATCTCGAAGAGGTCAATCACGCCGCGGAAGTTCTCCTCGCGGCCCAGCGGCAACTGGATGGGGAGCGGGTTGGCGCCCAGCCGATCGATAATCATGTCGACTGTGCGCTGGAAGTCGGCGCCCACGCGGTCCATTTTGTTGACGAAGCAAATGCGCGGCACCTTGTAACGATCAGCCTGCCGCCACACGGTTTCGGACTGTGGCTCCACACCTGCGACCGCATCAAAGACGACCACGCCGCCGTCGAGCACGCGCATACTGCGCTGCACTTCAGCCGTGAAGTCAATATGCCCTGGCGTGTCGATGATGTTGATCTGCACTTCTTCGCCAGTGGCGCTGTCCTTCCACGTTGTGGTAATCGCCGCCGCCGTAATCGTAATGCCGCGCTCGCGCTCCTGCACCATCCAGTCGGTCACCGCGGTGCCCTCGTGCACTTCACCCATGCGATGGATGCGCCCCGAGTAGAAGAGGATGCGCTCGGATGTCGTCGTTTTGCCTGCGTCAATATGCGCAATAATGCCGATATTGCGCGTCTTGTCCATCGGGAAGTCGATGCTCATATCCCTACCCTGCTCCGTTCCTTGCCCTGTTCCGTAGGGACCTGGCCAACTAGCCCCGGTTGCTGATGCGCACTTCACATGCCGCCACGAAGACCGTGCGGCCGTGCAATCTATCTGCGTACATTCGCCCGCCGGGCCGCTGCAGAGAGCCGGCGGGCGGCGGGCAAAACAATGCGGCGGCTGATCCTTGCCGCGTATTCCATGCTGCGCCCAGAGCCCGGCAACCATCCTGCGCCCACGTGCGCCGCAAGGGCGCAGCTACGGGCAAAATGGCTGTACAGGGCGGGCAGCGTGAGCAGGGAGCGGTTTGGCTCAGACGCCGCAGTCGTGATCGAAACAGACAGCCATCGGCATTGCAGCCGCCGCGATTGCGGCGGTACGCATTCCGGCCTCTGGCATCGTCCGATACGCCCGAGTGGCGATCCTAGTAGCGGAAGTGGGCGAAGGCCTGGTTGGCCTCGGCCATCTTGTGTGTCTCTTCGCGCTTCTTGACGGTATTGCCTTCGTTGCGGGCGGCGTCCATAATTTCGCCCGCCAGGCGCTGCGCCATGTCCCGGCCACTGTGCTTGCGCGCGTTCTCAATCATCCAGCGCATTGCCAGCGCCATGCGCCGGCTGGCGCCAATTTCCACCGGAATCTGGTAGGTTGCACCACCCACTCGGCGGGGCTTGACCTCTACC
>CAYJNV010000395.1:0-3190 GCA_964370975.1 uncultured Caldilineaceae bacterium | reverse complement strand
CGGATACAGCGCGCTACTCCCTGCTCCCTGCTCCCTGCTCCCTGCTACCCACTCCCTACTGCCCGCTTTTTCGCCGCTTGCGCAAGTTGGCCGCGAGGGGTAACCTTTTGGCAGCAGCACACCCGCACGGAAACCCCCGCCCGAACGCCGCGGTCGTTCTATTCGTGTACACGAGTATCGATGTACACAAGTGATGGTAACTTTTCGGAGCGCCTGCCCGTCTTGAATAGAAGCAGAGCCTGCCTCTGTACACACTACGCGCCCTGCCTCATGCGCGCCGCACAGCGTGGCTTTCAGCAATCTGAGCTTCATAGAATCGTCCGACAGATTTTCTCGCTAATCGAACTCATTATCGCCGCTTGTAGCGACTGCGAAGCCATCGACGCCCATGAAATCCTTCCCGTCCCCCCGACTGACCGCGTCCAACGTCTCCCATTTCCAGGCTGCATCCGGCGCGCATGCGCGGCGCGTGCGGCCCGTACTGCTCTTTGTGCTGGCGGCGCTGCTCTTCGCGTTGGCCGGCTGCGGCGGCAAGGATGGTGAGGATACGGACATCCTGCCCGCTGCCGTGCCCGACGTGCTGACGAAGATGGAGGACATTCCCGCGCAGATTGACGACTACCTAGCGCGCTACAATGCCGAGTATCAATTGGCCCCGCGCCAGGGCAATACGCCTCTCGAGGTGGCAGAGACCTATCTGCGCCGCTATCAACCCGGCCCGCTGCCGCGCGTCTTCCAGCACTCCGTCGTCAGCGACCGCAACGGCGCGGTGCTGGCGGAATTGGTGAACGAGGGGCGGCGCACGTGGGTGCCCCTCAGCAGCATTTCGCCCAACATGATCAACGCCACAATCGCCACCGAAGACGCCTCGTTCTTCGAGAACAAGGGCATCGACGCGCGCCGCGTGATTGCTGCTCTCATTCAGAACACTTCTTCGGGCGACGTGGTCTCCGGCGCAAGCACAATTACCATGCAGCTTGCGCGCAATCTCTTCTTTCCCCCTGCGCGCCGCTACGATCAGTCGGTTGACCGCAAGGTCTTCGAGATGCTGATTGCCCAGGATTTGACAACCCTCTACACCAAAGAGGAAATCCTGGAGATGTACCTCAACCTGATCAACTTTGGTCAACGCGCGTACGGGGCCGAAGAGGCTGCGCAGACCTATTTCGGCAAGCCGGCGGCGGAGCTTTCGCTGGCCGAAGCGACGCTGATTGCGGGCATACCCCAACAGCCCGCTCTACTTGACCCACAGGCCAATTTCGAGGCGGCCAAGGGGCGCCAGCGCACAGTTCTCGACCTGATGGTGCGTCACGGCTTTATCGAAAAGGCCGAGGCCGACGCTGCCTACGCCGAATTGGTGCCGCTCCAGCCCATCCGCACCATCGAGCCGCCCAAGGCGCCCCACTTCATCCAGTACATCCAGGAACTGGTGACGCGCAAGCTGAATGTGGACAATGTCGGACGCGCCGGGCTGCGCATTACCACTACCCTCGACCTGTCCATGCAGGAACTGGCGCAGACGATCCTCACCGACAAGGTCAACAGCCTGCGCGGCGCGTACAACCTCAACAGCGCCGCGCTGGTGGCGCTGCGCCCGACCGATGCGCAGCTGCTGGTGATGGTCGGCAGCGCCGACTATGACAACGAGTCCATCGACGGCAATGTCAATGTAGCCACCAGTCTGCGCCAGCCGGGCAGTTCCATCAAGGCGGTGCTCTACGCCACCGCGTTCAATGACGGCATCATCAGCCCCGCTTCAATTCTGTGGGACGAGCCTATCCAGTATCGCATCAACGAACTCCAGATCTATGTGCCCGGCAACTACGATATGCGCTTCCACGGCCCCGTCACGGCGCGCACGGCGCTGGCCAACTCCTACAACGTGCCTGCTGTCAAACTAATTGATGCCGTCGGCCCCGACCGCATGGCGCAGATGGGCAACGCCATGGGGCTGAGCACCCTGGCCACAACGCCGGGCATCTACGGCCTGCCGCTGACGCTGGGCGCCAACGAAGTGACGCTGCTGGACCTGACAACGGCGTACCACACACTGCGCAATGACGGCGCCTACGTGCCGCCGCGCACTATCCTGGCCGCGACCGACCCGCTGGGCAACCCGGTGCAAATTGAGCCGCTTGCCACACCCGCGCAGGTGCTCAAGCCCGAGGCGGCCTTCCAGGTGACAAGCATCCTCAGCGACAACAAGGCGCGCGAGCCTGCCTTTGGCGTTAACACGCCCCTAAAGATCAGTCGCCCCGCCGCCGTCAAGACGGGTACGAGTACTTCGTATCGCGACAACCTCACCGTGGGCTACACCAAGTATATGGTGACGGGCGTCTGGGCGGGCAACCCCAACGGCGCGCCCATGCGCGGTGTGACCGGCGTGACGGGTGCTGCGCCGATTTGGCACGATTTCATGGAGGCTGTGCTTGCCGATCCGGCGATGCTCGACACCCTGGGCGCGAGCGCAGACCCCGCGGATTGGGAGTTCCAGCCGCCGGCGGATGCGATTCAGCGGCAGATTGCCTGTGCTGACAAAGTGGAGTGCCCCACGACAAACGAGTACTTTACGCGCAGTTGGCTGGCCAATTTCGGCTGGGATGGCCCCACGGGCGACAGCACGGCCATCCGTGACAAGGTGCTGCTGGTGAGCACGGGCCGGGGCGGTGGCTCCTACGTTGGTGTCTGTTCCAACGATGCAGGTGAGGAGCGCACCTATCTCAAGCTGCCTACGGGCTATGGTCGGCTCGCGCCGCCCACGGCCGCGCAGCAGCTTGAGCGCTTTGTGCGCATTGCGCCCGATCTGCCTTCGCCCGCGGTGCGCTCGGTGGAGTCGGCGCCGTTGGCCGCCGAAGTGAACGACGTGGTCACCACAGAGCGGCTGCAGGCGCTGCAGTGGAGCCGCAGCAACAATACCTATCTCAACTTCGGCTCCTGCCAGGGTGTCGATCAGGTGGTGCGCGCCGCGTTGCGCACAAACGTGGACCGCGTCTACCTGGTGGGTTTTAGCGGCGCGGTGGTAGGCGAGATGTCGACCACGGCGACGCCGGTGCCACCGCCGACAAGCACGCTGCTGCCGCCGACTGCGACGGAGACTCTGCCGACTGCGCCGGTGATTCCGCCGACTGCGACGGTGATTCCGCCGACTGCGACGGAGATTCCGCCGACTGCGACGGAGATTCCGCCGACT
>CAYJNV010000394.1:0-3195 GCA_964370975.1 uncultured Caldilineaceae bacterium | reverse complement strand
CAGCAGGCTCATAGCCAGTAGCCACGCATACATGCGCACTTCCTGGGCATAGCTCACCTGGAAAGCGTTGGTTGCCAGCAACGCTGCGCTCAGCAACCCAATCCAGCGGCGCACGGCGCTGGGGCGGGCCAAGTCGCTGGCCAGCCGCTGCAGCAGCGCCACCGTCAGCACACCCGCAATCAGTGAGAAGAAGCGCAGCGCATAGTCGGATGTTCCAGTCAGCGCCAGCCAGCCGCGCAGCGCGACGAAGTAGCCGGGCGCGTGCTCCACCGGCATTTTGGCGAGCATGGCGCGCAGTGGCTCTGCGGCGCGCTGCAGGCTGATGCCCTCGTCGCTCCACAGGCTCTCAAATGCCAGGTGGTGCGCACGCAGCGCATAGGCCACCAGCAGGATTGCGATCAGCGCCAGGCGGGGCGCCGCCGGCATGGGTGCGGCTCGGAGCGGCCGCTGACTCGATGAATTGGACAAAAGGCACACTGGCCAAATCGTTAGAAAAGCGATGATGGATTGTGGCGCGGGCTGGGGTGCAATCCGTTGCGCACTCTATACCCGGCCCATTCTACCATTGTCGGCGCGAGAGTGGGTTAGTGTCATGGTCGCCGCCGCGTTTCCGCAGCGCGGTAGAGAGACTGGTGCGTCTGGGCGATTGCCGACCATCTGAATTGGGCGCTGGATGTGCGCGCCGCAGCGCGCAGTTGCGCCACTTGCTCGGGGTTGGCCGCGAGCGACGCCGCCGCTGCCGCTAGCGCCGCGGGATTGCCTGGCGGCACGTAGATCAGGTCGCGCCCCTCCACTAACTCGGGCACGGGATGCTGGGGCTGCGTGGTAATGATGGCACAGCCATTCGCCAGCCCGGCCATCAGTGTGCCGCGGCGCAGACTTGCGCCATCAGCGTAGGGCAGCAGAAGCAGGTCCACGGCGTTGAGCGCGGCGCCGGCGCTCTCATCGTCGAGGCGGCCTGTCCAGCGCACGCGCTGTGTCAGCCCCCGCGCGGCGATGAGCGTTTCGATTTCGGCGAGCGTGGCGGCGTTGGAAGGGTCGCTCGCGCCCAGACGGTCGCCAATCATGAGCAGATGGGCGTTTGTGCCCTGGCGCACCAGCGCATCGAGCGCGGCGACGAGTGTGTCGCTCCCCTTGCTGCGGTTGAGGAAGCCGAAGAAGCCAAGCACAAGATCAGTCTCGCCGTAACCGTAGGTGCCCCGCTGCGCCGCGCGCGTCCCAGCCTCCAGCGTGATGCCCTTGATGTTGCTGCCGATGGGTATGGCGTACACATTGGCTGACTGCGCGGCCAACTGCTGCCGGTCGCCTTCGTTGGTCACAATCACCAAATCGGCGCGGTGCACAGGGCGCTGCGTAATCCACGTTCGCAGGCGCGCGCCCGCCTTGGGAAAGAGGTACGGAGGCAGCAGGTCGTGGTAAGTCCAGGCCAATCTGAAACTGTTCATGCCGTGGGCCATGAGGTTGAGCGATGGATTCATGCCATAGGCCGCTGTTTGGTACTGCACATGCACCCAGTCAGCCTGTATGGCGCTCGCCTGATGGACGATGGCACGCCATGCGTTGGGATTCCAGCGCGCTGTTGTTACATAAGTCGGCACGGAGTCGCCCTGCGCCGCCTGTGCACGCGCGGAGGTGAAGACCGCAACATCGGCGCCGGCATCAACCAACGCGTGCGCGAGCGCTGCCGTATAGGCGCCAACGCCGCCAATCATGGGTGGATATTCGCCTGTGACGAAGAGAATGCGCATGGGTGAGAGCACCTTTCCCCCGAAAGAAGGGGGGCGGGTTTGGGGAATCGCGGACTAGCTGGGCCTGTCGGCGGTGCGGAGGTGAAATCAATCGCCTATGGCATGGGGCCCAAGGTTCGTTCCAGCGAGTAGCCGCGGTAATTGATTTCAACAAAGCCCTGCTGCACAAAGAGCGCCATGGCTGTGGCCAGTGTGTTGGGCAGGAAGGCGATTACTTCCTGGCGCCCTTCCAGCGCAGCGTCGTTGAGCAGCCGCCGCAACAGCCACTTGCCCACATTGCGGTTGCGCCAATCCTCATCCACGTGAAGGTTGACGATATGCGCCACGCGCGCCGCCGTCCCTGTGCGGTCGAGGTTCATGCCCACAATTTTGGCTGTGGCCACTTGTTCGACGCGCCGGTGGTAGATGCGGTAGGTACGCCCGTCGGCCAGTCGTTGCTGTACAATGCTCAAATCGGCCGCCGGACACTCCTCCTCCACAGGCGCAGCGGACGCGCGCACCAGCGCGTAGTAGCGCTTGTTGAAGCGCCAGTCCTGACCAGCAAGCCGCCGCACCGTACTGTCCCAGTCACCCGGCAAAATGCCTGCGCCCGCCTGAAAGGTGGGATAGCCGCCACCAATCGGAAAGGCATGGAGTTCGCTCGCACCGCGCAGCCGCCAGAAATCGTCGGCTGCCTCCATGAGCCGCGCAAATGCCTCATCGGCCAGTTCGGCGCGCGGCGTCAGCGCCAGGAAGCGCACAATCCCGTGCGGCGGGTGCTCAGGATCGTCCTGGTGATCACTATCATGGCCGGTCGCCGCATCCAGGAAGCCCACGATTTCGCCCGCAGACCACGCGCCCAGGCGATTGTGGTGTTGCCAGCGCATGGCGTAGTGTGTGGGCGGCGGCTCGCGCACCCATTGCGCATAGGCATCGGCGGCACCTAGCGGCACGCTGAAGGGAGCTGTCGCCAGCGTCTGGTTGACGAATCCGCGTACAATATCCAGGTCATCCGGCGTAATGGCGCGCACCGCAAGCGCGGGGGCCACCGGGATCATCGCTGGATCCTCTCTTCAATCTGCTCGATAAACTGCCCCTGATCGACAAGCGACGGAATGAGGATTGAGCCTGCCTGATCGGTGTCAATCAGGCCATTGTCGAGCCGCGGGTGAAAGACGACGGAGACGACGCCCAGGAAGCGTCCCTCAATCGATGCGCTGAGGATTTGCTGATAGTCGATCTGATAGGCGGCGGTGAAGCGCCGCACAATCAGCCCCTGGTTGGAGACATAGACGCGCGTCGTTGCCATCCACAGCGCCCACACGCCACCGACGGCGCCAATCAACGCAAAGATTACCTCGTCCCAACTCACCCCGTTGAACATGTCAAAAATGAGAAGGAGCGTAGCCCCCAGGGCGCCAATCGCAAGCACCCAATAGCGCAGCGCGGCGCGGTATTCGTCGCTCAC
>CAYJNV010000393.1:0-3197 GCA_964370975.1 uncultured Caldilineaceae bacterium | reverse complement strand
GGTGGTGACTCGTGAGGAAGTAGACGAGGCTCTGCAGATTATGGACTTTGCGATTACGCAGGCAGAGGCAGAACTTCTCTCATAAGCGCTGTGGCTAATTAACAAAGCATATTTACTTCGATGCAAAGGGTCAATGCACAGCGTGGTGCATTGACCCTTTGTGTGTCCGGCCTCACACCAGGGCGTCACGCCGGAGATGCGACCTACGCGCCGGGTTGGTCCAGAAATGCTTCTTCCACCACCGTTCCCTCCCACTCCCGGTGGGGCGGAACGTCGAGAAGAGCCGCCAAGGTAGGCGCGGTATTGAGCAGCGAGACAGGCTGCGCTATGGTGTGGCCTTGTTTGATGCGCGGTCCGGCCACAACCCACGGAATCGTCATGTCCTCGACCATATCCGTGCCGTGGATGCGATCGTGGCCGCCGTGGTCAGCCTGCACAAGTACATGCGCCGAGGGCGGCAGCGCGGCCAGCACTCGCGCCAGGCAGCCGTCTACGCGTTCAGCCTGGCGCAGGTAGCCGTCGCTGATCCAGCCATAGTAGTGACCGGCGGTGTCCACCGTGCCCAAATAGATGAACGCGAAGTCGGGCTGCAGGTCGGGCAGGTAGGTGAGCACGGCGTCGACAAGCAGGTCGTCACCGTCGGCCTGGTAAATGCCGTCGCGATACCATGCAAAGTCGAGAATCTCGGGGCGGCTGAGGTCGCGCAGCGGCTCCCAATTGTAGAAGAAGGCGCTGCGCCTGGTGTGCGCCTTGGCCTGCTCAATCAGCCCTGGCAGCGGACGCGCCATGGGGTGATAGGCGTTGGAGGTGATACCGTGGCGCGTAGGCGGCACGCTGTGAAAGATCGTCATGTGACAGGGAAGTGTCATGGAGGGCATGGTGGATTGGGCGACGAGCGACGATGCACCGCGCGCAATCAGCCCCTCGAGCGCGGGCAGCGCGGCGTGTGCGCGTGCGTCCGGGCGCAGGCCGTCAATCATCACAAAGACCACGGGGTTCCAGCTCATGTTGCTTTCGTGCTCCGCTGCGGAGAGAGTCGAGAGTGATACCGGAGTGAGACTCACAATCTGGGAACGGGGAACGGGGAACCGGTCTCCGCACATGAAGGATGCCTGTTCCCCGTTCCCTTCAAGCGGACTGTGTATTTCACGCCGCTCTTACTTCAGACGATGACGACCTTGTCCAGCCCCGCTTCCGCCTCGGGGTAGCGCATCTGCAGCCCTTCTAGGGCGTCGATTAGCACTTTGGAAATGACCAGGTTGCGGTACCATTTGCGGTTGGCGGGAATGATATACCAGGGCGCCCACTCGGTGCTTGTCCTGGAGATGGCATCCTCGTAGGCCTCGATATAGGCGGGCCACTTGGCGCGCGTCTCAAGGTCGCCCAGCGCGAATTTCCAATGTTTCGTGGGGTCGTCAAGGCGCGCCTGCAAGCGTTGCGCCTGCTCGTCGAGGTCGATGTGCAGGTAGAACTTGAGGATCAGCGTCCCTTCCTCCGCCAGCATATGCTCGAAGTCGTTAATCTGGTCGTAGCGCCGCTTCCACACCTCGTCAGGCACAAGCTTCTCGACACGCACCACGAGCACGTCTTCATAGTGGCTGCGGTTGAAGATCACCATTTGGCCGCGTGCCGGCGTCTGCTTGTGAATACGCCACAGGTAATCATGCGCCAGTTCCTCGCTGTTGGGAACCTTGAAGGAGGCAACGTTCACGCCCGCCGGGTTCACACCCTCAAAGACGTGGCGGATCACGCCGTCCTTGCCACCAGTGTCCATGGCCTGGAGCACGATCAGCACTCTGTGCTTGCCCTCGGCGTAGAGCAATTCCTGCAGCGCCTCGAGCCGCGCATTCATCTCGCGCAACAGCTCCTCAGCCTGGCTCTTGCTGACGCCAAAGTGGCCCTTGTCATCCGGGTCCCACTTGTCGAAATCGTCCAGCTCCACTTTCGACTTTGGCGCAACCCGATACTGCTTCATGCTGACCGATTGCCATTTTCGCGCGCGTTTGTTCTTGCCCATCAGCAACGCTCCAGTTTGATGTTTTCGGGGTGAGACTTGTCCAGGCAATCTACAGCGTCGCCACAGCGCGGCGCGCCTGTGCTAGAATGAACACCACTCATGGTAACTGAACGGGGAAGGGGCGCGCAAGCGTCTGTCAGGCTGCGGACGCGCCGCTGCCGCCGTTTCGTCATATTCATACACACACGCACTCACGCAGGAGGCACACGATGAACTATCGCCGCTTTGGCCGCACAGGTTGGAATGTGAGCGAGGTGGGTTATGGCATGTGGGGCATGGGGGGCTGGTCAGGCTCGGATGATGACGAGTCGATGCAGTCGCTGCAACTGGCCGTGGAGTTGGGCTGCAACTTCTACGACACGGCCTGGGGCTATGGCGCCGGCCACAGCGAAGGGTTGCTGGGACGCCTTGTGCGCGCCAACCCCAATACGCGCCTTTACACCGCAACCAAGCTGCCCCCCAAGAACTTCAGTTGGCCCAGCCGCCGCGAGTTTACGCTTGATGATTGCTTCCCGCCGGATCACATTGAGCAGTATGTGGAGTGGAGCCTGCGCAATGCGGGCCTCGACTCGTTCGACCTCTTCCAGTTCCACACCTGGGAAGACTCGTGGACGCATGACGATCGCTGGGCCAATAAGGTGGATGACCTGCGTCGCCAGGGGCTGTTCAGCGCCATCGGCATCAGCATCAACCGCTGGGAGCCATGGAATGGCGTGGAGGCCGTCAAGAGCGGGCTGATTGACGCCGTGCAGGTAATCTACAACATCTTCGACCAGAATCCCGAAGATGCGCTCTTCCCTGCCTGCCGCGAGCACGACGTGGCGGTGATTGCGCGCGTCCCCTATGACGAGGGCACGCTGACCGGCAACCTGACGAAGGACTCCACCTGGCCTGAGGGCGACTGGCGCAACACCTACTTTGTGCCCGAGAATCTGAACGCCAGCGTCGATCGCGCCGAGGCGTTGCGCCCGCTGATCCCTGAGGGGATGAACATGGCGCAGATGGCCATGCGTTTCATCCTCAACGAGCCGACGGTGAGCACGATCATCCCCGGCATGCGCAAACAGAAGCACGTGCGTGAAAACATCGCCACCAGTGACGCCGGACCTCTGCCTGCCGACCTTCACCAAGCCCTGCGCGCCCACCGCTGGGACCGCGAGCCGACGAAGTGGAGCCAGTA
>CAYJNV010000392.1:0-3214 GCA_964370975.1 uncultured Caldilineaceae bacterium | reverse complement strand
GCGCGGCGGGCGCGCCCGTCTTCACGCTGGGCGCTTCAACGTCCAGCTGCGAGAACAGCGAATCCATCTGGTCTTCGGGGTCTTTGCGTGTGCGAGCCATGGCATCCGTGCGGCGCCTGTTGGGCGGCGGCGTGGTTGCATTGTAGCACAGCGCTTGAGCGGGACCGGAACGAGAGCGGGAGCGAGGAAACGAACCTCGTTTGCGCGCAATGCTCTCTGGCGTATTCCATTTATCGTAATGTGGCTTCAGGGGCTTTGGAATTGCAGCGCAAGCACGCGCCTGCCCACGCAGGCGCCCTGGGCCAGGCCACTCTCGATGGCCGAGCGGTAGTGGATGCCGCCGTAGAGGCGTGAAATGGCCGCTTCTGCGGCCGCGGAGTAGAACGAGGAATAGGTGCGCGGCGCAATGCCACGGTCCACGTGGGTGATGTCGGTAAAGCGGAAATTGTCGCCGAAGGCCTCGGTAAGCACCTCGGCGGCGGCACGCGAGGCCACGGAATGGCCCGACGTGTACTCGGGGAAATTGGGGGTGCGCACGGGGTCGGTCGGCTCCGGCTCGTTCCAATTGGGATCAATCTGCGCCTGTATGTAGGTAATCGGGCGCACAACGTTGTAGATATACTTGGTCTGCCAGCAGGTAACGAAGGCATCGTTGAGCGCAATGCCCAACTTGGCATAGAGCAGCGCCGCCTGCGCCAGCGTGCTCTCCTCCCCTGCCAGCAATTGCGTGGCAATGGAGAGCGAGTGGCCGGGCGGCGTGGCTGTAGCACCCGCATCGTCGGACCAGTAGCGGGCGATCATTTCCTGCTCGGGGGTGAGGCGGCGCACCGTCTCATAGACCTCGCGCGCCTCCCTGTAGAAAGCGGAGGTCGCATCCGTCGAATATTCTGGCGGCGGCGGGGCTGCGCACGCCTGCGTGCCCACTGGCGCCAGCGGCCGGTTATCGCCCCAGGTGGGCTGTAGCGATGGCGCATAGTCGGGCGGCGTGGGCTGCCAAAGCCCTGTGCCCGTGGGCTGCACGTAATCGGCAGCCACATTGTGCATGTAGCCCGCGTCGCCGCCGTCACTGCGCGACCAGGCGTAGACCGCATCCGCCACGCTGCTCCCATAGGCCAGCGAGGCGGCAATCACATCGGCTTCGGCCTCGCCGGTGAATTCTGCATCGATTCTTCGCTCAAGCTTGTTGATGAGCCGCAGCGGCGTGTCGGTAATCGTGGGGAAGAGTTGGCGCGCAATCTGCGCCATGGCCGCGTTGGCAACGGCCGGCCAGTAGAGCGCGACGTTGGCAGGCGGCTGCGGCATGACGGGCATATCGCTCAACTGACCGCTCAGCGACTGATAGCCGGGCATGCCTGGCGCCAGGGCTTCGTAGAGGGTCACCCCGGCATAGCCAAAGGCGCGCGCCGCTACCGGGGGTGAGAAGCCCGGCGAGCGCCTCGTCAACTGCACCAGCAGTTTGAACCACTCGGTTGCCACGTACGCGGGATACGCGTCGACAGGCGCAGTTGCGGCCGCGCTCGTCTCACCCGTGCGCACGGCGGGCAGCAGCACATTGGCCGGCGTTGGCGGCGCAGGCGTGGCGGGTGCTGGCGCGGCTACCGCGGCGTGCGTGGCAGCGTATGCCGGAGGATTGAGCGTGCTCAGCGGCACAAGCGCCGTGCCATACGCTGACGGCGCGCACGCAGCCAGCAGCGCGCTCAGCAGCTGCGCGTAGACGACAATCCTCAGATTCTTCAGCCTCTCGAGTCTCTTCATCTTCTTCAGCATGCCCACTCGTTCGTTCACGCGCCCATCATAGCGCATTGGGATGTGCTCTGCGCAAAGCTGTTTCGAGCTGGCAGGCGCTAGACGGCCGCCAAAGCCTGCTCCAGGTCGGCTATCAGATCGTCATAGTGTTCCACGCCAATCGAGAGGCGCACCATCTTGTCGGTTATGCCCAACTCCTGGCGCTCCTCGGGGTCCACATCCGAGTGGGTCATACTGGCGGGATGCTCCACCAGCGACTCGGTGCCGCCCAGGCTCACTGCGAGGTGGAAAAGCTTGAGCGCATTGAGGAAGCGGAAGGCCTCCGCCTCGCCGCAGTCGATGTCAAACGAGATCATCCCGCCCGCACCCAGACATTGGCGCGCAAAGAGCGCCTTCTCGGGCGAGCCTTCGACCAAATGGCCCAGATAGTAGACCCTCTCAACCTTGGGCTGCCTGACGAGCCACTCGGCCACGCGGCGTGCGTTCTTCATTTGCGCCGTCATGCGCATCTTGAGCGTTTCGAGGCTGCGCAGAAGCTGCCAGCCAGTCATGGGGTCGGCCATGGTGCCAAGGATGGTGCGCGTCGCCTTGAGCGGGCCGATCAGTTCGCGCCGCCCGAGCACAACGCCCGCAATCAGGTCGCTGTGGCCCCCCAGATACTTGGTCGCCGAATAGAGCACGAGGTCAGCGCCGTGCTGCAGCGGGTGCTGGAAGAGTGGCCCCAGGAAGGTATTGTCAACCGCCACGAGGATTTTGCGCGTGTGGCTGTGCGCGGCAGCGAGTTTGGCAATCGCGGCGATGTCCACAAGCGCGTTGGTTGGGTTCGCGGGCGTCTCCAGATAAATGAGTGCGACGTGCGGGCCAATCGCCCGGTCGTCCAGGAGGGCCGCGAACGCACCAGGGTCGGGCTGGGCGGGCCCGCCGATGGTGCGGATGCCGTACTGCGGCAGCACATGTTTGAGCAGATAGTCCGTGCCGCCATAGACCGGCTCACTGAAGAGGATCACGTCGCCCGGGCGGGCGACATGCAGCAGGGTGGTGCTAATCGCAGCCATGCCGCTGGCGAAGACGGCGGCCGCTTCTGCGCCATCCCACAGCGTGAGCCGCTCCTCGAGGATTTCGAGGTCGGGGTTGTTGAGACGGCTGTAGATCAGGCCGATTTCCTCACCGGGGTTGCTCTTGCGCAGCCCGTAGGCGAGTTCAAAGAAGGCCTTGCCCTCTTCGGCGCTGGCGAAGACAAAGGTGCTTGTGAGAAAGAGGGGGCATTTGATGGAACCCTCGGAGAGTTCCGGCTTGTAGCCGTAGGACATCATGAGGCTTTCGGGGCGCAGTGTGCGGCCGCCGATGGTGCGCTGGTGCGAATCGTGTGTGGTCATGGTGCACGTTCTCCTGGTTGAGAAGGGCAGAAGACAATGGTGGCTGGTTGACTGGTGGACTGGTGGACTGGTGGACTGGTGGACTGGTGGAC
>CAYJNV010000391.1:0-3241 GCA_964370975.1 uncultured Caldilineaceae bacterium | reverse complement strand
CTCTACAGCGGCATTTTCAACTGAGCGGTATTTGCGAAGGGAGCGTGGGGAGGAGCTCCTTCGGTGTGCAGGAAGAAACGAAGAGTGGTTTCGGGGAAGATTAGGTTACCGAAGAGTTGTCAAAGCAATTCGGCATGCTCAAGTAAGTCTACACAGTCCAATTCCATTCGTTTGCCACAATGGGTTCGGTAGCTTCGTCGCATTCCTCTGCAACTGCCAAGCAGGAATCTTGCGTGAAGCGGATGCCATTTCTGAGGAGCCCGCAGTTGAACCGGAATCCTGCACAACCCTGAGTCATACACCATGTCCGCGCACCTGCACACCCACACCACCAACCTGCCCCTGCCACAGCGGCTCCTGGACAAACTGGTAGTAGAGCCTCTTCCAGAGCACAGCGTTCTCGAACACGTCCAGGTCTGAAACCAAGAGTTGCGTCACGGCGCGGCTGGCGATCACAATTAACTTCTTGCGCGGGCGCGTCAATGCAACGTTGAGGCGGTTGAGGTTGAGCAGGAACTCCGCTTCGGCCAGGACATAATCGGGATCGCTGGCCGTAGCAGTGACAATGATCAGGTCGCGCTCGCCGCCCTGGAAGCGTTCTACGGTGTCAATACCATTGGCTGCTGCAAGTGCGGGAAACATCTGGCGCAGCATCGCGCGTTGCGCACGGTGCGGCACTACCACGCCAACGCCATCCATGCCATCAAGGCGCAGGCCCGCCACAGCCTCGAGCAGGTTGGCGACAATGTGCATCTCGAGGACATTGTACTGCTGCGAAGCGTTCTCGTCATGCTCCACCACCACAATCGGGAAGCGGGGGTCAAGGATCGGGTCAACAAAGTCGTTGACGGGCAGCGCGGTGTCCAGCAGCCAGGTGCGCCTGGAGAAGAAGTGGATCCCATCGTGTACGTAGATATTGTCCTGCAGAAAGCGTGCCATCTCCTTGTGCAGGCGGAAGCTCTCGTCCAGTGATTCGCGTGCGACTCCGCGCCCCAGCAGCGTCTCGAAGAGCGAGAGGTACGGCTGCGCGGCGGCCACGGTGCGCTTCTCTTCGGTCTCCCACGCATGCGCAACAATGGGCGGCATCTGGCGGTGGTCGCCCACCACGAGGATACTACCGCCCGGTTTGAGCCACGCGCCGGCGAGCACGCCCTCGGGCACGCTCATCTGCGATGCTTCGTCAATAACGAGAAGGTCAAAGCGTTTGTGCTCCCAATCGACAGTATTGCCGCCCGCGCTGCAGTTCTTGGCGGCCGTGAAGTGCCCGCCAGGTGTACCGCCCGCGACCAGCCACGGCTCGTCAAAGAGCTTGTCTACGGCGGCGCGCTGACTCGCCACGCAGCGCAGTACCCCTGCGGGCGCATCGTCGCCTTCATTGTTTACAAGCTTGAAGAGGGCAATACCCGTCGTCATCCCTTTCAAGCGGTAGGCCAGGAGGCGTTGGTACTTGCGGGCAATCGACTCGAGCACGATGTTGACGGCATTGTGCGTTTTGCAGACAACGGCCACGCGGAAGGGCTGGCCCGTTGCCGCCGCATTCATCATGCGGTAAATCACCGCCCAGCCGATGGTGTGGCTCTTGCCTGTACCCGGCGGCCCCTGCACCAGCAGCAAGGGTGCATTGAGTCGCTCGCCGATGATGCGCTGCTGTGGCGCCGTAAGACGGTGTGGCCTTTCAACCTGGTGGACGATATTGAAAAAGTCTTCGGCATTGATAACGGGCACGGCGTTGCGCATAGGCGGCGCTTCAAGCAGCCACTGGTAGAAGACATTGCCGGCAACGTTGTTGAGAGCCGCCAGCGCCTTGTCGGCGTTGAGATCGTCGGCCATCTCATCCATGGTGTAGAGCTGGCCCGGCGCTGGCATCAGTTTGTAGTCGTGATAGTAGCGGAAGCGTGAACCTTTGAAGGTCGCACTCAGCAGTCGCAGGCGAATGGACCTCTCTTCCACAGCCTCGACAATTGCCAGCCGACCATGTTTAAGCTTGTTGGCCGAGGTAGGGCAACCCAGCCGCTCTCCTTCAAGCGCAACCCGTTCATGACGAGCTCTGGCTCCAGCCCCAGCTCCTCAAAAGCAACCTCAAAGCTGGCCTCATCATGCTCTATAGCGGTGCAGCGCAGGAGCAGGGCGAGACCCGTCTGCACACGCCGGTCAATGGGTAGAGCAAGGGTCTGTAGTTTTGCCTGCAGCGCGGCGTGGTGCTCCATGAAGAGGAACTCGCGCAGGCTTTGCGCCAGGCTCGTGGCCGGGGCGTCATCGGCTCCGAGTGCAGTCAGGTCCATGCCCGGTTTGTCAATAAAGCGCGCCTTCGAGAGCCTGCCTTCGATGTGAGCGAGTGCGCGCACGCGCTGCGCCGCGAAGCCGCACAAGTGCTCCATCGTGACTGCGCGAAATGGTTTGAGAAGACCACGCTCTTCCTGGCTATCGGGCAATCTGCCCCACGCAGCGTAGGCGTACTCAAGGGGAATCTGTGAGGTGAAGCGGCTTGCCGACTCAATTGTGATGCGGCGCGGGTCGCCTCGCGGCACAGAAGCGGGCGCGTCGTGGATTGTGCCATCCCACGCCCGCACAATGTCACGGCGGTTGTCGAAGATGCGCGCTCGAAAGAGTTGGTAGTAGGGTGCGCCATCGCCGCCCCAGTCGAAGCCGAGCTGGCGCGCGGCATCGTGCAGAGGCGCACACACGGCGCCCAGGTTCATGCGCAGCTCGAGTTCGCGCGCCAGGAACGAGATTATGGGCTGGCTGAGCGCAGGGTGCTGCGTCATCAGGTCGAAGAAGCCAGGCAGTCCCGCCACGGCGTCCAAATGGCGCTTGAGCGCCTCGAGCAGGGTGCGCTGGTCGTAAGAGTTGAAGCAGTAGAGGTGAATGGGCGAGCTTTCGCCTGCGGCAACCTCACGCACGGCCCCAAGCACACCGGCGACCCAGCGCGTTAGCAAAGCCCGCTCCTCGGCCTCGTCGCCGGGTGCGTCCAGCATCTCCACGACTGACCGCTCGCCGCACGGCCCCTTCACAAGCCCCGCCACCATGTACAGACGGTCGCGCAGATAGTCGTGCTGGGCGTCGAAGAAGACCTTGACCAGTCCGGGGCTGTCCTGTTCATCGGGCAGTGTGCCAAAGCCGCTGTTGAGGAGGTAGCTGCGCGCATCCTGCGTGGGGTCAAAGCGTTTGGCAGCGCGCTTGGCGCGCTGCACGAGGATGGGCAACTTGACAGCCAGTTGCGGCACGGTCTTGAGGCGATTCA
>CAYJNV010000390.1:0-3244 GCA_964370975.1 uncultured Caldilineaceae bacterium | reverse complement strand
CGACCCCACTTTCGCTTCGGTTGCTACTTGACTTTCAACACAGTATCTTTGCGTCAGAATTCTAGTCATACCTTGCGGAGTGTGGACGCGGCTTCGGCAGCGGCGTTGACCTGCTCCAGCGTGCGACCCAGCCCCGCTTCCACGGCAGCCACAATCGCGCCCTCCACCAGCGGCGCATTGCTGATATGGCAACAGGGCTGCTGGCCGGAAGGCAGCATGGCGAGTCCCTCCTCGGCGCTGAGCACTGCACTGCCCATGTCGACAAGCAGGAGCACGCCCGCGGGCGTCCACAGGCGACGCACGGCGTCTGCAATGCGTAGCGGGTCGGTGCCCAACACGGTGTGGCCATCTCCGGTGCACAAGCCTCCCACGGCGGCAATCTGCACATCATCACCCGCCATCTGTTGCGCAATCTCGCACACGCCCTCGGCCAGTTGCGCCGAGTGCGAGATGATCACCAGGTTGACGAACGACGCTGCTGCCATCTCCGGTGCCTCAACTGGCTGATACTCAGGAACAACGGTAACAGCAGAAATTACACAAAAGATGCAATGTGCTGGTGTCCTGCCTCATCTGCCGCTTCGGCGTACATAGATAGATGCTGTTACGCCCAGTCGAAGGTGCGGGTAACGGCCTTCTTCCAGCCGGCCAGGCCGGCGGCGCGCGCAGCGTCGTCAATTTGCGGCTGCCAGGTGCGGTCGGCCTGCCAGTTAGCGCGCAAGCTCTCGAGGCTTGGCCACACGCCCACGGCCAGCCCCGCCGCATAGGCCGCGCCCAGCGCCGTCGTCTCGGCCACCTGCGGACGCACCACCTCAACACCCAGAATGTCGGCCTGGCGCTGCATGAGAAAGTTGTTGGCCGTGACGCCTCCATCCACCTTGAGCAAGCGCAGGGGTACGCCGCTGTCGCTGTTCATCGCCTCGAGCACCTCCTGCGTCTGGTAGCAGATCGACTCGAGCGCGGCGCGCACGATGTGGGCACGCTCAACATAGCGCGTTAGCCCCACAATTACGCCGCGCGCATCGCTGCGCCAGTACGGCGCGAAGAGGCCCGAGAACGCAGGCACCACGTAGCAGCCGCCGGTATCGTCCACCGTTTGCGCCAATGCCTCGGTCTCGCTAGCGTGGCGGATGATCTGCAGATTGTCGCGCAGCCACTGTATCGTGGCGCCGGCCATGGCGATTGAGCCTTCCAGCGCGTAGACGGCGGGCTGCCCTGCAAACTGGTAACAGACCGTCGTCAGCAAGCCGTTGTTGCTGTGCAAAATTTCGCTGCCCGTATTGAGCAGCATGAAGCAGCCCGTGCCGTACGTGTTCTTGGCCTCGCCAGGGGCAAAGCAGGTCTGTCCCACGGTGGCCGCCTGCTGGTCGCCCAGAACGCCGGTCAACGGCACCTCGCCGCGGAAGGGGCCGGCGAAGGAAGTTTCGCCGTACGCGCTGGCATCGCTGCTGGGGCAAATGCGCGGCAACATAACGCGCGGCACACCCATAATGGCCAGCAATTCGTCGTCCCACGCCAGGGTTTCCAGGTTCATGAGCAGCGTGCGCGAGGCGTTCGTCACGTCTGTGGCATGTTCACCTGTGAGGTTCCAGATAAGCCACGAATCCACCGTGCCGAAGAGCAATTCACCTGCCTCTGCGCGGGCGCGCGCGCCCTCCACGTTGTCCAGAATCCAGCGGATTTTGGGGCCGGCAAAGTAGGTGGCCAGCCGCAAGCCCGTGCGCTGATAGTAGAGATCGGCGTGGCCATGTTGCTCCATTTGTTCGCAGAAACCCGCCGTACGGGTGTCCTGCCAGACGATGGCGTTGTAGACAGGCTCGCCTGTGCGCTTGTCCCACACAATGGTCGTCTCGCGTTGGTTGGTGATGCCCACCGCGGCGATGTCGGGCGCGTCAATTTCCGCTTTGGCCATGGCCGCGCCAATGACCTCACGCGCCCGCTCCCAGATTTCCAGCGGGTCATGCTCCACCCAGCCGCTGCGGGGGAAGATCTGGCGGTGCTCGCGCTGGTCGGCGGCGAGTACCACGCCGCGCTCGTCAAAGAGCATGAAACGTGTGGAACTGGTGCCGGAATCGAGTGCGCCTACGATTGTGCGCATGGGGAGCGCCCTTCTGTCCTGGAATGCGTAAATGAGCGGGCGGACCCGGCCGTTGCGCTGGGCATGGCTTTGCTCGCCGCGCGCACCGTGGCCACGGGTTCCGGCCCCAGATCTGCCACGCGCTCGGCGGTTGGCACCGTGCCGCGCGCCCAGAGCTGCACAACCGCCGCCTGGACGAGCGATGCGATCCGCGCCGCCAGCATCGCGTACCGCTCGACACTGTCATTGTAGACATGCATTTCTCGATCGCTCTGCAAAAGCGAGTCCGGCATCATGCACACCTGCTGTCTTGATGTGGCGGTTGATGGCTCGGTGTGGGTCGCGACGCGCCAAACAGTCAGTCCCCGGGGCGTTTCAAGCAGCGCAGCAGCCAGTGAAAAATCAGTGCATGGCTTCAGCTAGGCTGGGGCGCTTTCTGCCAGCGTGGCAGCTAACGTCTCGAACAAATAGTAGCTGCTGGTGGCGCCGGGGTCCTGGTGGCCCACAGAGCGCGGCCCGAGGTAACTGGCGCGTCCTTTGCGCGCCTCCATTGCGATGGTGGCGTGCAGCCCGGCGCGTGCGGCCTCTACAGCAGCGTTGACAACCTCTGTCAACACAAGTCCGTCGGCTGCTGCTTGCTCGAGCGCATCGACGGCCGGAAAGAGGACGTCGAGCATGGTCTTCTCGCCCAGAGCAGCCTTGCCGCGGTTTTGCACGCCTTCGGCCCCCGCGTGGAGCATTACGGCGAGTTCCCTGGCAGTAACAGTGCTGCAACCGGCCACCGCGGGCTCTTGCGCGGCGCGCAGAAAGAACGCGCCGTAGAGGGGCCCGGCCGCACCGCCCACGCTGCTGATGAGCGTCATAGCCACCGTGCGGAAGAGATCGGCCACATCCTCGGCAGGCTCATCGCTGTCGAGCAGACGCATGCGCACCTTGCTCATGCCGCGCACCATGTTGGCCCCGTGGTCGGCGTCACCAATCGCTGCGTCAAGTTCGGTAAGTTGATCGGCTTGCTCATCAATCCGGTCGGCGTAGCGCAGCAGCCATGCCCGCAATTGGGCCAACGTAACATCGTGGCGCATAAGTCCTCGGGGAACTGAGTAATGATCATTGATCAATGATGACTGATCTTCAGTAGTCAATGATTGATGAGTGACAGTCTACAAC
>CAYJNV010000389.1:0-3246 GCA_964370975.1 uncultured Caldilineaceae bacterium | reverse complement strand
GTTCGCTGATTCGTAGACTGCCAGCGCCGTCTGCACGAACGCGCGGCTCAATTCGAGTGAGGTGATCGGTTGAGCGCCATCCAGCACACAGGCTTCCATCTGCTCCACCTCGCCCAGGAATGGGTTGCGCGGTGCGACCGTCACAGTGTCTTCACGGCCCTTTTGCAGCCTTGTCACGCTGTAGTGGCTCTCCTTGCCGTCCTCCCCTGCACTGAAGGGCACTGGCACATGCACAACGGCGCTGTCGCATGCAATGAAGATGTCATCGCGCCAAGGGGTGCGGAAGCTGCAGCTGATTTGCGCGCTCGCACCGGTCGCAAAGCGCATCTGCACATTCATCGAAATGTCGACGCCGGAATCGCCCTTGTGCTGAAATGCGTAGACCTCCTCAGGGGCGGCGCCGCCGGTGATCGAGATTGCGTAGCCCGCCGGGTATACGCCAAGATCCCAGTATGCACCGCCGCCCATCTGCGGCTGCAAGCGGATGTTGTCCTGATCCTCCGGCGGCAAATAGAAGTGCAGCCACCCTTGAATCATCTGCAGCTTGCCCCATTCGTTGCTCTGCAGAGACTGCATGATCTGCCACGTCTGCGGGTGGTGAAGATACTTGACGGCCTCGAAGACAATTTTGCCCGACGCCTGCTGCGCCGCCTCGATGCGGTCAAGCTGCTCTTCGTCGGTGACCAGGGGCTTTTCGCAAAGCACGTGCTTTCCCGCCTGCAGCGCAGCGACTGTCCACTCCTCGTGCATGGTATTGGGGAGCGGGTTGTAGATTACGTCGATATCATCGGCACGAATGAGCTCCTCATAGCTGCCATAGGCTCGGCCAATGTCCTTCTCGTCGGCGTAGGCCTTTGCCTTCTCCAAGCCGCGGCTTGCCACCGCGACAAGTTGGCTGCGTTTGGCCTCGCGCAGCGGCCCGAGCACCGAGTCGTTGATCTCTGCGGTTGACAGAATGCCCCAGCGTAGCTTGTCTACCATGATGCTCTCCTCTCAAAGTTGGAGCGACGCGCATACAACATGGTCGCTCCGTTTGTGATAAAATGAACAAATGCGCGGTCTATTCCAATTTGTGCACGCGCACGACTTTTCGGCACCCTTACTTCATTGATTGCGAGACGCAACATGCACACCTATTTTGTGGAATACTTGCAGGCGCTGCGCAGCCAGCACGTAGCGCTGAAGCAGACCCTGCTGGAAGCTCCTGCGGCGGCGCTGGACTGGTCACCTACACCTGACGCAAACTCGCTGACGGTTCTGGTCGTCCACGTGGCCGGCGCACAGCGCTACCTGCTCGGCGACTTGCTTGAGAGACGACCGTCACAGCGCAATCGCGACAGCGAATTTTCCACGCACCAGGTCGATGCTGCCAGTTTGATCGCCCTACTGGACGCCGCCATGGCTGAGGCCACCGCGTTCATCGAGCCGCTCACGCTCGATGACCTGGCACAGGAACGCTACTCGGCACGACATGATCGCAACTTCACGGTTGCCTGGTTGCTCAATCATGCGCTTGAGCATGCCGCACAGCACGTCGGCCACGCCCAACTTACACGCCAACTCTGGGACCAGCAGGAATCCGTCTAGCTCCGGCTGGCCGGGATCATTACAGGAGAGATCCAGGTCATGGGAGTTCAGGAAACAATTGTCCTCTATCCCGCTGCGGATCCGCATGATTTGGGACCAAAGCACGTCGACATCCATCTCTTTCCCGCCACAGTCAAGGGCACAGCCCACGCCTTGCAGGCAACGTTGCCAGTTCCGGGGGCAAGTGGCATCGGCCACACGATTTTCAGCTATCCGATCCGCAACATGTCGCTTGTGGCGGTTGCACCCGGCATGATTCACATCGAGAGCATACAGCACAGTTCGCTCAACCTCTACTGTCTGGGTGGCTACGCCCACGTGCAGAACGACGAGCTGTGCAGCACGATTGAGCTCGAATCCACTGCGCCCATCGTACTCGTGGGCAAGGCCATCTACGACAATGATGTTGATCCGATTGACCTCTTCGTGGATGAACTGGGCGCTTGGCTCTCGATTTTGCGCGCCCGCGCACGCGGTAAGGTAGAACGTTTCGACAAATTGCTCCTGAAGGTGCCCCCCATCACGCTCTACGTGCAAGGGCTTATTCTCGCTGCTCGTCGCCAGGGCTACGTTCCGGTTGATGAACGCAACGAGCGCTATTGGCGTTCCTACCACGTTATTCACAACGCGCTCAATGCGGCCAAGCAGCATCCCGGCTATCCGCAGGCAATGCCCAACTTCGAGCAGATTCTATCGGTTGCGTAAGGGGTGAGCCGACCATGGCGCAGATCTTGGTTGCGGGGCTCGTCAATCTGGAAACCACGCTGCGCGTCGATGGCTTTCCAATCGATTACCATCCGGTGAGCTACCCTTTCTTTGGCATTGGTGCGGCGGCGGCGGGCGTTGGCTACAATGTAAGCAAGGCGCTGGCCGTGCTGAGCAACGACGTCAATCTGCTTTCGTTGCTTGGCGACGACCCCGCGGGCGCGCTCGTGCGCAGTGCCCTGGCTGCCGCCGGTCTGGAAAGCGACGGCGTCATTGCCATGCTGCCGCAGAGCTGCCAGTCGGTGATCCTCTACGACGCCGCAGGCAAGAGACAGATCTTCACCGACCTCAAGAATATCCAGAATTGCCGCTATCCAGAACTCCGATTTGAAGCAGCGCTGGCCAAGGCGGCTGGCTGTGTGCTCTGCAACATCAATTTTGCGCGCCCCTTTCTGGTGCGCGCACGCGCCGCGGGCAAGCCAATCGCCAGCGATGTGCACGCGCTGAGCGACCTGGACGACGCGTACAACGCCGACTTCATGCAGGCGGCCGACATTCTCTTTATGAGTCACGAGCAGTTGCCCGTGACCCCTGCCGAATGGGCGCGCGCGGTCATGGCGCGCTACGCGCCCGAGGTGCTGGTGATTGGTATGGGCGCGGAGGGCGCCCTGCTGGCAGAACGCACCACAGACGTCCTGGCCCATCTACCCGCCGTTGCGTTGCGACCAATTGTGAGCACCGTCGGCGCGGGCGATGCGCTCTTTGGCTGCTTTGTGGACGGCTACTGGCGCGGCATGCGCGCGCACGCCGCGTTGGCGCGCGCCATGCGTTTTGCCGCCTGGAAGATCGGTGTCGCCTCGGCCAGCGAGGGCTTCCTCACCCCCGCCGAACTTGATTAATCAGCTATCAGCACGGACCCTTGTTTCCTGGAGCGTGTTATGGGCACTGACAAGT
>CAYJNV010000388.1:0-3260 GCA_964370975.1 uncultured Caldilineaceae bacterium | reverse complement strand
CGGTCATGGCGCTGGAGAAGAGGAAGGGGCGGCCGCGCTGGCGCAGCCACTCCACAATCACGCGGCTGCCGGCGACCAGCCCGCCCACGACGCCGAAGGCCTTGCTCAGTGTGCCCACTTCCACATGGACGCGGCCGTGCAAGCCGAAATGGTCGACAATGCCGCGGCCGCCGCGCCCGAGCACGCCCTCACCGTGGGCATCGTCCACCATAAGCAGGATACCGTGCGCTTCGGCCACGTCGGCAATGCGGTCGAGGGGCGCGATATCGCCATCCATGCTGAAGACGCCGTCGGTGATGATGAGACGGCGCCTGTCGGCGGCATTTTCGGCGATGGCGCGTTCCAGATCAGCCACATTGTTGTGCGCATAACGGACGACCGTCGCGCGGCTGAGACGGCAGCCGTCGATGATTGACGCGTGATTCAGTTCATCGGAGAAGATGAGGTCGCCCGGCCCGACCAGCGCCGGAATGGTGGCAAGATTGGCTGCGAAACCGCTCTGGAAGGTGACGCACGCCTCTGCATTCTTGAAGGTGGCCAGCCGCTCCTCAAGCCGTACATGGAGCAAGGTGGTCCCGGCGATTGAGCGCACTGCGCCCGGCCCCACGCCGAATTCCTCTATGCCTCGAGCGGCGGCGGCGCGAATGCGCGGGTGGTTGGCAAGTCCCAGGTAGTTATTGGCGCAAAAGTTGAGCAGGTCGCGCCCTTCGATGCGCACATGACCACCCATGGGCGACTCGAGGGTGCGGATTCGATTGTAGAGCCCCTCGGCGCGCAGGCGTTCAAGCTCCTGCGCAATCTCAACCAGCGCCTGGTTACCCATCGCGTGCTCCTCGCTGGGGATGACGGCGGAACTATGGTGTTTCGCCATTATACACGGGGCGCGCCGCACGCCAATGCAAAGCCTCGCTTCCGCCGGCGGAAGCGAGGCACGGGTTTGCTGCAAACGCGCGCACGCTCACGCGGGGGCGGCGGCACTGCGTTCGATGTCGGCGACATTGGCAGCCCACTCGGGCCACCAGTCGGCGCAGGTCGCCGGGTCGTCGCTGTCGAGTGCGCCATCGCGCAGCGCACCCAGCCAGCGCGCCGCCAGCGCGATGAATGCCGCCTCGCCAAGCAGCAGTTCATTGTCCGTGCCATCTTCAATGCTGAAGCCCACCTGGCGCGCGTCGCTCGCATGTGGCGGGTTGTGAAAGATGACACCGCGCGCGTCGGTGCCATAGGAGCGGCGCATGCGAATGTGTTTGGTGAGGCCCGTGACCTCGTCAAATTTGCGTACGCTGAAGAACCCCGGCAGCACGGCGCGCACCGTCACGTCGGCCGTGTCAAAATTATCGGGCAGCACAGCCACAAGCAGCACGCCATGCGCGCCGCCCATCCAGCGAAAGCGTATGCCATCGGCGATTTCGGGTGGGAGCGGGACTCGATTCACTGCGACACCTGCCTCTTGACTGGCGATTGCCGACTAGAATGATACCGGGGTGAAAGCCGCAGAAAAACACATCTCAACGCAAAGGCGCCAAGAACGCGAAGAAACGCAAAGAACAGCAACAAGTAAGCTCGTTCTGAGGCGAGGCCTTTACATTGCGTTTCTTTGCGTTCTTTGTGGCATTGCGTTGAGATATTGTATTCACACTGGTATCACTTTAGGACGGGTAGAACGTGGCTACAGACTTCAAGTTCATGGCAAGGTAGCCGGTAAAGGCGAAGCCACTAGCCGATGAACCGCTCCACTGGCGGGTTGCCGTGTCGCAGTTGAGCGCCCGGATCGAACTCCATATCGCCTCGTTGCCGCGCGCCTGCCATGTGGCTTGCTGCGCAATCAGCGTGTTGATCAAAGTCTTTTGGCCGCCGCCCAGGACGGTGCCGTCGAAGTTGTTGAGTTCGTAGTCGACCTTTGTGCATTCGGTGCCAACCGCAACCGGGTTGAACGACCTGCCGGCAAGGACTCGGGTGACTGCAGGCGTCACGACTACGGGGCCGTTCATCACAGGGGCGACGGCTGGCCTAATCACGCGGTTCAATTCCGCATTGAAAGCCGCCGGGTCGTGGCCTCCCGAAATGCGGTTGCCCTTGCCATCAGTGTTGTAAATCACGGTTGCATTGTTGAGATGGTTCATCGACGCTGCATTGACGCCCACAAAATCCTTGAGGAAGGGAGCGCCATAGTGGTGCAGCGCGTTGGCCTTGAGCAACTTGTCGCGCACCAGCACTTCGAAGCGCGGTTCGCCCACCGCTGTGATGAAGACATCAAGTGTATCGGCGGTGAATTTGGTCAGGAAATCATGAATTGACTCGGGGCCGAAGGTCGTGTACCAGTGCTTGAGTTTGGCAATTGTGAACTTGGTATGCAGATCAATCAATTGGTCAACGGTGAGCTTGGATTTGCCCAATTCCACCTTGCTGAACTGATCGCTAAGCGCCTTGACCTCGACAAGCGTAATCGCCGTGACCAGCTTGAGGAAGTTGGGAAAGCCGAAGCTTGAAATCAGTTCGGCCAGCTTCTTGGTGCCGAGTTTGGTGTCATCGGCGAGGTCGACAATGTCAGTGACGCTCATTGTGCCTACGAGCGTGTCGCACCAGCCCTGGCCCACATCAAAGACGAAGGTCTTGAGCTTATCCTTGCCCAACGCGTCGAGGAGCGCGACGGCCTTGACGGCCCCAATCGCGCCATTCTTGAGCCAGTTCTTGAGGCGGCCAACCCCAAGCGCCTCGAGAAGACCCTTGAGTTTGGCGCCGTCGGCAACGGAGGCCTTGAGTTCGGCAAGCACTTCTTCGCCACCGGCAAGCGCGCGCAGCGCCTGCTGTGCATCGATGCGCGCGATCTCCGTATCGGCGGCAGCGACGACACCCGTCCGGGCGGCGGCAGCATTGAGCTTCGCCTGGTCAAGTTCGTGCTCTTCGCCGGGCACGCGTGCGACTGCGTCTCGAACGGCCTGCAGATCGCTGCGCGCCTGTGCAAGTGTCTGCCGCACCTGCTCCACAACCGCTTCGCGCTGATTGCGCAGGTCCAGCACGGATGCGCCGCCGGCGAAGTCTCTCCGGGATGCGACGAGTGCGAGATCATTGTAGAAGACGCGTGAGAGTTCTTCTTCCTGGAGCAGATATTCTTCCACGTCGCGCACGACCTCTTCAGCGGCGGCAAGCTGCGCCGCATCCTCGCGCGTGGACTCGAGCGTCTCCTGCGCGTCGTCGATCTTCTGCAACGCCTTCACAATGGCGTCAATTGCCTGGACCGAGGCGCGCAGGCTGTTCGTCGC
>CAYJNV010000387.1:0-3265 GCA_964370975.1 uncultured Caldilineaceae bacterium | reverse complement strand
GAGTTCCAGCTCTATGACCTGACCATTCGTGTGGAGCGCATTGACGGTCACTGCACCTGTGCAATGGCCATTGGCGACTGCTTCTACGTGCAGGGGGGCAAACTCTCGCTGCCGCCGGGCAGGGACTTCTGTCTCTATGCGCTCCAGTCCACGCTGCCGTTGCTGCCGGCCAAGCAGCGGCAGAACCACCCGGCCGACTGGATGGAGAGCGACAGCCTTGTGGCATGCCCTGACCCCGCGTGCGGCCTGATCATGCGCGTTGAGCGCAGCGCCGTGCGCACCCTGCGTCACGACGATGTCAGCGCGACGCGGTGGGAGGAGGGTGGGGTGGGTACTGACGATTGAGGATTGAAAATTGATGATTGAGGACTGGCGCGCTCCTGTGAGTCGCTCCAATACTCAATCAATAAAAGGACTCCCGGCCCATTGCTGGACCGGGAGTGATGAGTGCGTGCCTGCCCAAAATCGGGAGGGCCGACAGGGCAGGCAAGGGGCAAGATTGGATTGGAGCAGCCATAGAGGCTGATGAATGCGAGTATAGGAAAGATGCGTACGAATGTCAAATGGCTTTCGTCCGCATTGGAACCGCGCTTACACAGCGCCAATGCTGCCGCACCTACGCCGCGCTGCCCGGTGCGTCTGTGGCCGGCGCCTGTGTGACGGTCCCCTTGCCAACCCTGGCTGGGGCGAGATGATGATCCAGCGCCACCGCTGCCAGCAGCACAAGCAGGATCCAGATCAGCGTGGTCATCAGCAGATGCACCATCTGAATCCAGACTGGCGCCTTGAGCGCGACGTTGACAGTACCGACAAGTAGTTGCGCCACAAAGAGCGCAAAGAGCGCCGTAGAGAAACGGCGCGTCGCAAGTGAGGGGCGCTGGGTGCGCGCCACCCACGCGGCCAGCGCCACAAGCAACCCAGAAACGACGGCAATCACGGGGTGGTAGATGCGCATCTCGACGAGGCCCGTCACAATCGCCGCTTCGGCCGGAGAGATGCCCGCTGACGCCAGCCGCGCCATCAGGTTGGCTGCGTCCTTGCCCTCGACCAGCCCTTCAAGCAGCGTATCGCCCAGCGCGGCCACCGCGCCGCTGGCCCCCAGCACGAACATCGCCAGAATGGCAACCAGCAACGTCCAGCCCACCACGCCCTGCCGCCGCAGTCGCAGCCTCTCCCCGCCGGATGCCCACCAGGCCATGAGCGTGACCACCCCCAGCAGACCCAGCGTGTTGAGCAAATGGCCCGCCATCCAGTAGGCGCGTGCAATGGATACGTTGTAGGCAACCAACTCAAGCAGCACAAGGCCTGCGCCAATCGCCGACTCGGTGATGATAAATAAGGCGGTCAGCCACGCACCAAGCCGCACCAGGCTGCCGCGCGGGTAGGCGCGCAGCGCCCACACGACCACCACAATCGTCATGATGCCAAGCAAACCGGTGCTCATGCGGTGCGAGAATTCAACCCACGTGTGCCATGACGCGCCCGAGGGAATGACCGCGCCGTTGCACGTGGGCCAGTGCGCCCCGCAGCCTGCCCCCGAACCGGTGGCGCGCACAATGCCGCCCCAGACGATGACGATGACGTTGAGCACCAGATAGAACCAGGCGAATTTGGCGAAACGCGTGAGCTTCAGGTCCATGAAATTGCTCTCCAACACATTGCGCCTCTCGGGCGCCAAGCGTTCGTGCATTTTACCACAAGCGGCAGGTGTGTTGGTGCGTTGGGTGCGCATTACACGGCTCCCCACGGCTCCCTAGTGGTGCGCGAGCTTTTCACAACCGCACCCCACTCCCGGCCAATTTTGCACACTTGAATGGTTGCCCGCCGCCGGGTAAGATAGGGGTAATGAGGCTCGGCACTGTGGCTCGGCAGCAGTGCTTCCGTTTCCGCCCGGCGGTTCGCCCCCGAGACCGCCGACCTACGCTCACAGGATACGCCTATGTCCGCCGACCCCACCCGCCCACAGAGCGAACAGATCCCCAGCGTTCCCACCATCCTCTGCCTCGGCAGCTATTTCAAAGGCAATCCCTTCCTCACGGAAGCCAAACGGTTGGGTGCGCACGTCATCCTTGTGACAATTGACGAGATTAAGGATGAGCCGTGGGCGCGTGATGCAATTGACGAATTCTTCCACCTGCCGATCCCGGGCCTCTCGCGCCAGCCCGATATCACCCATGCAGTGAGTTACCTGGCTCGCGATCGTGTCATCGACCGCATTGTGGCGCTCGATGACTTCGACGTGGAGACGGCGGCTGACCTGCGCGAACACATGCGGCTGCCGGGCATGGGCGCTTCGGAGGCGCGCCTGGTGCGCGACAAACTGGCCATGCGTGTGGCCGCGCAGGCTGCGGGCATTGCCATCCCGCCCTTTGTGCATACGCTGAATCACGCCGCCGTCGCCGATTTTGTGGCGCGCGTGCCTGCGCCTTGGGTGCTCAAACCGCGGGGCGAGGCGAGCGCCATGGGCATCCGCAAACTAAACAACGCTGACGAACTGTGGGCTCGCCTCCATGAACTGGGCGATCGCCAATCGTTCCATCTGCTTGAGCAATTCATCCCGGGCGACGTCTATCATGTGGATTCGGTGATCTGGGATGGCGAGGTGCTCTTTTCGGCGGCAAGCAAGTATGGCGTGCCACCCATGGCCGTCTACCACGGCGGAGGCGTCTTTGCCACGAGCAATATCGCGGCCACCTCGCCCGAGGCGGAAGGACTGGCCATCACCAACCGCGCCGTGGTGCGAGCGTTGCACATGCGGCGCGGTGTGGGGCACATTGAATTCATCCACAGCCTCGCCGACGGCAGATTCTACTTCCTCGAGGCGGCGGCGCGCGTCGGTGGCGCAAGCATCGACCTGATGATTGAGCATGCGACGGGCGTCAACCTCTGGCGCGAGTGGGCCCGCCTGGAGGTCGCGCAGGCGCTGCACGAGGAGTATGCACCGCCCGCCACGGAACAGCACTTTGCGGGCTTGCTGGTGTCGCTGGCGCGTCAGGAGTGGCCCGACGCAAGCGCCTACAACGACCCCGAGGTGGTGTGGCGGTTGCACAAGAAGCATCATGTGGGGCTGATAGTGCGTTCGGACGACCCGGCGCGCGTGCAGGCGCTCTTGGCCAACTACACCGACAGAGTGGCGCGCGACTTCACCTCGAGCGAGCCGGCGCTCGAGCATGCGCCGCATTGAGTGGACTGGTGGACTGGTGGACTGGTAATTGGTGAATTGGTAATTGGTAACGCGCGCCTGTACCTGTGCGAAGCGTTACCA
>CAYJNV010000386.1:0-3272 GCA_964370975.1 uncultured Caldilineaceae bacterium | reverse complement strand
TCGCCCAAGGGTTTGTGAATTACGTAAAAGCGGCGGGGGGGCCCACTTGCCCCCGCCCGCTTTTTTATCCATATGCGCGGCGGCGACGGCAAAAGCCCGCGGTATACTCATTGGCGCGAACAAGGCGAAATCATATGGCAGCCATCAAGCGTAGTACGGAATCTCTGGTGTGAGTCCAACGGTGCAGCGCGAACCGGCTTTTGTTTCTTCTTCTCGCGTGAGGAAGAACAGCCACACATTCATGTGACTTGTGAGCACGGTGAGTTTCCCGCACGCGCGCCGGCACCCTGCCGGCGCCTACGTGGTGAGCTGCTTCTCTATATCCCCCACCTCCCCTCGCATCATAACCTCTGATAGTGGCGACCACCCTATGCGTGGCCTATGATGGAAGCGTGGGTGCGCATGCAAACCGATGGTGCGCAAAGCCAATCTCCCACCAAAGCAAAGTTAGGAGCATACAGTGATTCGAAGTTCAGTCTTGCCGCGCCGTTGGGGCGCGACCCTTCTCCCTTCTCTCCTGGCGCTGCTGCTGCTGGCGGCGTGCGTCCCCATTCAGGCGCCCAGCGCCGCCACAGTGCCCGCGCCGGCCGCCGAGGCCCCTGCTGTCGCGCCCGCGGCTGTACAAGCCGCGGATGCCTTCGCGGGTGATTGGACGGGTTCCATCGCCATCGCCGGGATTGAACTGGCCGTCGACCTGCACATAGCGCAGGAAGGCGGTGGCTACAACGCCACCCTCGACATCCCCCAGCAGAATGCCATCGGGCTGCCGGTGGGCAATCTGGAGGTCAACCTGCCCAACGTGCGGTTCACCATCCTGGATGGCGCGCAGCAGGCGAGTTTCGATGGCGCGCTTGACGGCGACGGCACGATCGCAGGCGTCTTCGCGCAGGCCGGGCAGGAAGGCGCATTCGCGCTGGCGCGTACCGACCGTGCACCCGCCGAGGCAGTCGCGCCCGCCGCCGAAGCGTCGGGCATCAGCGAAATCTACACCGACCCAAGCGGCCTCTGGTCCGTACCGGTGCCAACGAGTTGGACAGTGACCCCGCAGGAGGGATTCGTCACCCTTCAGGACCCCGAACAGCAGATAACCGTCTATTTGCTCACCTCAACCACGGTCGACCAGGCTATAGCGATTGCCGACGCGTGGCAGTTTGCGCAACCTGGCTTCGACCTGCCCATCGATCAGACGGTTACCCCGCCCGCCCCCGAAGGCGTGGAGGAGCTGCTTGTCTACTCCTATGACACGGGCGACGACAACCGTATTGTGCAGGCCGCAGCGCTACTCTTCGGCGGCGTCAACTATGTGCAGCTCTACGACGTCACGCTGGAGGCGGCGCAGCGGCGCGGCGCGCAGCTAAGCATCATCGACTCGGGCTTCAACATCCTCGCGCGCGAGCGACTGAACCTGGCCGACGTGCAGCCCGCCGAGATGACGGATGAAATCATTGCGACCTGGGAGGCGTTCATCGGCGACGCACAGGCCAAATTCGAGGTGCCCGGCGCCCTGCTAGGTGTGGTGCGCGGCGGTGAACTGGTCTACGAGAAGGCCTTTGGCTTCTCGGACTCCGAGACGCAGACGCCCATGCGCACCGACATGCAGATGATGATCGGTTCCACAAGCAAGAGTTTCGCCACGATGATGATGGGGACACTGGTCGATGACGGCCTGATGACCTGGGATACGCCTGTACAGCAGCTCTACCCATCGTTTGCCGTGATGGACCCCGAGTTAAGCAAGTCGATCACCATGCGCAACCTCGTCTGCGCGTGCACCGGGGTGCCGCGGCGCGACTTTGAGTTCCTGATTAATGCAAACGAACTGAGCGCAACAGAAGACATATCGTCGCTCAGCACCTTCGAATTCTTCACCAGGTTTGGCGAGGCGTTCCAGTACAGCAACCAGATGGTGGCGACGGCTGGTTACATCGCCGGTCTTGCTGCCGAACCGGGCATGAGCGACCCGGATGCGGCCTATACCAAGGCGCTGCGCGAGAGGGTGATTGGCCCCATTGGCATGGAGAACACAACACTCTCGTTTGAGGATGTGACTGCACGCGGTGAATACGCCACACCCCACGCCTATAACGCGCACTCCGAGTACGTGCCGATTCCACTTACCGTCGAGGAGACATTGCAGCCGATCGCGCCCGCGGGCGGCCTCTGGTCCACGCTCGACGACATGGCCAAGTACATGGTCACGCAGCTAAGCACCGGTGTCGCGCCCGACGGAACACGCGTTGTCTCGGAAGAGAATCTGCTCGTGACGCGTGAGCCCCAGGTGAAGATGAGCGCCGAAGTCTCCTACGGGCTTGGCTGGCTTGTGGGCGAGTACAAGGGGCTGCCCATGATCGAACATGGCGGCAACACCATGGGCTTTACCTCGGACTTTGCCTTCCTGCCCACGGCTGACCTGGGCATCATCGTGCTGACTAACGGCCAGGGCACGAACAGTTTCAGTGGCGCCGTGCGTATACGCCTGCTGGAACTCTTGTACGGTGTGCCGAGCGAGGTTGAGCCCAACGTGCAGTTCATGCTTGACCGAATCACGGAGCAGCGTGCCAAGGCGGCAGAGCAATTGAGTGGCGCGCTTGATGAGGCCGCAGTGGCCCCCTTCGTGGGCAGCTACGGCAGTGCAACAGTGGGCCGCCTTGAGATGAGCCTTGAAGACGGCAAGCTCATGGCAGACTTCGGCGAGTTCGTCACCAGCATCGTGCCCAAGACTGACGACAAGGGCGAGCCCGATAACTACGTGGCCTTCGACCCGCCCCTGGCCGGCTTTCCCTTCAAGCTGCAGATGACCGACGACGGCACCCCCAATGTCATCATTGGTGAGGGACTGACGGAGTACACATTCGCGCCTGTGCAGTAAGTCAAATGCCGGAAAGGCGCAGCATGGAGCAGCGCCTCGCTTCCGCTCCGGAGGCGAGGCGCTGCTGTCTTCATCGGGAAGTGAGCGAATGGCGCAGATCGCACGCCGTGCCGCGCCAGGTCGTCTAGGCCCGTAGCCCTTCAAACAGGTCCGTCTCCACGCCGCGCCCGCCGTTCACGAGGCTGAAGACCCGCACAAAGGCGCCTTCGCCAAAGATGCGCAGCCGATCCGCTTGCGGCAGTGTTGCTATGGGTCCAAACCCTGCCAATTGGGACTTGTGGCAGAGAATGGCTGCCCAGAAAGTGTCAAAATAGGCACGCGCATCAATGCGTGTGGTCACCGCCCACTCGTCCCAGCCCACCATTGCGCGCTGCACGCCGTCGATTTCCATGCCAAAGGGACT
>CAYJNV010000385.1:508-3277 GCA_964370975.1 uncultured Caldilineaceae bacterium | reverse complement strand
TCTCGAAAGCTTGAAATGGAGCGCAGGCAGCGGACGACAGCAGTTCACAATTGCTCCTTCTTTGCCTGGAGATGAGCAGGGGTGTGGCGCCGCTGGACGCACACCTCCCCTTAATAGGCCCTGGACAGCCGCCCGCCACGGTTGACAGCGCCGCGCCTGCCATAGTACAATTCGTGCAAATATTTGCCGCCATGGAGGTTTTTTTGCGGCTAACTGCGCTTCCTTGTTTGTTATCCGCCGGGCTGATGCCGCTTCGCCTACGCCGCTTTCTTCTCGTCGTCTCCAGCTTCCCACGGCATCTGCTGGCGGTCACAGCGTTGCCCAGCGGCGCACCTGCGCTGCCCCATGGTGAAACATGGTGAACCACGGTAAACCGCCGTGATCAATGGTGCCTATGGACGGACGCGAAGAACTCCTGGCCACAGTGGCCAGCCTCTACTACAAGCTGGACCGCAGCCAGGCCGAGATTGCCGGTCGCTTCGGCGTCTCCACCTCCAAGATTTCACGCATGCTCAAGGAAGCGCGTGATCGCGGCATCGTGGACATTCGTATCCACATGCCCATTCCGCGCGACATCGCACTGGAGCACGATCTGTGCGCTGCCTATGGCTTGCGCGACGCGCTCGTCCTGCAGTCGGGCAGCGAAAGCGACGATGAACAGTTGTTGATTGCCTGTGGTCGGCTGGCGGCCGCGTGGCTTGAGCGCGAAATTCCCGCGCTGCCGGCCGGTGCCACGATCGGCGTTGCCTGGGGGCGCAGCGTCTATGCCGCCATCAGCGCTGTGAGCGAGATGCCCAAGGAGCAGATCGACGTCATACAGATCATGGGGGGCGTCGGCTCGGAGAATGTGGACAGCCCCGACATCGCGCGCATCCTGGCCACGCGCCTGGGCGGCCGCCATTTTGATCTGCACGCGCCCATCATGGTGGAGCAGAGCGAATCACGCGAAATTCTGCTGGGCGAACGCTCGCTGCGGGAGACGCTTGAACGCGGACGGCGGGTCAAGCTGGCGGTTGCCGGCATTGGCGCCGTGGATGAAGAAGCATCGAGCTTCCTGCGCGCCGGACTGCTGACGCGCGACGTGCTTGCCGGCCTGCGCGAACAGGAAGCCGTGGGCGAGATGGTGGGGCGCTTTTACAAGCTCGACGGTACGGTGCTTGGCATTGAAATCAACCAGCGCGTCATCGGCATCGAGCTGGATGACCTGCGCCGCATACCCAATTCGTTGGCCGTGGCACGCGGCCTTGCCAAAGTGGAAGCCATTGTCGGTGCGCTGCGCGGCCGCCTCGTTACGGTGCTTGCCACCGACGACGTGACGGCGCGTGGCGTGCTTGCCTATACAAAAGAACCGGAGCGCATATGAGCAGCACAACCACGATCAACACCACGCCTCTCACAACACCCGAGGATCAACTCAACAGCTTTGATGCCGGCACGCGCGCTGCTGCGCTTGATGCTCTACTTGCCCGCGCAACCTCCGCTCCAAAGCCATGGCAGCCCGTGTGCAACATGCACTGCCACACCTTCTTTTCCTTCAACGCCTATGGCTACTCGCCCACGGGGCTGGCGTGGCTGGCGCGCGAGCAACGCTGGCCGCTCCTGGGGCTGATTGACTTCGACGTGCTCGACGGCGTTGACGAATTCCTGCAGGCGTGCGACAGCGTGGGCGTGCGCGCCAGTTGCGGCATCGAGACGCGCGTCTCTTTCCCCGAGTTTTCGACGCGCGAAACCAGCTCGCCGGGTGAACCCGGCGTAACCTACTTTATTGGCCTCGGCTTCACCTCGTCCACCGTGCCGGACGCAGCGCAGCCCATGCTCGCAAACCTGCGCGCCGCCTCACGCGCGCGCAACGAGGGCGTGGTCGAGCGCGTCAACGCACACCTTGCCCCCATTGTCGTTGACTACGAACGCGATGTGCTGCCGCTGACCCCCAATGGCAACGCCACCGAGCGCCACATTGTGGAGGCGTACATCAGCGCCGTGGAAAAGGGTGCGCAGGATGTGGTGGGCTTCTGGGCCGAGCGCCTGGGCATGTCTCGCAGCGATGTGGACAAAATGATGGCCACGCCGGCCGCCTACCGCAACACCGTGCGCATGAAATTGATGAAGAAAGGGGGCGTCGGCTATGTGCAGCCGGGCAGCGGCTCTTTCCCCACAATTGACGAAGTGACCCAATTTGTTGTCCAATGCGGTGCGCTCCCTTGCGTGGGCTGGGTGGACGGCTTTTCGGAGGGCGAGCAGGCGAGTGAGGAACTGCTGGGCGTCCTTGTGGCCAAGGGCTTCGCCATCGCCAATATTGTGCCCGACCGCAACTGGAACTTCGCCGACCCCTCTGTGCGCGCCGCCAAAGCGCAGAAGCTGGACGAATTCATTGCGCAGTGCCAGGCGCTGGATCTGCCGCTCAACATCGGCACAGAAATGAATAGCCCGGGCAACAAGCGCATCGACGACTTTGACGTGCCTGAACTCGACAAGCACCGCACCGCTTTCCTCGACGGCAGCTACTTCATCTATGGCCACACCCTCATGCAGCGCTATCTGGGCATGGGTTACCAAAGCGACTGGGCGCAGCAGCAGATGCCCACGCGGCGTGACCGCAATGAGTTCTATACAGCCATCGGCAAGGCCGTGGCGCCGGGCGCGGGCGGCGCAGCGCGGCTGGATGGCATTGATGCAACGATGACGCCTGCTGACATTCTGAATCGACTTTCGTAGCGGCGGGGGTGGGCCCCGGTGGGTTGAATAGCGGCGGGGGCGTGAGGTGGGCGG
>CAYJNV010000385.1:0-498 GCA_964370975.1 uncultured Caldilineaceae bacterium | reverse complement strand
CCGCGGCTGGCGGCAATCTACCCAAGGGCCCCCCCGGCTCACATACTCACCCCACTTCCGTCGCGGCGCCACACCCCCCCGCTACGAGACACACTTTGCTCGCACAGGAGAGGGAATCCATGGCAACTGACGTGCTCAATGAATACCGCAGTGGCGCACAGGCGCTGCCCGAAAGCTATCGCTTGTGGCCGCTCTACGGCGCAGGCCTCGAAAATCTCGGCAAGGACGGGACCATGCTTGAGGTGCCCCTCGTGCATCCCGGCCCCGATGAACTGCTTGTGCGCCACGACGCATGCGGCATCTGCTTCTCTGACGTAAAGGTCATCCGCACAGGCCAGAACCACCCGCGCATTCACCGCGATATGTCACAAATCCCCGTGGTGCTCGGCCACGAGGTCACGCTCACCATCATTGAAGTGGGCGAGAATCTGCGCGACCAGTACCAGCCCGGACAGCGCTTCATTGTCCAGGCCGACATCTACCTGGACGGCATTGCCT
>CAYJNV010000384.1:0-3281 GCA_964370975.1 uncultured Caldilineaceae bacterium | reverse complement strand
GTCCATGCCGGATCGTGCGCGAGCTGGGCATCGGTGCGGCCGAACAGCAGATTCTGGAAGCCTTGATTGCGCGCTCCCGACACGACGCCGTCGATGCGTTTGGAAATCATCTGCCCGAGCTGAAAACGCGAGCGAATCAGTCCTGTCAGCATAAAACCCCGCTCACGCAGCAGGTGCGACACGAGTTTTTGCACGTAGTCCTGCGTCTCAGTCTGGGTCAAGCCAGCGCGCCGCACCTGACGCTCCAGTGCCGTCACCAGATCAAATTCCGTGGCATCCGTCGGTATGGAGTCCAGTGAGAGCTGCGCCGCATCCGCCTGCTTGAGACGCACGCGCTCGCCTTCAAGGTAAATCTCGAACAAATCGCTTTGCTGCACCAGATCAAAGCCGGGCAGTTCGGGGCGCGCATCGGCGGTGGCGAAATCAAACTCGATCAGTTCACCCAGCGTTTCGCGCTCGATCAGTTCCAGCTCGCCCTGCACGCGCACGCACAACTGGGGAATGGGCGCGAACGGCACGTCCCGCTCGGCCGGCGAGCGCAAGGCGTTCAGCCGCGCATCATGTTGGTCAAATTGCTGCTCTAGCCTTTTTTTGTCTGCGTGTCCAGCTACTGAAAATATAGCAATTCGGGTGGCTTCAGAAACTGGCCCGGTGAGCCGCAGCCGCACCGGCTCGCCAACGGATTCGCCCGGCACCACATGCACATCGGGCTGCGCCTGCAGGGCGGCGCGCACGCCAGCGCAGTCCTGCGTGGTCAACTCCACTTCCAGCGTCAACACCTTGTCTGCCTGAGGCGCGGTGGGCAGGCCGCCTGATGCCGCAAACAGGTCGTTCTCATCGGGCAGCAGCACGCTGGCCGCGCTCAAGGCATCAAAGCCCATGCCCTGGGTCAGGCTGTCCACCAGTGAATTGGCAGCGTCTGAAAAACTGCGTGCAATCACATGAACATAGGCCTTGTTCAGCGCCGGGCTCTTGCGTTTTTTGGCGTAAGGCATGCGCAGCACCCGCCCCAGGAGCTGCTCCACCGCCTGGTTGCTGCGCAGGTTTTGCAGCGAGCACAGCACGTAGGCAAACGAGCAGTCCCAGCCTTCCTTGAGCGCATCCACGGTAATCACGTAGCGCACCAGGCAAGACGGATCGAACAGATTGACGCCATCGAGTTCGCGCTGGCTGCCGGTGGCAACAGCAATCTCACCCTCCTCAATGTGATGCGCCGCCATCAGGTGCTGCTTGACCACTTCTGCCGCGGCTTCACCGCCTTTGTCCTGTGCCTGGAACAGCACGATGGGGCGCACATATTCGGGTTCGTGCGCCGCTTCCGCTTCCAGATGCGTCCGGCGCAGCAGGGCATCGCGCACCGCGTCCTGCCAGCCGGTTTCGTGCTCGGCCAGCATGATCGGCAGCTTGATCATGTCCTCGGCTTCAAGTTGACGTGCCGACACGCTGTACAGCACGTTGGTCTTGACGGGCACCGGCGTGGCCGTTAAATCCAGCACGCAACTGGGGCGAATGCCCTTGAGCATGGCCAGGGAGAGCGGCGTTTTGGCGTTGTGCGCTTCGTCCACAATGATGACGGGCTGCTGCCAGGCCAGCCAGTTGGCCAGCGAGTTCTTCACGCGGCCCAGGTCGGCACGCGTCAAAAAGCTCTGGTTCGCGTCGGCCAGATCGGCTTCGTCCACGCAGGCCAGTCCGCGCTCAGTGGCCTGCTGGGGCGTGAGATTGAGGCTGCGAAAGTGCGTTTCCCAGGCCTCGTTCATCGCGTACACGCGCCGCCCCGCCTTGTTGGTGACGCGAAAGCTCTGGATGGTGGCCACCACGATCACGGCCTTGCGGCCAAAGTCCTGCGGCGGCACCGTGTGCAGCGCGTCGAGTTCGCACACGACGAACAAATCGCCATAGACTTGTTTGAGCGCTGCCCGGTAAGGGTGCCCCGGCGTTTGCAGCGCGGCGAGCGTCTGGCTGCGAATCGTGTCGCTCGGTACCAGCCATAACGCCACCGGGAAGTCCCGATGGCTCCATGCCTGCGCGATGCGCGGGATGGCATGTGAGGCCATCAGGGTCTTGCCACCGCCCGTGGGAATGCGCAGGCAAAGGACGGGCACATCCCCCAATTCATCGCTGCGGTAGGGCACACCCGGGTTGCCGCCGTCGCGCTGCATGGCGTGCGACCAGGCCGCTTCCAGGCCCATGGTTTCGGCCTGTAGCAAGAAAAGCGTCAGTGCTTTGAGCGCGTCGGCTTGATAGGTCTTGAGTTTGAATTCATCGGCCATGTGCAGCCCTCCTCAATAATGCCGCGTTCATCGGGCTGAAATGTCGTAGGGAATCTGCTTGAACGTCACACCGGCCGCCGCCAGCCGCGCCGGCCCGACGCGCACCGATTCCCCGTACACCACCAAAGGCGTGCCGACCGGAGCGACTTGGGTGTGCAGCGCCAGCAGGGCCGCCAGCACCTCGCGCGTGAGCACGTTGCCGCTGGCGGGGCGCTTGTCGCCGAGGATGCCGTTGAACAGCAGGTAGACGGCGAACTGCGGCGTTTTTATATAAGAAATAGGCTCACAGCCCTCGTCTTCATTGCGCAAGGAGCTATTAAAACTATAGTGCGTCCCAAGATACGGCGTGCCCGGTTTCGCCGCGCTGGAGTCGAAAGCGGCGCCGGTTTCCTGCTGCCAGACGAAGGCGGCCAGCGTGGCAAAGCGAACGTCGGGGTGAATGCGGCCGTTTTCGTCGAACACCGGCGCGCCCAGCTTCATGAAGCGAAAGCTGCCGCCACCATGCCAGTTCACCGCCTTGCTGATGCCGCCCTGCTCACCATCAATCACCTTTTGCAGGCGCGGCAGGCAATGCGTGGCGGCGTGTTCGCCCATCTCGATGCCGATCCAGCGGCGGCCCATTTTGTGCGCCACGGCGGCGGCGGTGCCGGAGCCTAGGAATGAGTCGAGGATCAGGTCGTTGGGGTCGGTGGCCGCTTCAAGAATGCGTTCGACGATTCCTTCTGGCTTGGGAAAAGCAAATTTTTCCTCCTGACCAAAAAGCTCTACGCTTTCGTAGGTGCCGTGCTGGGTATATCTACCGTCAATGATGGTCTTGGGTTTTGCGCGGCGTTCTTCGCCATCTGCATCTTTCAAGTACTGCTTGTAGTTGACGGTGTAGCTGCCTTTGGATGGCGTGAAAACCAGTTCGTCATTTGCGAGTGCCGTCAGCGCGCGTTCTCTCGACCATTGCCATTGCTTGAGCGGCCAAATTTCGTTGCCATCGGGCCCTGGAAGGGGGTAGCGTAGATT
>CAYJNV010000383.1:0-3303 GCA_964370975.1 uncultured Caldilineaceae bacterium | reverse complement strand
AGCAGCGACCCGAGTGCGCCTGGCGGCATGCCGCCGGCCATGGAGAAGTCGACAGTCAACTTGACAAAGGGCGCCGGCGCCGGGTTGAATGCCACACTCTGGCGGACGGCGCTCCCTTTACCCGTTGCCAGCACGCGACCGCGTGCGCTGTCGTCAAGCGCCCCGATGACGGCGTGCATGCGGCCGCGCACCACAATGTGCGCAAGCGTGAGCACAACGACGACGAGCAGCAGCGCACCGCCTGTGACGGCCATCCAGGGTGCGATTCCATATGCAGCGAGAAAGTCCAGCAAATTGGCTGCCATTATCATCGGCCATGAAACAAGCGAGGAGATGCCTGTGCAGAATTCCGCGTTCAAGAACAATGTAACGCGCCTGTTGGAGAGCCGCAAGGTCACTTACCGGCTGCACACGTATGACTATGCGGGCGGCGTCCACTCGGCAGTCGAGGTCGCTGCGGCTGTTGGTTTGCCGGCGGCTCAGGTCTTCAAGACGCTGGTCGTGCTGGCGGACGAGCCTCTGCGCAAGCCCATGCTGGTGCTTTTGCCCGGCCCCGAGACGCTGGAGTTGCGCGCATTTGCCAAGGCCGCAGGCGTGAAGAAGGCGCGCATGGCTGCGCACGAAGAGGCCGAGGCGCTCACCGGCCTGCAGACAGGCGGCATCAGCGCGCTTGCGCTCATTAACAAAGGCTTCGACGTCTACCTGTCGACGAAGGCGCGCGCCTTCGCCACAATTGCCGTGAGCGCGGGTGAACGAGGCGCCAACGTGGAATTGGCTGTAGCCGACCTTTTCGCGCTCACGCGTGCGCGCTGGGTTGAAATTGGCGCCACGCAGGGCGCCGCCTCGGCCTGACCAGTGACCGTTTGCGCCTCCCAAGTGTAACAGAACCGCAACAGTGCCAGAATCGTTGGCTGATTACATAAGGCCACGACAAAACTTCGCGCCTGCGGTGCGTTCACAAGGGGAAGTGGCACATGCTCAACGTCATGGATGAAGCTGCGTCGGGCCTGCAGTTCGAGTTGGAGGGCGACCAGAAGATGCTGCAGGAGATGGCGCGCGACTTCGCCAGGAAAGAGATCATCCCGCGCGCTGAGCACTACGACCAGTCCGGCGAGTGGCCGTGGGAGATCTGGGAGAAAGCGCGCAAGGCCGGTTTGGTCAACCTCAACATCCCCGAGGAGTACGGCGGTGGCGGCGCCAACGTGCTTGAAGAGTGCATTGTCGCCGAGGAGTTGGCCTACGGCTGTTCAGGTATCCAGACGGCGCTCATGCTCAACCAGTTGGCTGTGCTACCCATGGTTGTGGCGGCCACTGACGAGCAGAAGCAGCGCTATTTCCCCAAACTGGCGCGCGACGGCAAGATCATGTCCTACTGCATGACGGAGCCTGACGCCGGCTCCGATGTTGCGGGTATCAAGACAACGGCGCTGCGCAAGGGCGACCACTACCTTCTCAATGGCACCAAGACGTGGATTACGGATGGCCCCGTGGCCTCATATTTCACTGTCTTTGCCAAGACCAGCCCCGGCGACGGCCACAAGGGCATGTCCTGCTTCGTTGTCGAGCGCGAGTGGGCGGGCGTGAGTACCGGCAAGCCGCTGGAGAAACTGGGACAGCACGCAGCCCAGGCCTGCCAGGTCTTCTTTGAGGATGTGGAAGTCCCTGTCGAGAACCTGCTGGGCGCCGAGGGCGACGGCTTCATGATCGGCATGAAGGTCTTCGACAAGAGCCGCCCGCCCGTGGCCGCCGCGGCAACCGGCGTAGCCCGGCGCGCGCTGGATGAGGCCGTGAAGTATGCGGGCCAGCGTATGGCCTTTGGCCGCTTCCTTTGGCAGCACCAGGGGCTGGGTTTCATCCTTTCGGACATGAAAATTCGCGCCGAGGCGGCGCGCGCACTGGCCTGGAAATCGGCCTGGCTGGTGGACAAGGACAAGCGCAACACCATGGAGGCAGCGATTGCCAAGGCCTTCTGCGCCGATGCCGCCATGCAGAACGCGGTGGATGCGGTGCAGGTCTTTGGCGGCAACGGCTACAGCCGCGAATATCCCGTGGAAAAGCTCATGCGTGACGCCAAGATCTACCAGATCTACGAAGGCACGACGCAGATTCAGAAGAACATTATCCTGCGCGAGCTCTTCAACAAGCGTTAACAACTGTCGCACGTTCACTGCCAATAGAGAGCGAGGCTTCCATCCCGGGAAGCCTCGCTTTTTCTTCAGATGTAATGGCGATCAGACCTTGGGCTTGACGGCGCGCGCATAGAACATGCGCTGCTCAAAGACCAGCTTCATGCCCTGCCTGCGCACATGCAGACCGGATGCATCAGTCTCGATGCCCGCCTCCATCATGTCGCGCACAATCGTGCGGCTGGGCGTCTCTGCATCCATGTCGGTCAGCCACTCCTCAAGCTCACGGTCGAAGACCGCCACCTTCTCGTTCTCGATTTCGAGGCCCGCGCCCGCAAGCAGCTTGCGATACTGGTCGGCCGTGCGCGCCGCCACAAAGGCGGAGTTGCGCCGCTCCTCAATTGCGTTTTGCGTGGCGCGCTTGACGGCATCGTCATGGCCCAGCAGATCGGCGAAGAGCAGTACGCCCCCCGGCTTGAGTACGCGCACAAGTTCGAGCAGCATGCGCTCCGGCTTGCTGGTGTGGTGCAGCACCAAACGACACACGATCGCGTCGAACCATTCATCGCTGAAAGGGAGCGCCTGTGCGGGGGCCAGCCGAAAGCTAACCATCGCCGCCGAAGGCGTTGTACGGCTGAGGCGTTGGTACTCGGCGGCTTCAAGCATAACGGGGCTGATATCGACGCCGACGACTTCGCGCGCACCATCGTCGGCAAGCAGCAGCGCGAGCATCCCTCCGCCCGAACCGACATCCAGTACGCGTGCTTCGGCGGGCAGGTGGCCAAAACGCAGGAGATCACGCATCCGCTGCGCACGTTCATGGTTGACTCCATCGCCTGCGCCTGAACCAGTGGCATGAGTGGCGGCGCGGTTGTAGACCTCAACAATCGCAGCAATTTCATCCGCGTCCAGCGACGCTGAGCCCGCCGGGGACGGCCCCTGGACACTGGTCGCGGGCAGCGGCGGCACCGGCAGGTGCTCGCGGCGGTTCACATACACGAGCCGCCAGCGTCCCCCTTGCCGCCTGAACTCGGATATGCCGGAATGGATTACGCTGACCGGCAAGGTTTGCGTGCCAAAGAACTGGCGTATCACGGCGGCCACGGCTGTCCCGTTGAGCACAAAGGCGACGCTCTTGCCCCAGTTCTCGGCCATCACTTGATCCACCGCCCCAATA
>CAYJNV010000382.1:0-3309 GCA_964370975.1 uncultured Caldilineaceae bacterium | reverse complement strand
AGCCCACCTCTGCAGCGACAGACATCGTGACAGGCGCAACAGCGTGGCTCGACACACCGCCGTGGCTGGACGCGACCGGTATTCCCTTCACTGCACTCGACGGCGCATTTGACGGTGCGCAGGAGAGCGCAGCGGTCGCATTTGATACTTCGACCTGGGCACTTGGCCGCCACACCCTTTTCTGGAGCGCGGCGAGCGCCGACGGTGCGGGCGTGCCCGGCGCGATATTCGTGAACGTTGGCGATGCGCCTACGGCCGATCCCGAAGCGCCCGAACCGCCGGTTGCCGGCGGACGCGTCTTCCTGCCCATTCTGGGCCGGAGTGCGCCCGCCTTGCAGGGCGGCCGGTAGGTCGAGCACGCGATGATCTGGCATGTAGGCATTTGGGGCGCGGCCGTTGCGCTCTTTGCGACCTACCTCTACGGCCAGCGACGCATCGCGGGCGTTGCCCCCGGCCTCGCCCGACGTGCACGGCTGATTTGCTTTGGCGTGGCGGCGGCGGCCTGGGCTGCATCGCTGGCATTCCCGCTGGCGCTGCTGAGCCAGCAGCACGTTTTGGCGCGCATGGCGCAGATTGTCCTCACCTGCATGGTCGCCGCGCCCCTCTTCTGGCTGGCCGCGCCGTGGCACGTGTTGGCGTGGGCCGCCCCCACATCCACGCGCAAGTGGCTGTCAGCCACATTTGTGCGCCCGGCGCGCGTCACGCCACTCCTGCGCACTCTCACCAGCGCGCTCTTTGTCTGGTTCTTCTACCTCAGCACAGTACTCATTTGGCATGATCCTGGCTTTGTCTCGTGGGCGATGGTCAGTCCGTGGCGGCAGCGGCTGGCCCTGCTCATATTGGGCACGGCGGCGCTGCTCTTCTGGCAGCAAATTACGCGCAACGGGCCACGGCGCTACACGAAAGCCGCACCGCTGGCACGCGTGGGCATGCTCCTGGGCGTGGAAGTTCCCAACGTAATTGTGGGCATCACCATCGCGTTTGGCGCATCACCACTCTACGTCTATTACGCGACGCTGCCAGGCATGGCTCCTGACGCGCTGCAGGCGGCTTTCTCGCAGCAGGCGCTGAGCGGCGCACTGACGTGGATATTCGGCTCGCTGGTCTACATCACGAGCGTTGTGCTTGTGGTGAATGAGCTCTTCGCTGCCGAGGGTTTTCGCCGCGAGCCGCCCGTTAACTGGGACAGTGAGCAGCGTCTGATTGCGCCCGGCCTTGAGGAGCGGCTGAACGAGTATGGCCGCCCTCGCCATGATTGGGACGAGTAGACGCGCATAATCAAGGCGAGACCTCCAAATTCGCAAGCGGCGCTTGGCGTTCGACATGTGGTAGAATGTCTGTGCTATGACAATCCGCAATCCGCTGCCCGAACGGGTGATCCAAAAACTGGCCAATTTGCCCGACAGCCCCGGCTGCTACCAAATGCTCAATGCCGAGGGCAAGGTCATCTATGTGGGCAAGGCGGTGGTGCTGCGCAACCGCGTGCGCAGCTATTTTCACAACTCGGCGCAGCACCCGCCGCGCACGCAGGCGCTCGTCAACGACATCGTAGACATCGAGTGGTGGGTGACGCAGACCGAGCTGGAAGCGCTTGTGCTCGAAAACGAGCTCATCAAGCGCTACCGGCCGCATTACAATGTGCGCCTCAAGGATGACAAGTCCTACCCCTACATCAAGGTCAACGTCCAGAACGATTTCCCCAAAATCCAGGTGGTGCGCCGCATCTTGCGTGACGGCGCGCGCTACTTTGGCCCCTATTCCTCGGGGCGCGTCTGTTACGACACGCTGGACGCGCTGCGCCGCATCTTCCCCTATCTCGATTGCGACCGCGAGATTACGGGGCTGGATGCGCGCCCATGCCTCTACTTTCACATCAAGATGTGCGGCGGCCCCTGCATCGGCGCGCAAAACCGCGCGGAATACCGCACTTCGATTGACCACCTCATGCACTTCCTCAGCGGCGACACCGACCGCGTGCTTGCGCAGATGAACGCCAACATGGTGCAGGCCGCCGAGAACATGCAATTCGAGCTGGCCGCGCTCTATCGCGACCGCCTGCGCGCTGCCAGCCAGATCGCCGAGCAGCAAAAAATCGTCAGCACTTTGCGCGAGGACCTCGACTACGTGGCCATTGCCCGCGACGAGCGTACGGGCAATACTGCCGTACAGGTCTTCTATGTGCGCTTTGGCCGCCTCACCGGGCGCGAAACCTTCATGATGGAGGGAATTGAGATTGCGGATGAAGGCGAAAACGGCTACGGCGCGCTGGTGGGCGCTTTCATCCAGCAGTTCTACGATACGGCTGCCTTTGTGCCGGGGCTGATTCTGGTGGGAGCATTGCCCGACGACAGCGCCGTGCTGGGTGAGTGGCTCAGCGCACGGCGCTTGGCGCTGGGCGAATCGGCAGCCCAGGTGACCTTGCGCGTGCCGCAACGCGGCAACAAGCGCAAGGTGCTGCAGATGGCCCAGGCCAACGCTGCCGAGCATTTGCGCCTGCAGCAGGCCGAGTGGGCCGCCGACACCAACCGTCAAACCGCCGCCGTCTCGGAACTGCAGGATCTGTTGGGGCTGGAGAGGCCCCCCTCGCGTATCGAGTGTTACGACATCAGCACGCTGCAGGGGACAAACACCGTCGGCTCGATGGTCGTATTTGCCAAAGGCGCGCCACTCAAGTCGGCCTACAAGCGCTTCAAGATTCGCGGCAAGGGCAGCCAGGGCGAACCCGACGACTACGCCAGCATGCGCGAAATGCTGCGTCGCCGCTTCCGCCGCATCATCGAAAACGGCAACGACGAAGAAGACGACGACGCGGGCTTGGCGGGCGCAGGCAAGGACCCTGGCAACAAGGCGCGCACGCAGGATGAGAGTTGGCGCATTGTGCCCGACCTCGTGATTATTGACGGTGGCAAGGGGCAACTGGGCATTGCCGTGGAGGTGCTCGAGGAGTTTGGCCTCATGGACCGGATCCCCGTGGTCGGCCTGGCCAAGCGCGAGGAGGAGATCTTCCGCCCCGGCGAAGCGACACCCGTCTGGCTCAAGCGAGGCAGCCAGTCTCTCCATCTTGTCCAGCGCGTGCGCGATGAAACGCACCGCTTTGGCGTCACCTACCACCGCAATCTGCGCAGCAAGGAGCAGGTGCGCTCCAGGCTTGACGACGTGCCCGGCATTGGCCCCACACGCCGCAAGGCGCTGCTGACCCACTTCAAGGGAGACATTGAGGCCATTCGCAGCGCGTCGCTCGATGAATTGCTGGCCGTGCCGGGCATCAACCGGCGCGCCGCCGAAGCCGTCAAGGCCTTTCTGCCCTGA
>CAYJNV010000381.1:0-3313 GCA_964370975.1 uncultured Caldilineaceae bacterium | reverse complement strand
ATTTCTTGTTGTTGCTGTTCTTTGCGTTCCTTTGCGTCTTTGCGCCTTTGCGTCGGGGTTGGCTGTTGTCGTTTTCACGTCAGTACCACTTCAGGCCGTGGAGGGTGTGCCGACGCGCTGCGATTGGTGCGCGGCCTGGGCGGCCGACCGCCTGGCGGGCGCGGCGGGCACCGCCCCAAGCACAGGCACCCCCAGCGTGCGCTCCACGGCGGCGGGCGTGCGCAGATAGTCGGCCTCCATCCAGGTTAGCGCGAAGACAAGCGCAATGCCCAGCAGCAGCCCCAGCACGGCCCCGGCCACAGCGTTGAGCAGCGGCTTGGGTTGAATTTGCGCCGTGGGAATGGCGCGGCTGCGAATCTTCACCTCAATGCGGTCGCTCTTGTCGAGCTGCGCATAGTACTGCGTGCGCTCCTCAACAAACTCGTCGGCCATGGTAAGCGCCATGAGCTTGGCCACTTCAGGATCGGCATTGCGCGCCTCGATCTTGATGGTGAAGGTGCTGTTGTCGGGCACGACCTGCAGGTTGGCCAGCAGGTCGTAGGGGTTCATGTCAAGCTGGGCGCGCTCGATCACCCGCTGAGCGTTCTCGGGTGTCTTGATGTTTTCGGCAAAGTTGCGCAGCAGGTCTTTGGCCGTCATGCCCAGCCCCATGTCGGGGCGTGCGGGCACAGTGCTCACGTTGGCCGTAGCGCTGTAGAGATCCTTCTGCAGCAGGCTTACGCCCCAGGCCGCCGCCGCCGTTAACACCACCGCGACCACCACAATCCAGCCGCGCCTGCGCACAATGCGCATCAATTCCTGAATACTCATGCGTCGTTCGCTCCCAATGCACACGCCATACACCGCGTGCGACCATGCTAACAGAGGCAGTCCCATGTCACGAATAGCGGCACTGCTCAACGCAAAGGCACCTACGCAACGCAAAGGCGCAAAGTACGCAAAGAATCGCAAAGGAACAGCAATGAAAAAACAAGGATAAAAAGATGGCAAAGCTGAATGGACAGCACGTAATTTGCGGCAATGATTTGTTTACCTGCTGTGCTATTCCTTTGCGATTCTTTGCGTCCTCTGCGCCTTTGCGTTGCGTAGTTCCTTTATTTGCGCGGAATGCGCCCCAGCGGCTGCAGGCCCGCCGCTTCCAGGTCGGCCTCGTTGCGGATGGCGGTGTCCAGATAAGCGAGCAGCGCTACAATGCCCAGCCCTACCACCAGCGCCAGCAGGATGCGCAGCGGCAGATCGAGGCGGCTGCGCAGGCTGGGGGCGACAACGCCTACGCTCGGGCCGTCGATGACGGTGACGCCCGCGCCTTCCGTTCCCAGTTGCTTGAAGTAGAAGGAGGCATTCTCGCTCAACTCGGCCGCGGCGGCGTCGGCGATCGCCGTCAATTGCGTCGGGTCGCCTCCGCTCAGGCTCAGCGTAATGATGCGGTGGAGTTTACCCGTGGCCGCGCTCCCCTGGATCATGCCGGGCGGCACGTTGATGGATTGATCGGCAAGGCGGTTGCTCACCTGCTGCGCAAAGAGGCCGCTGCGCACCACCTCGGTGAAGTCATCCACCAGGTACTCGCTGGTGAGCCAGCCGTAGTAGCGCGGGTCATAGGCGGCGGTGTCGGCGTTGGTGGCGGGCAGCACGCCCACGAGCAGACGCATGGAGGCGGCATAGCTGGGGGGCGGCGTCTGCCACGGGCGCAGTTGCAGCGCGCTGAGCGCACCCACGGCCAGCGCCAGCGCCACAGGAATCCACCACCAGCGTCTCAGAATTGTCCCGTATTCGCGAAGTTCCATCATGCAGTCCAGGTATGCGTGTACACCGATTTCACAGAGACGGCGTGAAAAGTGACAGGTGGTTGATCCTGCCGCCAATCATGCTCATTCCGTGTCGAGGCTGTGGTTGTCTGTGCCAAAGCTGTGACACTTTTGTATTGTCACTGTGCCGGGCGGGCCAGGTATTCGAGCAGAGCGTTGCGGAAGTGGGCGCGGCTGAAGCGCTCGGCCTGGGCACGGCAGGCAAAAGGATCGTACGCGCTCGGCTCAAATCGCGCAAGCACGTCGGCCAACGTGTCGGCGTTCTGTGGCGCAAAGAATTCGCCCGTCACACCGGGCAGCACAGTATCGAGCGCGCCCCCGCCCCCAAAGGCCACCACAGGGCGGCCGGTTGCCATCGCCTCCACCGGTGCAATGCCAAAGTCCTCGAGACCGGGAAAGAGAAAGGCTCCGCAGCGACGCATAAGGTCGCGCACCACGGCACGCGGCTGCGGACCCAGCATATGCACATTCGGTCCCGCCGTGGCGCGCAGCATCTCGAAGTCGCGCCCGCCGCCTACCACCACCAGCGTCCGCTCGGGCAGGCGGCGGAACGCCTCCACGGCCAAATCGATGCGCTTGTAGGGGATCAACCGGCTCACAATCAGGAAGTGGTCGCCGGGGATGGCGGCGGCGTCGGGCGTGAAGTAGTCTGTGTCCACCGGCGGGTAGATGACTGCGCTCTCGCGCCCGTAGATCGTGCGAATGCGCTCCTGCACGGTGGTGCTGATGGCGAGAAACTCGTCCACACGTTGGGCAGCGGCGTAATCCCACTTGCGCAGCAGGGCAAGCAGCGGCTGCAACAGCGCACCAGTGAGACCGCCAATCTGCTCGCGTTCGGCGTACTGGTCAAAGAGCCAGAGAAAGCGGGTGGGTGTGAGGCAGTAGCAGACGTGGCGGGCACGCTTCTCGCCGCAGGCCGTGCGCACGCCGTGGCAAAAACCGCTCTTGTTGCTGATCACCAGGGCGTAATCGCTCAGATCCATGCTGCCAAAGGCGAGCGGATAGACTGGCAGGTAGCGCTGGTGGTGCGCCGCTACGCCGGGCAGATGCTGCATGAAACTCGGGCGGATGTCCCACTTGCGGTAACGCGCGGGCATGCGTTCGGCGCTGTACATGCTGGTGTGGACAGGCGCGCCGGGGAACATGGTGACCAGTTCCTCGAGCACATTTTCGGCGCCGCCGCGCTGGTTGAGCCAGTCGTGTACAAGCGCCACGCCCCGGCCTGTGGAGGGCGCAGCCTCAACGCGCACGGCATCGGCGTGTGCGGACCCGGCACGCTCTGCAGTTGCAGGCGCGCTTGCGCTGGCTTCGGTTTGGTTCGCGGGACTCGGTGCAGCAGTGGTGGGCACGTGCGGGCGCTCCTGCATGGTCAGGCCGCGATTGTACCCCAGGGGGTGACGCGAGGGAAAAGTGGGCAGTGGGGAGTGGGCAGTAGGCAGTGGGCAGTGGGCGGTGGGGAGTTGACAATGCTGCCCATTCCCCGCTCTCCACTGCCCACTGCCCACTGC
>CAYJNV010000380.1:0-3335 GCA_964370975.1 uncultured Caldilineaceae bacterium | reverse complement strand
AGAGCAGGGGGCTCATAACTCCTTGGTTACAGGTTCGAATCCTGTCCGATCCACTCCCCCTGCCTCCAATACGAACCGACCACGCCCCATCCGCAACTTCCTCTGCAAATATCCTTGAATCTGACGGTGGAAAATGCCCACAATTGGGGTAGAATGGCAGCAATTGAAGCAGAGTGCTGGCACCCGTATGCGCGCCCAGCAAAACGACGTACCCATTGGAGACGCTTTTCATGATTAATGCAGAGAAATCCACGGCTGCGCCTTCGCTGCAGATCTACCAGTTTCAAATCGCCTTGCAGTACATCGATCCCCCCATCTGGCGGCGCTTTCAGGTGCGCGACGACACCACATTGGGCACGCTCCACGAGATCATCCAGTTCGTTATGGGCTGGGAAGATGACCACATGCACCAGTTTGCGCATAACAACGCCACCTACGGCATGGCCGACACGGAGATGGGCATAAACGTGCGCGACGAGGACCAGGCGACCTTGCGCAGCCTGGGGCTGAAGCCGGGCGATATTTTGACCTATGAATATGACTTTGGCGATGGCTGGCTGCATGGGCTACAGCTCGAGGAAATCCTGCCGCCCGCACCGGCCACCCGCTACCCCATCTGCATTGAGGGCGAGCGCGCCTGCCCGCCCGAGGATTGCGGCGGCCCGCCCGGTTACGAGAACATCCTGCGCATCCTTGCCCTGCCCGCCAGGAGACGCTCGGAAGATGACTTGGAAACGCTGGACTGGCTGGGCGACGAGTATGACCCTGAGGAGTTTGACATCGCGTCGGTCAACCTGGAGTTGAGCCAGTTTGCGCCCTCGCGCACAGGTTGGGGGCGGTAGGCCCCGTCTGCCCCGTCTGCCCCGTTGGCGCCAAGCGCCGTATAGCAGGAACCAAAAGGGCCGGCTGCACAAGCGCAGCCGGCCCTTTCGCGTGCTCAATTGGTGGTGCGTGGCGCGCCTACTGGCCAATTACCAGATATTGCGCGCTCACCCAGCCGCCCGCCGTATTCTCGGGCGTCGCAGGTGAGCCGCCAAGTTTCACCCACGCGCCATCGGCCGAGAGCTCGAGCACCGGGAAGGTCTCGCCCCGATAGCCAAAGCCCACAATCGGCGCTTCGGTGTTGGGTTCGGCGCGAATACGCACGCGCCACTCGGCAGTCACCGTGGCTGAGCCGGCGGATGGCGCAGCAATCCCCTCGGCCGTGGGTGCAGGGGTGGGCGCTTCAGGCGCGCTCTCGGTGACGGCGGCGGTTTCCGTCAGGGGTGCGGTTTCGGTCACGGGGGCGCTCGGTTCGAGGGTCGGCTCGGGCGTGGGCTCAAGCGTCGGCTCGGCGGCATCCACCGTCGCGGTGATGGGCGCGCCGCCCTCGGGCGTGGCGGAGGGCAGTTCGACGGCCGGCGTCTCCGTGGGCGGGCCGGGCGTAAAGGTGGCCGTGGGCGGCGGCGGCGTGGGAGTCCTCACGATCGGCAGGTCGGTAATATCGCCGCGCATCGTCACCAAATCCACCGAAACCCAGCCGCTTCCTGGGTCAAACTGGGGTAGCGCCAACTCAAGCCACATGCCGTCGGAGCTGCGCCCTGTGACCGGGTAGCTTTCGCCCTCGGCAATACTGCCCACCAGTTGGCTGTTGACAGTCGGCTCCGCGCGCACACGCAGCGAGCGCGTAATCACCGTGGCCATGGCCATGTCATCGGGCGTAGGCGTTGCCGTGGGGGTTTCGGTGGGGATGGGCACTGTACCGCCGGGCGCCTGCTGAACGCCCTCAGGTGTAATCGGCGCGCACGCCACAAGCAGTGACGCCACAATCGCCATAACTGAAATGCGCTGCAACCAGACTGGCATAGGAACTCCTTTGTAATGATTCGATTCGCATGGCGACCTATCGGTCGCGGCGTACGGTGGCGCGCAAGATAGCGAATGCGGCGCGCCGTTGTTGAGTATGGCACAGCCCCTTGCACCGCCCAAATCCGCTGCACCGGTGTTACTTGTGCTCGGCGCCTGGCACAGGCGCTTCCCAACGGCCCACCTCGGCGAGTGTCGCGCTGTCGTAGACGATGGCGAGGATGCGCGCCCCCTCGACGGCGGGAGGCAGCTCGATCTGGTAGGCATCGCGCACGACCTCGCCGGGGAGCCACGCCGTTGTGGGCGACAGCATGCGCAGGGGGAAGAGATCCTGCTGCGCCGGCGAGCCCGCCGCCAGGGGTAGTGTCTCGCCTGCCGCGTCCACCACGCGTAGCGAGAGCTTGAGCTCCTGCGTGAGGGGGGCCTGTGGCCGCCAGTAGAGTGCGAGGTCGGCCGTGCGCCCGTTGCTGCCGTCGAGCAGCCCCAGGTCGTAGCCGGTGAGCAGCAGCGCGCTGTTGGCAAAGGATTGCGCAGCGGGGCTTTGCGGCGCTGGCGGCTGCGCAGCGCCGCGTGGATAGACGCGTACGAGCGCGCCCTCGCCGCCAAAGCTGTAGGCCTGCTCAATGCCCGGCAATTCGCGCGTCACGTAGGCGGGCGCGCCGGAAGCGACGGCGGCAGCCAGCAGCGTGCGTCGCTGCGTCTCGTCGTTGGCCACCACCGGTGCGGCAGCCAGCGCGCGTGCGTGCGCAGCCTGCATATAGCGGATGGCGGTCATCTCGCCCTCCAGCCCCAGCACCTGGCTGCCGGGCGCAAAGCGGGGCGACGTCAGCGCGAGCGCGTAGTCGTGTACGGCCCAGCCGGCGCGCGGCGGTGACGGTGTGCGCCCGCCCAGGCCCAGTGCAGCGATGGCAACCAACGCGGCGCCCCCCAGCGCGCCCAGCCAGCGCCCGCTGCGTCCACGCCCTGCCCACGCGGCCACGCTCTGCACAAGCGCCCCGAAACCCATCGCCAGGCAAAGCCATACGGGGAGCAGAAAGACCTCCACATCGCCCACGCGGTAGGCCAGCGCAAAGAGCAGGTTGGCCACAAGCGTTAGCGCAATCAGCAGCCAGGCAGGGCGCGCGGCAGCGCGCAACAGCCCCAGCAGAAAGCCCAACAGCCCCAGCGCCGCCACCAGCAGGCCCATCTGAGCCGCGGCCAGGGTCAGCCAATCGCCCGGCGTGCGCGCCACACTCAACGCATTCGCGCTGAAGAACGCGCCATAGCGGCGCGCCAGCACGTGATCCCAGAAGCCCTGCCACGTGGCCAAGTAACTCCCGTTGAGGTCGCGCACGCCCATAGCCGCGCGCAGGGGCATGTAGGCATAGAGCAGCAGCGGCAGCAGCAGTGCGCCGGCGCAGAGCAGCCACAGCCGCCCTGGCCGCCGCAGCGCAGGCACGCTCCACAGCAGGTAGAGCGCCAGGCCGGGGAAGAGGAGCACAGCAGTGCGG
>CAYJNV010000379.1:0-3357 GCA_964370975.1 uncultured Caldilineaceae bacterium | reverse complement strand
TTCCCTCGTTGCAGTCTGTGGGCCTCATTGCGGTATCAGACGAGGCCAGCGACAGCCGCAGGCGCTCACGCAGCAGGCCGTCGGCTTCAACACCCCGGTCTTGCCTCGCACCGTCTTGCGTTTCCTCGAGGTGTGCGCTAAAGTTTCGCCATGTCTTCATCCCCTCACGAGATCCGCCCCGAGTCTCTCTCCGCAGAGCCGCCTCTGCAGCCGGCGCACCCGCACCCGACCCATGGGCTTACCGCCAAGGCGGCCGGCCGCGGCCCGGCCCCTCTGGTGGCCGTGCGCAACGTCTGGAAAGTCTTCGGCGATAACCCGGAGAAACTCATGGGTGCCGTGCCAAGCAACGCGTCCAAGAGCGACATTCTGGATGAAACCGGCCATGTGATGGCAGTGCGCGGCGTTTCGTTCGATGTGCAGGCCGGCGAGACGTTTGTTGTCATGGGGCTTTCCGGCAGCGGCAAGTCCACCCTGCTGCGTTGCCTGCCGCGCCTGATTGAGCCGACGCGCGGCGAAATTCTCATCGACGGCCAAAATGTTGCGCATATGGACAAGCACGAGTTGCGCGACCTGCGCCGTCACCGCGTGAGCATGGTCTTCCAGCACTTTGGCTTGTTGCCTCACCGCCGCGTCATCGACAATGTCGCCTACGGACTCGAAGTGCAAGGCGTCAAGCGCGCCGAGCGCCTCAAAAAGGCGCGCGCCATGATCGAGATTGTCAACCTCAAAGGCTGGGAAGACTACTACCCAAGTCAGTTGAGCGGCGGCATGCAGCAGCGTGTGGGGCTGGCGCGTGCGCTTGCTGTCAATCCTGAAATCCTTCTCTTCGACGAGCCCTTTAGTGCGCTCGACCCGCTCATCCGCCGTGAGATGCAGGACGAGCTCATCTCCATTCAGGCGCGGCTGCACAAGACGCTGATCTTCATCACGCATGATTTTGCTGAAGCGGTCAAGCTGGGCACGCACATCGCCATCATGAAAGACGGCGAGTTTGTTCAGGTGGGTTCTGCCGAAGAGCTGATTTTGCACCCGGCCAGCGCTTACGTGGAGGAGTTTACGCGCGATGTACCCAAGCTGCGCGTGCTCAGCGCCCGCAGCGTCATGCAGCCGCTCGCAGGCCCCGTCACCAATGCAATGCAGTGCGGCCCCACCATTGCTGCATCCCGCCGGCTTGAAGATTGCCTGCCCCTCGTCTTTGAGGCCACCTGCCCCCTGCCTGTGGTCGACAAACAGGGCCGCACCATCGGCACCCTTTCGCGCCAGTCCCTCCTCGCCGCGCTCCATCCCAGCGCATGAACCACCTGGCGCGCATCGCACCCTGACGCTATGGCCCGACACGCTCCCACCCTCAACCGACAAGCCGGCATGACAGAGCGCGAGCGGCGCACTCTTTCGTATGTGCTTGCCTGGGCGCTGCTGATTGGCATGACCATGGCGCTGCGCACGGCCAACCCCGAAGGCGGCGGTTTCCCCGATCGCCTGGTATGGGGGCTCAAGGCGCCGCTCGACGCGTTCCAGTCGTGGGTCATCGGCACCCGTGCAACGCACTGGCTCTTCGTCTACGGTTTTGACCCGATCAGCCACTTTCTGGACACCTTTCTGCGCGCTGTCGAAACATTACTGTTGGTGCTGCCGTGGCCGGTTGTCGTCATCACCCTCAGCGCAATTGCCTACAAGAGCGTGGGTCGCTCCGTCGCTGCCTTCACGGCCGCCGCCCTGCTCGTAATCGGCGCATTTGGGCTGTGGGATGCAACCATGAAGACTCTCGCGCTCATGGGCGTGTCGGTCTTTATTGCCCTGCTCATTGCCATCCCCCTGGGCATCCTCGCGGCGCGCTCGCGGCGCCTCAACAGCCTGCTGCGCCCCCTCCTCGATGCCATGCAGGTCATGCCCGCCTTTGTCTATCTGATTCCCGTACTCCTCTTCTTTGGGATTGCGCGCGTGCCCAGCGTGGTCGCTACCGTCATTTATGCGCTGCCACCCGCCGTGCGCATGACGGCCATGGGTATCCTCCAGGTGCCCGCCGCCACCACGGAAGCCGCCGATGTCTTCGGCTCCAGCTCCTGGCAGAAGCTGCGCAAGGTCCAGCTTCCGCTCGCCATGCCCACCATTCTGCTCGGCGTCAACCAGACCATGATGATGGCGCTTGGCATTGTGGTGATTGCAGCCATGATTGGCGCGGGTGGTCTGGGCGAGAATGTACTCAAGGGCTTGCAGCGGCAGAATGTGGGGTTGGCGCTTGAGGCCGGCCTTGCCATCGTCCTCATCGCCATGATGTTTGACCGCATCAGCGCCGGCCTTGCGCGCGAAAGCCGGCGCGCTATGGAGCATGCCGCGCCGCGCGCGCCCACGGCCGTGCCCCGCTGGCTCAGGCTTTACCTCTTCTGGTCCACGGTCGTGCTCATCCTGCTCGTCATCACCTTCCTCAGTTTCTCGATTCCCGCGCTCGCCAACTTCCCGAAGGCCTTGCATTTGTCGATCGCAGGGCCGGTCAACAGCGGCGTGGACTGGATGCGTGACAATCTCTATCAGGTAGGCAGTACGTCACTTGGCACGGGCTCCTTCAGCGACTTCATCGTCATCCGTGTACTCAACCCGGTGCGGGCCTTCATGCAGGGGCTGCCGTGGATCGTCGTCCTCTTTGCTGGGCTAATACTCGGCGCGCAGTCGGGTGGCCTGCGCCTGGGGTTGCTCGTGGCCGGCTGCATCTATGCGTTGGGCGGGCTGAACACATGGGAAGAAAGCATGGATACGCTCAGCCAGGTCATCGTGGCCGTGCTCATTACCGTGTTGATTGGCGTGCCGTTGGGCATTGCCGCGGCGCGCTGGAAGCCCTTCCAGCGCATGCTGCGCCCCCTGCTTGACTTCCTGCAGACGATTCCGCCCTTCGTCTACCTCGTGCCGGTTGTCATCCTTTTCAATCCCGGACGCGTGCCGGGTCTGATCGCTTCGGTGCTCTACGCGCTGCCACCCATCACGCGCCTCACGAATCTCGGCATCCGCCAGGTGCCCGTGAACACAATAGAGGCAGCGCGCGCCTTTGGCTCCACAAGCGGCCAGATGCTGCGCAAAGTGCAGCTTCCTCTTGCCATGCCCGCCATGATGATGGGGCTCAACCAGACCGTGATGATGGTCCTCTCCATGGTGATTATTGCCGGACTTGTGGGCGGTGGCGCGCTGGGCTTCGAGGCCGTGCTGGGTCTGGCGCGCAGCGACCTCGGCCGCGGCATGGAGGCAGGGCTGGCGATTGTGGCCCTTGCCATTGCGCTCGACCGCCTGACACAGGCCTGGGCGCGCAGCAGCCGCTTTGGCGGCAGTGGGCAGTAGGCAGTGGGGAGTGGGCAGTGGGGAGTGGGC
>CAYJNV010000378.1:2625-3380 GCA_964370975.1 uncultured Caldilineaceae bacterium | reverse complement strand
CAATGCAACGGCCGGCAGCAGCCGCAGCCCAAAGCGTGCAAGATGTATCATCGGCTTGCCTTTCTGAACGAACCCACACGTGCTGCTCACAAGACGCAGCCGCGGCGCCGATAGTTGCATGCGCGGCGCAGTACAGGAGAGCCCTCGACCCCGGAAGCCGCCTCAAAGGGTTTGCGCCAGACGCCATTCACCATGATAATGGCTGCCCCGCCCTACCCAAGCGCACCAGCGCAAAAGGCCGCAAAGGAGCGATTTCATGGCCGCAGGCACAGGTACGAAAGACGACCCCTGGCAGTTGCTGACGCCACCCGGCACGTCGAGCTACACCATCTACCGGGATGACATTCACACCCCGCCGCGCCTTGTTTGCACGGTGGGCTCCACGGTGCTCCACTACGACGCGCGCTGCATTGAGGACCTGCACGCCATGCTCAAGCAGCATGGAGACTGGATGGAACTGGGCAGCGCCGACGAGAAGAAGGATGCCAAACCCGGCACCGTGGAAGCGTGGGGTCGCTCGCCGGATAATCCAATCGGCGGCTGGTATGGCATGAAGAATGGCTTTCGTGGCCGCTTTGGCATGTACATTCCGCCGCTGCTCGAGGCGCTGGGGTTGGCCGAGGTGGAGCACAACGCGCGCAACAACCGCATGCGCGCAATCTAGCGAAACTACGACGCAAAGTCGGAAAAAACCCGCAAAAAAACAAAAAAAAAAAATAATATGTTTTTTTTTTGAGTTTTTAAGCGATTATTGG
>CAYJNV010000378.1:0-2615 GCA_964370975.1 uncultured Caldilineaceae bacterium | reverse complement strand
AGCGAAACTACGACGCAAAGTCGCAAAGACGCGAAGAACAGCAACAACAAGAAAGGCAGTTCTTGTTGTTGCTGTTCTTTGCGTCTTTGCGACTTTGCGTCGAGGTTGTGTGCTGCGCTCTAGATCTTGGCGCGCCGCAGCCGCAGCGAGTTCGTCACCACGAAGACGCTGCTGAAGGCCATTGCGCCCGCCGCCACCATGGGGCTGAGCTTGGCCATGGGCCCGAAGAAGGGCACCATCAGCCCTGCCGCGAGCGGTATCGCCGCCACGTTATAAGCAAAGGCCCAGAAGAGATTCTGCTTGATGGCCCGCAATGTGCGCTTGCTCAGGTGAATAGCCTGCGGCACGCTGCGCAGATCGCCGCGCATGAGCGTCACATCGGCGGCCTCGATGGCCACGTCCGTGCCCGTGCCGATGGCCATGCCCACGTCGGACTGCGCCAGCGCCGGGGCATCATTGATGCCGTCGCCCACCATGGCGACAACGCCGCCTCTCGCCTGTTCGGCGCGCACAGCGTCGGCCTTGTCGCCGGGCATCACTTCGGCCACAACCTCGGTCGCGGGGTCCAGCCCCACCAGTTGCGCGATGGCGTGCGCCGTACGAGTGTTGTCGCCGGTGAGCATCACCACGCGCAGCCCCATTGCGTGGAGCGAAGCGATCGCCTCGGCACTGGAGGGCTTGACTGTGTCCGCTACCCCTACCACGCCCTGAATCGCCCCATCCATCGCCACCACCATGGCCGTCTTGCCTTGCTGCTGCATCAGCAGCACCGCCTCGGAGGGGTCGTAGCCATTGGCGTTTTGCTCGACCATAAAGGCAGGGCTGCCCACAGCTACGCTGCGCCCGTCAACTTGGGCCACAACGCCGCGTCCGGTAATCGACTCGAAGCCCGCAGGTTCACTCAATATGAGACCGTCGCGTTGCGCACGCTGCACGATCGCCGCCGCCAGAGGATGCTCGCTCACCTTTTCGGCGCTGGCGGCAAGGCGGAGCAACGCAGCGGTGTCGCCATCCGCAGCGACGATGTCCGTCACGGCCGGTTTGCCCTGGGTGATTGTGCCGGTCTTGTCCAGCACCACAGTCGTGATATCACCGGCGCGCTGCAGCGCCTCGGCGTTCTTGATCAGGATTCCCCGCTCGGCCCCCATGCCCGTCCCGGCCATAATCGCCGTGGGCGTCGCCAGCCCCAGCGCACAGGGGCACGAGATGAGCAGCACGCTCGCCATGAAGATCAGCGAGACGCCCAGACGGCTGTCATGAGGATAGTAAGCCGCTGCGCCCCAGAAGTACCAAGCGAAGAAGGTCGCCAGAGCGAGCAGCATTACGGCCGGCACAAAGACCGCCGATACTCTGTCGGCCAGCGCCTGGATGGGCGCACGGCTCGCCTGTGCATCCTGCACCATGCGCACAATCTGCGCGAGCGCAGTCTGCTTGCCAACGGCCGTCGCCTCAAAGCGGAATGCACCCGTGCCGTTGACGGTGCCGCCAATCACGACGTCGCCCGGCCCCTTGTCCACGGGCAGGCTCTCGCCCGTGATCATCGATTCATCCAGCGTGCTGCGGCCCACGGTAATGCGGCCGTCCACCGGAATCTTCTCGCCCGGACGCACGACCACGATGTCATTCACCAGCACGGCGTCGATAGGCACATCCACCTCTTCGGCGGCAGCGCCCGCACCGCGCACAATGCGCGCCGTACGCGCCCGCAGCCCCAGTAGTTTGCGGATGGCCTCGCCTGCCTGCCCCTTGGCGCGCGCCTCAAGATATTTGCCCAGGATGATCAGGGTAATAATCGTTGCCGCGGCCTCAAAGTAAACATGGTAGTGCATGGGGTCCAGCCCCAGCAGCAATACGGCCAGGCTGTAGAAGTAGGCCACGCTGGAGCCAAGCGCGACGAGCGTGTCCATGTTTGTGGTGCGGTTCTTGGCCGCCTTCCACGCGCCTACGTAGAAATCGCGCCCCACCCAAAACTGCACGGGGGTGGTCAGTGCAGCCATCACCCAGAGACGGCCGGGGAAATCGAAGGGCAGCCCCACCATTTCGGGGATGCTCAGCGCCATGACCAGCGTGGTGAGGACCACGCCAACGGTCAGCCTGAGCCGCTTGTCCGCAAGGTCCGCTGCGCGCGCCGCTTGTTCCGCATCGACTTGCGCCTCTTCGTCTCCCGCGACCTCGATCACGCTGTAACCCGCATCGCGAATGGCGCGCTTGATATCGTGCGCCTCCACCATGGAGGGGAGATAGCGCACATGTGTGCGCTCGCTGGCGTAGGAGGTCTCGGCCTCGAGCACGCCATCCACGCGCCGCAGCGAGCGACTAATGGTATTCGCGCAATTGTTACAGGTCATTCCCGAAATCGGAAGATCCAGAGTCGCAATGGTCGCGCCATAGCCCGCGTTTTCCACGGCCTGAATCAGCGCGTCGGGTTTGACGACCGCCGGGTCATAGGCCACGGTGGCGCGCTCGTTGGCATAGCTGACGCTCGCGTTGCTCACGCCTTCCACGCGCTTGAGGCTGCGCGATACGGTATTGGCGCAATTTGTGCAGGTCATCCCCGCGACGGGAATGACCAGTTCTTTTGTGTCACTCACTCAACACCTCCAGAATGAGAGAGG
>CAYJNV010000377.1:0-3399 GCA_964370975.1 uncultured Caldilineaceae bacterium | reverse complement strand
TTCGGTCCACTTCGAATGGACCAGCTTGGGGCAAAGAGGATGAGACGCAACGGGGTAAGCAGACCGTACAGAAAACGGATCAGCCTGGCCAGAGGGTACTGCTCGCCGCCATCACTTTGCCGGCTTCTTCTTCGCTGCCTTGGTCTTCACCTGTGCGAGATTGTATGCCACCGCGGACCGCACCAGATTCCGTAGTTCGGTTTCCCGAATCCTGTCGCCTTCCAGGAAGTCGATGCTTCGCCACTTCTTGCCGTCGAGCCCGTTGTTGTAGAGACTGTCCGGGTCGGCGACACTCGCGCCTTTATCAAACGTCAACTTCACTTTGTCCTTGAAGGCATTGGCGATACAGACAATCCCGCCGTGAGACCATACCGGCGTGCCCATCCATTTCCATTCCTCAACTATCTCGGGGTCGGCCTCACGGATTATCCTTCGAATGTCGGCGAACGTCTTGCCGCGCCAGTCGGCAAGTTCCGCCACCATGTTGTCTATCTGTTCACTTGCATCCATGTTCTTCTCCAACTAACGCAGTCTCAACAGAGATTTGCACTTACTTGCGCGCTCGCGCACCAGGCGCCCTCGCGTTGAGACTGCCGACTCGATTATGATTTCAGCCTAATTGGTGGCGGGCGTCTCCGGTGCGTCGTCCTGAGGCAGCGTGTGCTTGTAGAGCGCAGTCGGGGTCATGAGGTAGAGAGAGTCCGTCACGTCCTCAATGCCGATGGCGCTGAGGCCGCGCAGCGGGTTGCCCTCGGGCGCAGCAAACTGCTTGATGTACTTGCCATCGCGATCGAAGACCCACACGCGTTCGCCACCGCGGTCGGCAACGTAGATGTCGGGGTTGGTGCCGTCGCCAATCGTGAAATCCACAGGCTCGCGCACCAGGCCCACGCTGTTGTCAAGCGAGAACGAGAGCTGCTCACCGCCAAAGAAGCGCAGAATCTGCCCGTTCTTGAGCATGATCCAGAGGTCGCCGTCGATGCGCATGGTCTTCATGTCATCCAGGTTGACCGGCGCGGCGAACCACTCGGTCGGCTCCTCGCCGTAGAGACCCTCGGGGTAGCGCAGCACCTGGCCGCGCCCGGCATCCGCCAGGTAGAGGCGGCGGCCAAAAGTCTCCAACTGGCGAATGGACTTGAAGTCCGCCGCGCCACCCATCTCCAGTCGCGACGGGCCTTCCACGACTGGGTCGTAGCGGTAGATCTGATTGTTGGAATCGAGGACGAGGAGCGTGGCCTTGTCATCATAGCCGGGCACCACCGGCTGCCAGGCCATGTCGATGAGCTCGCCCACGATCGCACCACCGAGCGACTGGCCGGTCGTCAGCACGGGCACGCCATCGGGAGTCTCAAGTTGCTCCTGCGAGTCGTCTACGCGATAGCGCTCCACAAGGCCGCGGCCGGGATCAAGCACGTAGATGTCCTGATCGACAACCAGCAGGCGTGTCGGTGCAGCGCCCTCGGGGAAAACGATGAGGGGCGATGCAAGGCCGTAAAGCAGCTTGGTGTTGGCGGCTTCTTGCTCGATGGAGCGCACCTGGCCGCCCAGATCGTTGGATGCGTCGGTGGGGCCGATGAGCTCGATCGAGCGGTCGATGTAGTCCTGCGCTTCACTCGCCAGATCGAGCGCGCCGCGCGTATCGTTGGTGTTGAGTGAGTCCTGTGCGTTGAGGATGCGCGCCTGCGCCAGCGAAACGAGCATCTCGGCCTCTTCGCGATTCATCGCGCCGATGCGCCAGTTATATGCTGCGACGGTGACCGGGACGAGCAGCGCCACGAGGATTGCCAATGTGATGAAGAGGCGCGCGCGGCTGCCCGTGGCGGGCGCAGGCGGTTCGAAGGGGGCTAGGTCGCCGACAGACGCGGTCGAGGGAAGGTGCGCCGGCGCGGCCACTGATGTCGCTGCGCCGCTGTGCGGCACCGTTGCAGCGCCGGTCGCAGCGGCCATGGCGGGCACATCCGGCGCGGGTGCGCTCTCTTCATCTTCGAGCAGCTCGAAGTCGGCGGGATTGGCCGTACGCTTCTCGGGCAGCATCTGGCGGAAGAAGGAGCGGGCACGGTCAGCCCCCTCCTTCGCACCAATCACAATGCGGTCGGTGGCCGACGGCGCTTTATCGCCCTCGTCCTCGCCGGATGCACCTTCGCCAGGCTGCGTGGTGTCCAGCGTTTCGCCGGCGCCTTGCATAGCCAGTACGGGAAACGGCTCAAAGTGGGTGGCGGTGTCGCTGTCCAGCGGCGCAGACGGCGCTTCAAGGGAGAGGCCGGCGGCCATGTCGCTGCGACGCAGAAAGGCCGGAATGTCGCTCGATAGTTCGGTTTCGAGCTGCGGCGGCGTGAAGGGCGCGGCAGGGGATGTGACCGGTGGCGGCGCGGAGAGTGACGTGGTCAGCCCTGCAGGTGCGCTGCGGCGCGGCGCAGTCAGGGGAGTTGCCGGACGAGGCGGCGACGGTGGCAGCGCCGGCTGCATGACGAGAAGCAGCCCCGGTCCTGCCGAGCCGCCCGCCTGTTCGCGCAGCCCTTCGGCGGCGTCCTCCACCGTGTCGACCGTGACGTAGTAGACAGTTGCAGCCAGCGTCTTGACGGGCAGCCTGTCGCTCCACCCCGGCCCGCAGAGCAGCGCGACGTCGTTCGCCGCCATCTCCCACTTGAGCACCTCAATCGCGTCCATCTCGTCGGGCTTGGCCGGCAGCGCCTTGTCGGGCTGGTTCGGGTAAAGCTCAATGCGCTCTCCCGAGCGCAGCATGGCAAAGGCCGCACCGCAACAGGCCAGCAGCAGCCTCTGGTTGACCAGGGTAGCGCAGCTGAGCGAGACGCGCAGCTGCGCGGTGGGATTGTGTGCATTGTGCTCACGCACCACACCCATAGCACTGCGCACTGCTTCGCTTAGCACCGCCGACTGGCTGCCGCGCGCTGTGTAATAGGTGCGCTGCAGCAAGCTCAGCAGCCGCTCGGTCACATCGGTCGGTGCGGGGCTGCCGCTCAGTTCGACGACGGCGTAGAGGCTGCCGCGCACCGCCTGCCTGGTTTCGGCAGGTGGCTCCACAACGCGTGTGCCCAGGCTGTGTGGGTCGGACTCACTGGAAACGTAGGCGACGGTGGGGCGCAACCCCGGCGCAGGGCTTGATGCGGGGTGCGGGCCAGCCTGCACCGGGGACGGTGCGCCGCTCTCCTGAGGGGAGGCGGTGGCTTGGCTGGTTTGAGCATCGGCAGTGTAGGAAGGCATCGATGGATCGCTCATGGTCAATATTGTAACGCGCCGCGCGGTGGCTGTCAACGCGCGTGCAGGGCTTCTCAATAGTCAGCGACGCGGCACGCGCATGCACGAACAACACCTCACCCCCGGCCCCTCTCCATGCGGAGAGGGGTGAAAAGCGCCGCGCCCGTAGGTCACGTCTCCGAC
>CAYJNV010000376.1:0-3402 GCA_964370975.1 uncultured Caldilineaceae bacterium | reverse complement strand
ATGGGGTTGAAGAAGTCGGAGGTTCAAATCCTCTCGCCCCGACTGCACGAAGGACCCTCCGCAAGGAGGGTCCTTCTTTTTTTCACGACTGCCCAATGCCCACTGCCCGCCGTTAGCCCTTTCGCCCCAACTTGTCCGCGCCCCGTCATTCTGGTACACTGCTCCCGCCACGCCAGAACGCGTGCGCGGCGGGCCCGGTCAATGATGACAGGCAGCCGGTGTCTGTGGTGCGCGTCATAGCTGTGCGCCCGCAGATGTCTGTGGTGCGCCTCAATGGCCAAGCGGCGGGTGTCGTGCACAAGGCACGGCGCTGCGCCGCCTCTCTTTTTTAGCTGCTGCAAATCCACCTTGCGCCCGCGCCGCGACGCCGGGCATTGACCTGCCATGGATGCCAGGGTTCGCACCTGCCGGTTCATTGGAGACGAAGAGCGCGCCCACCTCGAGGCGATTGAGGCGGGCATGGCGATTACCGCCGACGTGAGCCGCGCCGACGTGCTGCTCTGCACGCTCCTGCCCGATGGCCAAATCCTGACGGCGGCGCACGGTCTGCCCGAATCCATCTCCTCACTCTATCGCGATAATGCCGAAGGGCGCACGGAGCCCGGCGACGCCATGCCGCTCGTCAAGCGCGCCCTCGAAAGCGGCAGCGGCGGCCGTCGCCAGCGTGAAGTGTTGCGCAACGGCGCACCCGTGATTGAGGATGTCTACCCCATCTGCAATGCCGCAGGGCAGGCCTATGCCGCCTTCACGGTGGAGACGACGATGATCGCCCACGAGCGTCAGCGCCGGCGCGACCACCACTTCCAACTGGCCACGCGCAACATCATCGAAATGTGCGCCAGAGGTGAGCTTGCCAGCGCCGCGCGCCTCACGCGTTTTGGCCTCTACGACGGTGTGTACCTGGTGGATCGCAGTCGCTCCGTCATGTACATGAGTGGCATCGCCGCCAACATGTATCGCGCCGTCGGTTTGCCCGCCACCCTCCACGGCCAGCCGCTGGCCCAACTGGAAAAGGTGGACAACGAACTGGTTGACTTTGCCTTTGAGCACGAGGAATGCATCGAGCGGCGCAGCGAGGAGGCGGATGGTCGCACCTGGGTGCGCCGCGTCATCCCCCTGCGCATGCCGAGTGCGCTCTGGCAGAACCGCTGGTTCCGCCAGCCCGTGGGTCAGTTGCTGGGGCGCGAGGTCGAACGCCACGTTGATCAGGTGCTCGTACTCTTGCATAACGCCACCGAGGCCGTGGCCAAGCAGCGCGAGCTCAACGTCAAATCGGCGCTGATTCAGGAGCTGCACCATCGCGTCAAGAACAACTTGCAGAACATCGCCGCGATACTGCGCATGCAGGCGCGCCGCAGCGAGAGCGATGAAGCGCGCACCCAGCTTACCGAGGCCGTCAACCGCGTGCTCAGCATGTCGGTCATTCATGAGTACCTGAGTCAGTCGGATGATCGATCCATCAATGTGCGCGACGTCTGCACGCGCATTGCAGGCCAGGTGCGCGAGGTCGCCCTCAGCCCCGATCAGGAGATCGAGATACGCGTGCAGGGGCCAAACGTGCGTCTGCCGGCCAGCCAGGCCACCCCTGCGGCGTTGGTGATTAACGAATTGTTGCTCAATGCACTCGAACACGGCATGAAAGACAGGACACAAGGTATAATATCCGTTACATTGACTGACCTGGGCGATGCCGTCCAGTTGGAGGTCAGCGATGATGGGGACGGCCTGCCGCCCGACTTTGCGCCGCACACAAGTAGCAGCCTCGGCTTGCAGATTGTGCATACACTGGTGATGGACGACCTGAAGGGCGCGCTTCGCTTTGAAAGCGGCGCGCAGGGCGGGGAGAACGGTGGCTCCGCCGCTGGTGCGCTGACGGGGGCAAGGGCGACGGTCGTCTTCCCCAAGCGGCCGATTCATGCAGACTAGCGGCGCGGCCCTGCTTATGCCGGCCGATTATTGAACAGTTGACAAACACGGGATTGCAGAGGGTAGGAGATCGCTGTGGAACGCACACGTGTCATCATCGCCGATGACGAATCGCTCATCCGGATGGACCTGCGCGAGATGCTCACCAATCTCGGCTATCTTGTTGTAGGCGAAGCCGGCGACGGCCGCAGCGCCGTCAACCTCGCGCGCGAGGTGCGTCCAGACATCGTCATCATGGATGTCAAGATGCCCGACATGGACGGCATTGAAGCTGCGCGCCTGCTCACCGAGGAGCGCATCGCGCCCGTACTCCTGCTCAGCGCCTACAGCCAGCAGGAACTTGTGCAGCGTGCGCGCCAGGCAGGCGTCGCGGGCTATCTCGTCAAGCCCTTCCGTGAGAGCGACCTGACGCCCGCGATCGAAGTGGTGCTCGCGCGCTTCAGCGAATTCCGCGCACTTGAGCGCGAAGTGGCCAGCCTGGGTGACGCGCTGGAAACGCGCAAGCTTGTTGACCGCGCCAAAGGCATCCTTATGGACACGCAGGGGCTCAACGAGAACGACGCCTTCCGCCGCATCCAGAAGATGTCCATGAACAACCGCAAGTCCATGCGCTCTGTGGCCGAGGCCATCATCCTCGCCCATCAGGTGAGCGAGCAATAGCCATTCACTGTGTCGCCACTGTGCGGCTAGCCAGCTAGGCCAGGCCTGTGAAGTTATCCATCATCATGCCCGTCTTTAACGAGCGGGCGACGATTGAAGAAATTGTACGACGCGTGCGTGCGGTGGACCTTACGGTGCACGTCAATGGCAACAATCCCGCCTTCGGAGATACCGTCGTGCTCGAGCGTGAGATCGTCATGGTGGATGACGGCTCCACCGACGGCACGCGTGACATCCTCACCAGTTGGCGCGCCGAAAACCCCGGTGACATGCGCATCGTCTTCCACGCGCAAAACGGTGGCAAGGGCGCCGCGCTGCGCACCGGCTTTGAAGAAGCCACGGGCGACATCTTCGTTGTGCAGGATGCTGACCTGGAGTATGACCCGCGCGACTACGTCAAGCTGCTGGCGCCGCTGCTCGAGGGGCGCGCCCCCGTGGTCTACGGCAGCCGCTTCATGGGCGGCCCGCGCGCTGCCATGAGCCTGGGCCACACCGCGGGCAACAAGATGCTCACCATTTGCACCAACCTCCTCTTCGGCACATCTCTCAGCGACATGGAGACCTGCTACAAGTGTTTCCGCCGCGACGTGATTGCCACCATGCCCCTGCGCAGCCGCCGCTTCGAGATTGAGCCGGAACTGACCGCCAAGATTCTCAAGCGCGGCTACACAATCTACGAAGTGCCCATCAGCTACAATGGTCGCGCCTTTCACGAGGGCAAGAAGATCACCTGGCGCGACGGCTTCGCCGCCATGCGCACGCTGGTCAAGTACCGCTTTGTGGACTAAGGTCGCAATACAACAAACAACTTTGACG
>CAYJNV010000375.1:1165-3407 GCA_964370975.1 uncultured Caldilineaceae bacterium | reverse complement strand
GCCCAGCGCCGTGTTCGTCTGCGCCGACTCAACGCGTGACGCCCAGAGAACGCCGGCCAGCCCACAGGCCAACCCCGAAATCACATAGACCATGAAGATCACCCGCTGCACGCGCACGCCTGCGACCTGCGCTGCGTCGGGGTTGCCGCCCACGGCGTAGATGTCGCGGCCGGCGCGCGTGTAGTTGAGGAAGTAGTAGACAAGAATTGCCACGCCGACTGCAATCACAATCAGGTTCGGCACGCCCAGCGGCGTCCCCTTGGCCAGTTGCTTAAAGGCCGTGGGCATCTCGAACGCGTTGATGTAGTTGCCCTGGCTGAAGTAGAAGACGAGGCCACGGTACACGCTCAGGGTGCCCAGCGTGGCAATAATCGGCGGCACATTGCCCACGGCGATAATCACGCCGTTAAAGGCCCCCAGCACTCCCCCAATGGCAATACCAAGCAGCAGCAGCAGCGGAATGGGCAGCGTGGGGAAGAGCACGATTGTTGCGCCCACCATCATGGCCACAAGTGCAATGCTCGAACTCACCGAAAGGTCAATGCCGCGGGTGATGATGACCATGGTCTGCGCCAGCGCCACAATCAGCAGAATCGAGATATTCATGAGAATATCGCGGAAGTTGGACGCGCTGAAGAAGTAGGGGCTGCGGATGCTCACGCCCGCCACAAGGATCACAATGAAAATGAGGATGCCCACCTCACGGTAGCGCCCCAACAGCAAAATCCAGCTGCGGCGGGGTGGCGCCTCGGGCGCAGCGGTTACGTTTGCGGCCATGTGACTTACGCTTCTTCCTGGGGATTGACCTGGGGCGCGTGCGCCGCGGATGGCGCGGGCTCCGTTAGCCCATTATGCGAAATTGGCTCACCAGTGGTCGCGGCCAGCATCACCTTTGCCTGCGTGGCCTCGGCGCGGTTGAAGTGCGCTGTCATGCGCCCCTCGCGCATCACAATGATGCGGTCGCTCATGCCCAACACCTCGGGCAGTTCGGAGGAGATCATGAGGATCGCCATGCCTTCGCTGGCGAGCTTGCTCATGAGCGCATGCACGGCGGCCTTGGTGCCCACGTCGATGCCGCGCGTCGGCTCGTCAAGGATCAGGATACGCGGGTTGGTTTCCAGCCACTTGGCCAGCACGACCTTCTGCTGGTTGCCGCCCGAAAGCTCGCGCGCCTTCTGCCACACGGTAGCGCGCTTAACCTCCATGCGGTCGGCGGCCGTCTCCGCGACGCTGCCTTCTGTGCGCGCATCAAAGAACGGGCCCTTGCGCATGCGCCGCAAAATGGGCAACGTCACGTTCTCGGCAATGCTCATGGGGAGGACAAGCCCTTGGTGTTGGCGATCCTCGGGCACATACGCGAGCCCCATGCGCATCGCCTGCTGCGGGCTGCTGATCTTTACCGCCTTGCCGTCAATCCGAATCGTCCCTGCGGTCGCCGGGTCCACACCAAAGAGCGAGCAGGCGACTTCGGTGCGCCCTGCGCCCACCAGGCCAGCCATGCCCACAATCTCGCCGGCGCGTACAGTAAAGGAGACATCGCGGAACTTGCCTGCGCGCGCCAGCCCCTGCACCTCGAGCAGCGGCTCGCCCGGCTTCACATCCAGCTTGGGGAAGAGGTCCGTCAACTGACGGCCCACCATCATCTGGATGAGCATGTCGGTGGTCACGCCCTCCATGGGGCGCGTGTCCACGTAGCGGCCGTCGCGCAGGATGGTGACGCAGTCGGCAATCTGGAATAGTTCTTCAAGGCGGTGCGAGATGAAGATGATTGCGGTGCCTTGTTCGCGCAGGCGGCGCACAATCTCGAAGAGGTCAGCCACCTCGGCCAGGGTGAGCGAAGAGGTGGGCTCGTCCATGATCAGGATCTTGGCGTTGATGGAAAGGGCGCGCGCAATTTCCACCATTTGCTGCTGCGCAACACTCAGTCGATTGGCCTTGGTGCGCGGGTCCAGCTTGACGCCCAGCGTGTGCAGCAGTGCCGCGGCCTCGCTCGTCATCTGCTTCCAGGCCACGCTGCCAGCGCGCACGGGCTGCCGTCCCACGAAGATGTTCTCGGCAATGTCCAGTTCGGGGAAGAGGCTCGGCTCCTGGTAGATGGCCGCAATGCCTGCGTCGCGCGCATCGCGCGGGCCTGGGAAGTGGACGATCGCGCCATTGAGGCGCAGCGTACCGCCGTCGGGCTGGTGTACACCCGTGAAGATCTTAATGAGTGTGGACTTGCCCGCGCCGTTTTCGCCCAGCA
>CAYJNV010000375.1:0-1065 GCA_964370975.1 uncultured Caldilineaceae bacterium | reverse complement strand
GCCGCAAGAAATTGTATCATTCTGCGATTAATTGCGCAACTGGGGTTTGAAGTGGGCAGGCCACTCACAAGTCAGGAGTGCGCGCAAGCCAGCGCCAACTGCACCTCATCCCCGACCCTTCTCCATGCGGAGAAGGGTGCAAAACGAATGTACCATGCCCCAAACGTTTTCTTTGCATGTGGCGCTTGCTGCACCCTTCTCCGCATGGAAAAGGGCCGGGGATGAGGTGCAGTTTTGCTGTGCGATGACTTTCAGAAGCTCTGGCCCATCAACCAGTCAAGCAGTCAACCATCCATCCCGCTCTCGCTCTGCTACAATATCCTTATGGAAACGCGGCTGCGGGTTGTCATGGTGAGCAAGGCGCTGGTGGTGGGCGTCTATCAGCGCAAGGCCGAGGCCATTGCGCAAATGGGTGTCGACCTCACTGTGCTCACGCCCCCCGCCTGGCGCGACGCGCGCGGCAGCCAACCGGCCGAGGCGCTCTACACGCAAGGGTATTCCCTGCGCACTATCCCGTGCAGGCGCGTGGGCGATTTTCATCTGCACCACTACCCCACACTTGGCCGCGAGCTGGCGGCGCTGCGCCCCGACATCCTGCACATGGACGAGGAGCCGTATAACCGCGCCACATGGGAGGCGCTGCGTGCGGCGGCGCTACTGGGCGTTCGCAGCACCTTCTTTACCTGGCAGAACATCCTGCGCCGTTATCCGCCTCCCTTTGCGCAGATGGAGCAGCACAGCTATCGCCTCGCGCCCATTGCTATGGCAGGCAGCGCTGAAGCAGGCGACGTGCTGCGCGCCAAGGGGTACCGGGGCGACGTGGCAGTCATCCCCCAGTTTGGCATTGACCCCACGCTCTACTACCCGGCGCGGAGTGACGCTGCCGACGGTCCGCTGCGTATCGGCTACGCAGGCGGCCTGCTCCCTGAAAAGGGGGTGGATTTGCTGCTGGAAGCGTGCGCCCACCTGCGCGGCGCATGGACACTCACCCTGTATGGTGAGGGCAGTGCACGCGGCAAACTGGCGCAGTTGGCCGCTGCGCTGGGGATTGTGCCGCAGGTGCAC
>CAYJNV010000374.1:0-3415 GCA_964370975.1 uncultured Caldilineaceae bacterium | reverse complement strand
GAGGATATCGCCTCCGCCCAGGCCGAACTGAACCGTGTCGAAACCGAACTCATGCAGGCGCAGCTCGCGCTCAGCAAGCGCACGCTTATCGCTCCCTTCGACGGCGAAGTCGCATCCCTCGACCTGCGTCTGGGTCAGGCGATCACGCCCAGCGCACCCCTCGCCCAGATAGCCGATTTCTCATCCTGGATCGTCGAAACGACCGACCTCACCGAAATCAGCATTGTGAATGTAAGGGTGGGTGACGCCGCAATGGTGGAGATTGACGCGCTGCCCGGTGCTTCGTTTGACGGCACCGTCACCAACATCAAGCCTTTTGGCGTCAACGTGCAGGGTGACATCACCTACAAGGCCACCATTCGCCTGGACACGAGCGACCCGCGCCTGCGCTGGAATATGACCGCCGCGGTGACGATTACGCCGTAACAAGAACGGCACCAGCCGAACACAGATTTGTGCGGAAACAAAGGGATAACCCTGGATAGGTGCAAGACCCAAAAGATTTCGGTTTCTCTTCCTCTTGCTTCTGTGTATGGCTGTGTTCTGCTGTAGTTTTGGCTTTGACAGCCCACATCCGAGCGCCTAGAATAGAATTTGCGTATATGTGCGTCAACTGCACACATGTGCAACGCCCGCGGCCACTCCCTGCACCCCTGTCGAGCAAACCATGACCGAATCGCCAAGCCCGTCACAACTTGCGCCCGACCGCCTGCGCGAACTGCTCGCGCAAATGCTGCGCATTCGTCTCTTTGAGGAGACCGCCGAGAATCTCTATCTGCAGGGGCTGGTGCACGGCACCATGCACCTCAGCATCGGCCAGGAGGCCGCGGCCGTGGGCGCGTGCGCGGCGCTGCGTCGCAGCGACTACATCCTCTCCACCCACCGCGGCCACGGCCACTGCATTGCCAAGGGCGCGCAGGCCTCGCTGATGATGGCCGAGTTCATGGGCAAGGAAGCGGGCTACTGCCGCGGACGCGGCGGCTCCATGCACATGGCCGACGTGGAAACGGGCAATCTCGGCGCCAACGGCATTGTGGCCGGCGGCGTGCCCATGGCCGCGGGCGTGGGCCTCAGCCTCAAACTCCAGCACCGCGACGACATCGTGCTCGTCTTCTTTGGCGACGGCGCAGCCAACGAGGGGGCCTTCCACGAGAGCCTCAACATGGCCGCCATTTGGGATCTGCCCGTCATCTACTTCTGCGAAAACAACCAGTATGCCATGAGCATGGCCATCAGCCGCGCCAGTCGCGTGGACAACCTCAGCGCACGCGCCGCCGGCTACGGCATCGCCGGCGTCACCGTGGACGGCAACGACCTCTTCGCCGTCTTTGATGCCGTACAGACGGCCGTTGCCCGCGCCCGCGCGGGTGCGGGCCCCACGCTGATTGAGGCCAAGACCTATCGCTGGAAGGGGCACAGCAAGAGCGACAAGCAGCGCTACCGCACGCGCGACGAGGTGCAATCCTGGCAGGATCGCGACCCCATCGCCCGCCTTGCCGCACGCATGATGGCCGACGGGCTCCTCACCGAAGAAGAACTCGCAGAGATGGAGAAGGCAGCGCAAGCCGAAATTGATGACGCCGTGGAATTCGCCAAGGGCTGTCCCGAGCCGGACCCCGCCACTATTCTTGAGGGCATCTACGCATGAGCGCCCAATCCAGCCCCGCGACCAGCGCGCAGGCCGCTGTGCGCGAACTGTCGTACGCCGAAGCCATCCGTGAGGCCATGGACCTGGCCCTGGCGCACGATGAGCGCGTCATCCTCTTTGGCGAGGACGTGGGCCTCTACGGCGGCGCGTTTGGCGTCAGCGAGGGTCTCTTCCAGAAGTACGGTCCCGAGCGCGTCCTCGACACGCCCATCTCCGAGGCGGGCATCGCAGGTCTTGCCACCGGTGCGGCGCTCACGGGCATGCGCCCCATTGCCGAAATCCAGTTCATGGACTTTATCACCCTGAGCATGGAGCAACTGGTGCTCCAGGCGGCCAAGCTGCGCTTCATGCTCGGCGGCAAGGTCACCGTCCCCTTTGTGCTGCGCACCCCGGCAGGCGCAGGCACGGGCGCGGCCGCCCAACACTCGGAAAGCCTGGAGAACTGGTTCGTGCATGTGCCGGGGCTCAAGGTCGTGATGCCCGCGACGCCCGCCGACGCCAAGGGTCTGTTGTTGGCCGCCATCGAGGACCCCAACCCCGTGATCTTCGTGGAGCACAAGCTGCTCTACAAGACGAAGGGGCCGGTGCCGGAAGGCTACTACACCACGCCGCTGAGCAGCTCGGACTGCAAGCGCGAGGGCAGCGACATCACCATTATCGCCACCTCGCTCATGGTGCTGCGTGCGCTCGAGGCCGCCGCGCAGCTTGCACAGGAGGGCATCAGCGCAGAGGTGATCGACCCGCGCACACTCAAGCCGCTGGATGCGCAGCCGCTGATCGCTTCCGTGTGCAAGACCGGCCGCGTGCTGATTGTGCATGAGGCGTGCAAGACGGGTGGCTTCGGCGGCGAACTGGCGGCCATCATTGCCGAGTCCGAAGCTTTCGACTACCTCGACGCACCCATTCGCCGCCTGGCCGGGCTGGACATGCCCGTGCCCTACAATCGCGAGCTTGAGCGCCGCATGATTCCCCAGGTGGAAGGCATTGTGGAGGCGGCGCGCCGTCTTGTGCGCGAAGCGCGCTGACACGTAGGTCACGTCTCCGACGTGACGCCGTTGACTCGCCCCCAAAGCGATATCGCACCAGTCACGATGCCGTTGAACTTCACGTAAATACGTGATAAACTGCGTGCGGAGGCTGAAGATGGAAACCCAGAACGTCACGCTGGCCTTGCCCAAGGAAGTGCTGCGCAAGGCGAAGATGAAGGCCGTGGAGCAGAAGACGTCGCTTTCGGCGATCATGACGAACCTGCTGACGGACTATGTGGGCAGGGATGAACGTTATGAGGCCGCACGCGCGCGCCAACTTGAGTTGATGCAAACTGGAATCGACTGGGGCACAAACGGCAAGGCGACATGGACGCGGGACGAACTCCATGAGCGCTGATTCGCCGCACCAGTTCGTCGACACGAATATTCTGATCTATGCCTATGATTCGTCCGCCGGCAGCAAGCACGAGATCGCACGCCAACTCACTACCAGGCTCTGGAACGGGCGATCCGGCTGCTTGAGCATACAAGTTCTTCAGGAGTTCTACGTTGTTGCCACGCGCAAGTTGCCCAAGTCCCGGCTGGATGACGTCGTAGTGAGAGTGCGTGACCTGACCGAGTGGCACGTCTTCCGCCCGACGGAGGCGGATGTGCTTACCGCGATCGACCTGCACCTGCGCCACCAAATCTCCTTCTGGGACGCCATGATTGTGCACAGCGCGCAGGAGTTGGGTTGCTCAACCCTTTGGTCGGAGGACCTGAACCACGCGCAGGTCAT
>CAYJNV010000373.1:0-3455 GCA_964370975.1 uncultured Caldilineaceae bacterium | reverse complement strand
GGTAGTCCACTTGAGTGGACTTGGGTTGGCTAGCCGGGGGTTTCAACCCTCGGCGACCCCAACGAGCCGAGTCGCCAATACTGAAACAATTCGTTAGTGTTCATCATCCGCCGAACGCACCAATGCCGTTACGCCGGATGACAACAGCGGCTGAAGCCGCCGCTACAATATCCAGAGTTACAGGATGGTTGACCATGAAAGTTGTTGTGATGGGCGGCGGCTCAAGCTACACGCCCGAACTCGTCAAGGGATTCCTCGATCGCGCCGGCTCCTTCCCCATGCGCGAGCTGTGGCTCGTTGACGTTGCGCCCGAGCGGCTGGCCGTTGTGGGCGGCTTTGCGCAGCGCATGGCGCAGGCCGCGGGCGCGCCCTTCACCGTGCACCTGAGCACCGATCGACGCGCTGCGCTGGCCGGCGCGAGTTATGTCACAACGCAGCTGCGCGTGGGGGGCATGGCCGCCCGGCGCGAAGATGAGTACCTCGGCATGCGCCACGGCCTTGTAGGACAGGAGACCACAGGCGTCGGCGGCATGGCCAAGGCGCTACGCACGATTCCCGTCATCCTGGACATCGCCCGCGACATGGCTGATGTTGCCCCCGGCGCGCTGCTGGTCAACTTCACCAACCCCGCCGGCCTGGTCACCGAGGCGCTCAGCCGCTATGCGCCCGACGTCCCCTCGGTGGGCGTCTGCAACGTGCCGATTACGGCCATGATGCTCATGCTGGGCACGCTGGAGGCTGCGGGTATGCATGTGGACCCTGCAACGGCGCGTCTCGACACGCTTGGGCTCAATCACCTCTCTTGGCACCGAGGCTTCACGGTGGATGGCGAGGACGTATGGCCGCTGATCATCGAGCAGACGCTGACCGAACTGCGTGCCGCAGAAGAGCCCGAGTGGGATCCGCGCCTCATCGAGTCGCTGCGCATGGTTCCCAACTACTACCTGGAGTACTATTACAACACGGCGCACATGGTTGCGCTGCAGGCCAAGTGGCCCCCTTCACGCGCCGAGCAGGTGATGGAAGTCGAAGCGACTCTGCTGGCCGCCTATGCCGAGCCGGATCGCACCGAACCACCTGCCGACCTGATGAAGCGTGGCGGCGCGTGGTATTCTACGGTGGCCACGCAACTGCTCAACGCCCACTGGAACGACCTGGGCGAGACGCACATTGTCAATGTGCCCCACGCCGGCGCCGTGCCTGGTTGGCCCGCCGACTGGGTGCTTGAGATGCCGTGCACGGTTGGGCGCAGCGGCATCGTTCCGCAGCCCACCGCGCCCCTGCCGGCGGCCTGTTTTGGGCTGCTGGCAAATGTCAAGTCGTTTGAGCTGCTCACCGTCGAGGCGGCGGTGCATGGCGACTACGAAGCCGCCTACCAGGCATTGCTGGCCCATCCGCTCGGGCCGCCCATGGGCGAAATCAAGCCGCTGCTCGATGAACTGCTCGAGATCAACAAGCGCTATTTGTCGCAATTCTTTCCAAACCAGCCACCTTCGTAGAGTAGGGACTCCAGCAAAATGAGCAACTTGCCGCCCAATCCTGTCCTGCGCAAGCTGGGCCTGCCCAATGATGCCCGCGTCGTTGTCCTCCACGCCGATGATATCGGCATGTGCCAGGCATCACTGACGGCCTGGGAGGAAGCACTCGACGCAGGTATTATGTCGTCCGCCGCGACGATGGTGCCCTGCCCCTGGTACCGCGCCGTGGCGCGCGTTTGCCGCGAGCGCGCCAACGACCCGCGCGTCGACATGGGCGTCCACCTGACGCTCACCAGCGAGTGGCAGGAATACCGCTGGGGGCCCATCAGCAGCCGCAGCCGCGACACGGGGCTGCTCGATGAAGAGGGCTACTTCCACCACCGCGCCGAGGGTGTCCACAGCCGCGCCAGCACCGAGGGCATCGCCGAGGAGCTGCGCGCGCAGTTGACACGCGCCCTTGCCGACGGCATCGACGTCACGCATATCGACACGCACATGCTCACCCTCTTCCACCCACGCTTGCTGCCCGCGTATGTGGCGCTGGCGCTTGAGTTCCGCCTGCCGCTCAATCTGCTGCGCACGCCACAGGACATGTACGGCGCGGCGAATACCAGCCCCCTGGAGGCAGGTGAATCGCGTGCGCTGGTCGCCGCGGCCGAGGCGCACGGCATCCCCGTCTTTGATCATCTGACGGTTCTGCCGCTTGACAAACCCGACAATCGCCTTGAGTTGGCGCAGCACGTCCTTGCCGAGATTCCGGCGGGTCTGACCAACTTCCTCTTCCACCCCAGTGCGGCCACGCCCGAATTGCGCGCCATTACGCGCGATTGGCGCAGCCGCGTGGCGGATATGGAACTCTTCGTCAGCGACGCGTGGCGCGAGGCCGTGGCCGCAGCGGGCGTGCATGTCATCAACTTCCGCACGCTGCGCGCGCTCGTCCGTGGCGAAGCGCCGGACGCCCGCCCATGACGCGCCGCTACTTCCTGGGCGTGGACGTGGGCGGCACCAAGAGCCATGCGCTGATTGCTGATGAGTTGGGGCAGGCCGTCGGCTTTGCTGTGGCCGGCTCAGGTAATCACGAGGTGGTGGGCTACGACGGCGCGATCCGCACGCTGCAGGAGGTTGTGCACGGCGCACTCGCCGATGCGGCGATTTCGCGCACTGCGATCGCTGGCGCGGGCTTTGGCATTGGCGGCTACGACTGGCCCTCGGAGCGCGCCGACACCCTGCACGCAATCGGCGCGCTGGGTCTGGATTGCCCCGTGGAAGCCGTCAACGACACCATCATCGGCCTGGTGGCGGGAGCCGAGCAGGGCTGGGGCGTGGCCCTGGTTGCTGGCACAAGCAACAATTGCCGCGGCTGGGATCGCAACCACCGCGAGGGCCGCGTCATGGGCAACGGCATCGAGTTCGGCGAGAATGGTGGCGCCTACGAGCTCGTCATGAAGGCAGTGCAGGAGGTGGCCAAGGCGTGGACCCGCCGCGGCCCTGCAACCGCGCTCACCAGCCTCTTCGTGGCCCATGTGGGCGCACGCGACGACGCCGATTTGCTCGAGGGGCTGAGCCAGCAGGAGTACACCGTACAGGCCAACGCCGCACCGCTGGTCTTTGCCGCCGCCGCAGCAGGCGACGCCGTAGCGCTTGGCGTCATTCGCTGGGCCGCCGAAGAGCTGGCCAGCCTCGCGATTGGCGTCATCCGCCAGTTGGACCTGGAGCACGAACAATTCGATGTCGTCCTCGTGGGCAGCCTCTACAATGGCGGACCCCTCTTCACCGAACCGCTCTTTACCGCCATTCGCGCAGTGGCGCCGGGCGCATCCTTTGTGCGCCTCACTGCGCCACCCGTGGTAGGCGCTGTCCTTATCGGCATGCAGACGGCGGACCTTGACACGCACCTTGTGCGCGCACGCCTCGTGGCCTCAAGCCAACGAATCATGGAGAGAAGCGCGGCATGAGTGCGCAACCCCCATCCCGCGA
>CAYJNV010000372.1:0-3483 GCA_964370975.1 uncultured Caldilineaceae bacterium | reverse complement strand
ATCGTGACATACCCCTCCCATTCGGGCTCGAAGGGCGTAACATTCACGATTATTCCGCAATTGCGAACGAAGACACCGGACTCAAGCGCAAAGTTTCCTGCCTCAGGCACAGTCAGGCAGTAGACATCGTGTACGCCAGGCAGGCTGCGGATGGCGATGATTTTGTGGTTATCCGCCTGCCGGTTGCCACGGAATGCAGATAGCACTTCCGGAAAGCGACGGAAGGTTGTTCGGTCACAGTCGAGCAGGCGCGCTGCTCCGTGGATTGACCCGGTTTCGTCCAGCGCCCAGCGGACCCGCTCTGCGGTAATCTCCGGGCGCAATCGAAGTTGCCCAGCATGCTCAGCCTGCGCCGCACGGCGCGAACCATCATCGCGTGACCAGACCTTACGAGCGTTCTCACCTGCCTCTGCACGGTGGGCCGGGTCCTCGTAGTAGCGAAGCTTGGCCTGCTGCTGTGCCGCGCGGCGTTCGTCGGTCCAGGCCGCCAGTTGGCTCTCCTGCAGTTGCTCACGAGCTGCCTGGTACCGATCCATTGACCAGAATTGCTGAGCCTTGCGCTGGTTGCTCGCTCTGAGTGCAGTGAAACGATCAGGGTCTTCGCGCAGGCGGACATAGGCGGCGCGAATCGCGGCGCTGTGCTCCTCCGGCGAGAAATCAGGTCCATAGCTTTCGGCATTGTGCAGCCGGACATGCGCGCTTGCTTCCATGCGCTCGATATTGCTGGGGCGGTTGTTGCGTCGGTCAAAGTCGATGTGGTGACGATGCGTGCCAGGCGCGTCCGCGTAAAGCCCGTGACGCAGGTTCCACTCGTCAGCCAGCAAATGCGTTGGATAGAGATGGCGATTGGACGGCTGGTAGACCATTTCATAGCCCCGCGCCGGTTTTCGGTAGAGAGGCATGAGCGAGTCACCCGGGCGTAGCGCAGCGGCCTGCAGCAACCGTCCATCGCGCATGACGAACTCGTGGTCCGGCGTGCATGCAATCTGCTCGCCGTTATCAAGTTCTACTTCAATGAGCACATCCTGCCCTATCAACCGTGGCTGCTCGAGCATTGTCACCATGATGCGCCCGAACTGGCCGATGCTGTAGCCCCAGAAGAGCTCGCCATCATCGCCGCGACGCGCCATCTCTTCAAGTGTCGGGGCGCTGCCGTCGACCAATGCCACCCGTGTGTTGCCACTGAAGCAACGCGCGTAGGTACTTTTTCCCAAACAGATCGTCAGCACATTGCGCGGAATGCGAAAGTACTCCAGGGTGCGCGCCAGCGCAAAGGAGTTGGGCGGGATGATGCAGACCTCTCCCTGGTAGTGAACCATGGCGCGCTCGTCAATCAACTTGGGGTCCACCACGCTGAGCTGGCCCGTGGCCGCGCTGAAAATGCGGAACTCGTCGGCCACGCGAATGTCGTAACCGAAGCTGCTCAGCCCATAGGAGATGACCCCGTCGCGCACCTGGCCATCGACAAAGGGATCGATGATACGCTGCTCCTGCGCCATGCGCCGGATCCAGTGGTCAGCCTTGATGGTCATTGGGGGTGCCTCCATCTATTGTGTGTTCAAAGCGGGTTCACGGCGGGGTGCAGTGCAGGCGTTTCAGGCGGGGTGAAGCCTGCGCCACAGCATACCACGCTCTGGAGCAAGCAGAAAAACGACAGCGAAAACGGCCGTCGCCACCAGCACCATGGCCGGTCCCGAGGCAATGTTGAGCGCATAGGAGAGATAAAGGCCGACCACATTGGAGGTTACGCCAATCGCCGCCGCCGCCACCATCATCCACGGCAGGCGGCGGGTGAGCAACTGTGCAGATGCCGCCGGGGTGACAAGCATGGCCAGCATGAGCGAGATGCCCACCGTACGCAGCGCAACCACTATCGTCAGCGCAATCAGCACCAGCAGCAGGTACCGGAGCATGCGCGCGGGCAGGCGCAGCACAAGCGCCAGCGTGGGGTCAAAGGTGATGATGGCCAATTCCTTGTAGAAGGCAATCACAATCGCCAGCACCAGCAGGCCCAGCCCAAAGGTCCACCACAAATCAGAGGCCGAGACACCGAGCACATCGCCAAAGAGGATGTGCGTCAGGTCGACCGAGTAGCCACTGACGGTGCTCATGAGGGCAACGCCCAGTGCGAAGGCGCCGGCAAAGACGATGCCGATGGCAGTGTCCTCCTGCACGTTGCCGCGCTGGCTGATGAAGCCAATGAAGAGCGCCGCCACGATGCCTGCGACCAGCGCGCCGACTGCCAGCGGCAGCGTGAGCAGGTAAGCGATGACAATGCCGGGCAGGATTGAGTGCGAGAGCGCGTCGCCAAAGAAGGACATGCCGCGCAGGATCATGTACGAGCCGATGACCGGGCAGATGATGCCCACCATGATGGCCGCGAGCAACCCGCGCACCATGAAACCATACTGCAGGGGCTGCCAGAGCCAGGTGAATGCGTCCATGCCATCCATCAGGCGCGGCCTTTCGTGCGGCTGCCGTCCACCTCAACCTCGTATGCGGGCAGCGCCACGGCATCGGCGCTCCGTCCCACCACGGCGTCGGGCAGCGGATGAGTGTCGTCGCAGCAGGTGTCCGTTACAACCAGGTCGCCCTCACCGTTGTGGACAATATGGACGTTGTTGCCAAACGCGCCGGCGAGGTTGGCGGCCGTGAGCACCTGCGCGGGTGGGCCAAAGCCTACCAGCCGCCGGTTGACCAACGCCACAAGCGGGAAACGCGTGGCCGCCTGGTTGAGGTCGTGCGTGGCCACCAGCAGGGTGATGCCCTGGTCGCGCAACACGTTGAGCGTGGCGAGCAGCGCCTCCTGGCTGGGCTGGTCGAGCCCGGTCAGCGGCTCGTCGAGCAGCAGGATTTCGGCCTCCTGCGCCAGCGCGCGCGCCAACAGCACGCGCTGCTGCTGCCCGCCGGAGAGAGCGCCAATGGGTCGCTGGGCAAGTTCAAGCAGGTCGACCTGCGCCAGAGCGGCGCGCACGGCTGCGCGGTCGGCGCGGCCGGGGCGGCGCAGCAGGCCTATGCGCCCAGCGCGGCCCATCATCACCACATCAAAGACGGTGACGGGGAAGTTGCTGTCAATGCGGGCGCGCTGGGGCACGTAGCCCACGCAGATGTGGCCGCCCGGGCCGCTGCCGTAAACCTGCACCGTGCCCGCATCGGGGCGCAGCACACCGGCGATGACGTGGAAGAGAGTGCTCTTGCCCGCGCCGTTGGGGCCAACGACGGCCACCTGTTCGCCGCGGTTGAGCGTGAGGCTGACGTGTTCGAGCGCGATCACATTGCCATAACTGACCGTCACATCTGTCAGGTTAAGCGCGGGCGCCGCAGGGTCATGCGAGTTGGCGCGGTGTGTGGGCGACATGGCCCTTCTCCATAAGCAAACGTGCGCAGCAGCGGGTGGCCACGCACGGGAATGAATGAGATTGCGTATCAATTGATTATGGCGCATGGCGCGCGCGGCGTCAAATGACTGGTGGACTGGTGGAC
>CAYJNV010000371.1:0-3491 GCA_964370975.1 uncultured Caldilineaceae bacterium | reverse complement strand
GTGTTGGTAACGATGCGCAGCAGCCACGAACGGAAATTGCCATCTTCGAAGCGATGCATGGCGCGATGTGCTTTGATTATCGCTTCCTGCACTGCATCCGATGCGGCTTCGTCCGTAAGGAGAATCTGCCGTGCAGCGCGCACCGCTGCGGTGTAATACTGCTGGATCAGGGTCGAAAACGCAGCCGGGTCGCCATCCCTTGCTGCGCCAATCGCCATCTCCAGCGGGACTGCAGTGGCGCGATCACTTTGTCCGTGCCACATGTCAACTGCAACTGCGTACTTCTGGTCCCAGGCATGTTCCTGAGCAAATAGCGGCTGCATGGTTCAGGTTCCTTTCCTGAATGCAGACTTTGCCAGAAACTGCCCCTCATATGCCAGTCTAGCGCAACCTTACAATTACCTATCGGACTAAAGTCAGACCGTTTGCCTACGCTTTCGCGCCCAACTGGATTTTGTCGCAATTGCGCAGGCTTTGCACGTGCGTCAAAACGCAGAGGCTCCCACAGCGGGAGCCTCTGCTATGCGGTTCTACTCTATGCAACACGTCGCGTTGGAGCAACGCGCCAACAGGCGGCCTAGCGCACGAAAAGTTGATAACCGTAGCCCCGCACTGTGCTAATGAAGCGGGGCTCGGCGCTCTCATCCGGCTCAATCCGGCTACGCACACGGCTCACCATGCGGTCGATATTTGCATCGTAGATGTCTCCCTGCGACTCGGGCCAAACAGCCGCTGCAATCTCGTCCTTGCTGACAACGCGGCCCCTGTTCTGGAAGAGGAACCAAAGCAGATCAAACTGCTTGACGCTGAGCGGCGGGTCGAGAATCCTGCCATCGACATAGACCTGGCGTGTGGAAGCGTCGATGCGTAGCCCCGGCTCACGCACGGCCATGAGCGACGGCGCCGTGACCGTTGCCGAGGGGTCATAGAAGCGGAACTTGGTGGAGGCGAATTGCACCTCGCAGCCATCGCTCAGCCAGGCAGATTCGCCCAATTCGAGCCGCTTGCCGTCAACAAAGACGCCATTCTTGCTCTGCAAATCGCGCACCTGGTAGGCACTGTCGATACGCTCGATTTCGGCGTGGTGACGCGAGGCGAATTGATCTTCAAGCAGCAGTTGCACATCGTTTGCCCGGCCTACAACGGTCAGGTTGTGCACAAGGTCAAACTCGGCGCCGGACTTCGGCCCATTCAAGCAGACAAGTCGTCCGAATCGGCTCACGACACTTCCTCCAAGGGGTTGTTGGTGGTGTGAAACGTCGGCAAGCCTCCTGCCTCGCTGGCTTGCGCATGGGTGCGGGACAATGCGCCGCCACTCTCGTATGCTAAAATGGTAGCCCTGAACGAGTAAGTCCGCAAATCGCGGCGGGTACTCCATGGGCGACAGCACGCCCGGAGCGCGTTGGCGCAGCGCCTGGCCGTGGCGGCTGGCGCCTAGCGCCTTGTGTGTAGTCATGGATGCATGATAGAGAACGAGCCGGAAGAGAATCGAGAGCCGACCCCCTACCAGAGTGTGCGCGCCGGCGACAGCGCAATGGCAGGCGAGTGGGGCGCGCCCTTTGCCGACGCGCACCGCAACACGCCGGGCAGCACTTTGATTGGGCGCACGGTGGGCGGCTACCTTGTGGAGGCGCGCATTGGCGGCGGTGCGATGGCCTCCGTCTACCGCGGCGTGGACATGCGCGCCGGCCGCGCCGTCGCGCTCAAGATCCTTCTCTCCGACGCCGACGATACTGTGCGCGAGCGCTTCCGCCTTGAGGCACAGATGGTGGGCACGCTCGACCACCCGCACATTGTGCACACGCTGGATGTGAGCCCCACCACCGGCGCTGACGGCCTCACCTTCATTGCCATGGAATTGGTGGAAGGGCAGAGCCTGGCTGACCTGCTCGAGAGAGTGCATACACTCAACGTGGCTGACAGTTGCGCGCTGCTTGCCCCCATTGCACGTGCGCTCACCTATGCGCACAGCCGCAATGTCGTCCATCGCGACGTCAAGCCCAGCAACATTTTGCTGCGCCGCGTGGCGCCTGGCGCTGCGCACGCCGTGCGCTTGACCGTGCTCGACGACCCGGTTGTGCCCCTCCTCTCCGATTTCGGCATCGCACGCGCGCTGGATGCACCCGACCTGACGACTGCCGGCCGTACCATCGGCACCCCTGCCTACATGTCGCCAGAACAATGCGCCGGCTCGCGCGAAATCGATGGCCGCGCCGACATCTACGCCTTGGGCGCAGTCCTCTACCGCTGCCTGGTTGGACGCTCGCCTTACACAGGCACCACCACGCAGATTCTCTATTCCCACGTCTACGACCCGCTGACAATCCCCGATGACGCGCTGCGCCTGCTCTCGCCGCTCATTGTCGAGATTCTGCGCCGCTCCATGGCCAAGAACCCGGATGACCGGTACGCGGGCGCGGCCGAACTCGCCGCCGACCTGGGTGTTGGCGCAGGCGGACCGGGGCGACCGTCGGCAAGCGCGACCGACCTGTATGCGCATGCGCCCACTTTGCAGCCAGACCCTCGCGCCGACCAGCCGGATGAGCAGACGCTCACCTACCCCAACCTGGTGGCCGCGCCGCCACGCGAAGCGCTACGTGTGCTGATTCCCGCGCCCACCGTAACGCCTGCACATCTGCCAGTTGCGGTGGCGCCGCCGGTTGTGCGCGCGGCATCAATTGCACAAGTGCTTACCACGGCCGCGCCGCCTGCCCGCGCAGTGGGAGGCGGCACGCGTTTTATCCCTGCTGCCTATGCGAAGCGCGCGCGGCAGGCACGGTCGACGCTGCGCGGACGCGGCGTCCTCGTCGGGCTGTCGCTGGCAATCCCCCTGTTCATGCTGCTGGCGCTGGCAGTCGGTGCATTGCTGGATGTGGGTCCTCTCCAGTTTGGGCGCAGCAACGCAACTCCGACGGTGGCACTCGCCGCGCCGGCAACCGCGGTTGCGATAAGCGACACGCCTCAGGCGCCCATCGCGGCCGCATTTGCGCTCAGCACGCTTTCTCCCAGCGCCACCTCCCCGGCAGTCGCCTCGCCCACGCCTGCGCAAGCGACGCCTGCTCCTTCCCCCACCGTGGAAAGTGCGGCGGCCATCGCACCAAACTCAACCGCAACGCGCGTGCCGGCCGCGGCGCCGACAACTGACCAGACGCCAGGACCAACGCCTGCTGGTGATATCAACGCGTATTGGCTGGATGCTCAGGCTCTCTTCGCCGAGGAGGAGTGGCGCGACGCGGCAGCGTTTCTCACGCTGGTGCAGCGCGTCAACGCCAATTTTGAAAAGGTGAGCGTCAGCGAAATGCTCTACGAGAGCCACCTGCGCGCAGCGCTGCAGTCGCTTCGCGCGAACGACACAGGCGCCGCCGCCGGTGCGCTCAACCAGGTGGCTGCCTTGCGCCCGGAGGACCCTATCACCAAAGCCCTCGCACAAAGCGCCGCACTGGTGGTTGCGCAGCCCAACGACGCCACTGCGCGTGCGGCGCTGCGCGCGG
>CAYJNV010000370.1:0-3502 GCA_964370975.1 uncultured Caldilineaceae bacterium | reverse complement strand
CCTGGCGGGCGCTCTTTCAAAAGGGGGCGCTGCCGTGCACACGGGCGTGCGCCTGCAAGCCATTTCGCGCACAGATGCAGGCTGGTGGGCGTGCAGCGATGAGGGCCATGTCTATACAGCGCAGATTCTGGTGCTCACCGCGCCTGTACCGCAGTCGTTGGCGCTGCTGGCCGAGGGTAGCGTCCACCTCAACCCAGGCGACCGGGAACAACTTGAGCGCATCACCTACGCACCCAGCCTCTGTGCTCTGGTGCAGTTTGATGCAGAACTTGACCTCCCGGCGCCGGGTGCGCTGCAGCGCCCTGCTGCGTTGATCCCCTGGATTGCCGACAACCGGCGCAAGGGCATTTCACCCGGTGCGACGGTGCTTACGGCGCACGCCTCGGCGGACTTTTCGGCAGCCCACTTCGATGACGCCGATCACCTGCTCGTCAACGCGTTCCTGGCGGAGCTTGCGCCCTTGCTCGGCGGCGCACCCGCCCCCGTTGATGTGCAAATCAAGCGCTGGCGCTACGCGCTGCCGACGACCCTCAATGGCCGGCGCTTTCTGCGCGCCGCCGACGTGCCGCCCCTCTTTTTTGGAGGTGATGCATTTGGCGGCCCTCGCGTCGAAGGCGCGGCGCTCTCCGGCATGGCGATTGCCGATGCCGTACGTGCACTGGTTGCCGTCGACGCGGCCTGATGAACGCGCTGCGCAGGTTGCAGCATGGCTCAGCCCTGGCAAAGCGACGATCCGCTACAACACCAGGTTTATCAGGGTGCGCGTTGACTCGCCCAGCGAGCGCTCCAAATCAAAAAAGCTCTGCAAGTCGGGCAGCCGCCGAAAGACCGGGCGCACGTCGTAGCGCACGGATATCTCGCCGCTCGCCGCCATGGAGTGTGCCAGCGTTTTCGCCTCCAGACGCTCAAGGCCGTACTTCTGCGTAAAGCGCGGCAGTACGGCATCGAGGCGCATCTGGAGGCCCGTGAGGTCGCCGGCAATCTGCACGGCGGGCACCGAATGCGCGCGCGTGTAGAAAGTGCCCCGCCCGTGGCCATTCTTGAAGAGCAAGCCCGCCTCCACCATGCGCGCCAGCTTGCGCGTGGCCGTGGCTTTGCTCACATGAGCGACCTCCATGAGCGTCGCCGCATTCACTCGGCCGCTGCGCTGGGCAATGTCGATTGCAGTTGTCTCGATTTCGTCGATCTGCGAGACCGGCATGCTGGAGTTCAGCGGATTCCATTGACCCACCACGAAGGAACTGCCCCCTTCCCACGCAGCGCCACTGGCAGCGTCGGACGGCATGGTGGCCAACTCGCTCTGCAGAGCCGGATAGCGAATGCAGAGTTCGTTGAGGTAGGCGATTTCATCATCAAAACCGGACTGCATGCTGAGCGCGTAGCCCGCACGCCAGTTGCGGCGCGCCTCGGCTTCGCGGCCCTGATCCATAAGCGCCTCGCACAAATTGGAGCGTGCGCGCACTTCAGTCAAGGGGAGACCCACTTCGTCGGCAAGCGTCAGACACTGGCGATAGAAGCTCTCCGCTTCGTCGAGTTCCTCGGAGAAATGATGTGCGGTGCCAATATTGAGCAGCGCCGTTGCGACCAGCCCTTGATTGTCAAGTTTCTCGAAAATCGAGCGCGCCTCACGATAGGCATGAATCGCGTTTGGATAGTCGCCCATCATGCGATAAAGTATGCCCAGGCTGTTGAAGGATTTGCCGACACGCATCAGGTCGCCCGATTGCTCCCGCAATGCGAGCGCCGCACGCGCAAATTCCAGCGCCTCCGCATAGTTGGTCTGCCCCCTACGTACACTCGAGAATGCATCAAGGACATCGGCGCGCACCTGGTGGTCGTCAATTGGCAGCACCTCAAGCGCCTGCACGAGGTCGGACTCCCCCTCTTTCCACTCACGGCGCAGAATCCGCAGCCAGCCGCGGTCCTTGTAGACGATCCCCAGTTCGGGGTCGCTGGCCGTCAGACGGTCGAGCGCCATCTGGTAGTATGTGAATGATTGCTGTTGGTTCTGCTCCTCGTAGAGTTTGCCCAGTCGCCGATAGATGTGCGCCTGCTCGGCCAGCCCTGACGCAGTCTTGAGCGCCTCGCGACACGAAGCAAGCGCTTCGTCGGTTTGGCCGGCACGATGGTATAATTCGGCCAGCATGAGACTCAATTCGCGCCACTGCGATGGCGAAAGGTCGTCCCGCTGGATGGCGCGCGCGACCTGAGTCACCTCAGTTCCATTCTCAGCGCGTTCGTCGTCATCGAGAGCGAGTAGAATACGCGCGACAAGCTGTGAGTTACCTGCGCCCAGCGCATGGCGCGCCGCCGACAGCGGCTGCGATGCCTGCAGCGCCAACCGTGCGACAAATTGGTGGCGGCGCACCTGCACCTCTGCCAACTGGCGCTGCTGCACATATTGGCGCAGTTCTGAAGACATCCACGCGCTTGTAGCGCTGTCGCCCACATGCAGACAGCGCCGTGCGACCAAGAAGTCCAACGCTGCCGCTGATCGGGAGAGCCCTTCTTCCTGAGCCAGCGCGAGCAACCAAGCGGTAGGAAATACGCCGCTGAATATGGTTGCCATGCCAAGAAGAGTCTCAGCCGCGCGGTTGTCACGCAGCGGTGTGTAGACGGCAGCGAGTGCCAACCCCTGAATTCGCTCGCTACCCAATCCCTCGTGCATATGGCGCTGCAACCACAGTGCGGCATCGCGCATGGCACGAGTCCGCTCATCATAGTAGACGTCCACCGACGGCATGCCCGTGAGGGCAAGCAGCGATTCCGTGAAGCGGCCACCTTCGACGAACTGGTCAGGCGTCAGCGGTTCCATGTAGCGATGGCGCAGAATGTTATAGCGCCACCAATGCGGGTCACGCCAAGCCGGGTCATCGAACGCCCGCTCCTCCCCAAAAGGAACTGAAGCCGGCTCCGGCGCCAATTGTTCTACAGCCCATTGCAGCGCGAGGCGAAGCGCTTGTCCCCGCTCGTCGAGCGTCGGCGACAGATCGTCCAGCACGAGCCCGGCCGTGACCACTGGCCCATGCGCAAGGGGCGAGCGGGAAAGCGCGAGAACGCTTGCACAATTCTTGAATGCCTCACCAACCTGGAGGACGAACGAGCCATCCACTTGGATCACGGGACGTTCCTTATCGTGTCAGCGACGAATTATCGATAACGTTGAGCCGCATTGAGCCGATTATAGCAGGTAGTGACCACAAAGTACACCGCTTCGTCGGTTATTCTATGCATGCGGCCGCACATCACCCCCCCCACAGATGTGAGAGGACGATAAAATCATGAGGAAGCTATTTGCTGCCTTCCATTTTGTGCGCGTGAGCACAATCCTTTTTTTTGCAGCCGCAATGTTGTCGACGTCACCGCTGTCCATCATGGCCGCCCCACACGCCTCGGATAGCGGTTCATTTTTCGCTGCCCCAGTTCGTGAAGTTGCCAAGACGCTCCAGACCAACCCGCGCGAAAAGGATATGACCGCCACCTCCCAGGATGTGGCCCGCAC
>CAYJNV010000369.1:0-3514 GCA_964370975.1 uncultured Caldilineaceae bacterium | reverse complement strand
GTTACGCGGCCACCGGAGTATGTGTAGATTCAAGCATCAATACTGCGTCTGCCACCGCATCGGCAATATTCACGAGATCACCCTCGCTCAGGGCCGGGTGCACCGGCAGCGAGAGCACCTCACGCGCCGCCGCCTCGGCGTGGGGCAGCGTATCCATGTAGCCCAGGTCGCGGTAGAGCGGCTGGTGGTGAAGGGGCGTTGCGTAGTGCACAGCAGTGCCTACGCCCCGCTCGGCCAGCGCGGCCGCCAGCGCCTCACGCGCGCCCGTGCGGATGGTGTACTGGTGAAAGACGTGGCTTGCCCCTGCACGCACGGCCGGCGTGGTGATGCCCGGCAGCCCCGCCAGGCGCTCATTTAGGTAGGCCGCGTTGGCGGCGCGCTGCCGATTCCACGCCTCCACCTTGCCCAACTGGACAAGACCCATGGCTGCCTGAAGGTCCATCATGCGCAGGTTGTAGCCAAGCACCTCATGCACATAGCGCTGGGGTGCGCCGTGCTCTCGCAGCAGGCGCGACCGCCGCGCAATCTCTGGGTCGTCGGTGGTGATCATGCCGCCTTCGCCGGTGGTCATGTTCTTGGTGGGGTAGAAGGAGAAGCAACCCACGCCCATGCTGCCTACGCGCCGCCCCTGCCACGCCGCGCCGTGCGCCTGGCAGGCATCCTCCACCAGCAGCAGATCGTGCGCGTCCGCAATCTGCATCATCTCATCCATCGCGCAGGGCTGGCCATACAGGTGGACAACCACCAGCGCGCGCGTGGCCGGCGTAATGGCGGCGCGTATGGCCGCGGGCGAAAGCGTGTAGTAGGCCGGCTCAATGTCGGCAAAGGTGGGGCGCGCGCCCACAAAGAGCGCGCAGTTGGCCGACGCCACGAAACTGAAAGGGCTTGTCACAACCTCGTCGCCTGCGCCGATGTCGCCAGCAAGCAATGCCACATGCAGCGCAGCCGTCCCCGATGTGAGGGCAATGGCATGGCGAACGCCCACCCATTCGGCAAATTCCTCCTCAAAGCGGCGCACCTTTGCGCCCTGGGCCAATTGTCCGGAGGCCATCACTTCCTGCACGGCCGCCATTTCCTCGGCGCCGATTTGCGGCTTCGCTATGGAAATCATGCTGTTTCCCTTTCCAGGTTGGGCAGGCGGACGATGCTGCCGCAGACTGTGCATTGCCCCATGTCATTTTCTACCGTCACTCGCTGCCCGCACGCACACACATAACCAACCAGTCGCGCCGGGTTGCCCACAACGAGGCCATGGTCCGGCACATCATGCGTGACCACCGCGCCAGCGCCCACCAGAGCAAAGCGCCCAATGGTGATGCCGGGCAGAAGCACGGCGGCGGCGCCAATCGATGCGCCCTGCCGGATCAGCGTGGGAGAGACCACCCAGTCGTCGGCGCGCTTGAGGCTGCCGTCAAGGTTGATCGCACGTGGCTGGCGGTCGTTTGTCAGGCATGCCTGCGGGCCAATGAAGACGCCGTCTTCAATCGTGGCTCCGTGAAAGAGCTGCGCGCCGTTCTGCACCTTAACGCGCGCGCCAATCTGCACGCCGTGGTCAATGTACACATCCTTGCCCACTATGCACTCGGTCCCCAGCACGGCATGCTCGCGCACCTGCGCGCGGTGCCAAATGTAGCTGCCTGCGCCGATCTGCGCCTGGGGCGAGACGTCGGCGCTGGGGTGGATCACGGCGTCGGCCAATAGCTTGCCATTCATTGCGCGGCCTCCCCCTGGAGGCGTTGGTTGTACAGGATTGCAGCCGCCTGCATGCGCGCCAGATCCTCTTCGCTTCCCAGCGTGCGATGCCAGTTGATGCGCGTTTCAATCTGGTTTTGCCCCAGGTTCAGTGGCAGCCAGAGCGCCGCTGCAGCGCCGGCATCGCCCTGCAGCGCGCGCACCTCACCCAGCAGTTGCGCGCTCGCGCGATTCCCCGGGTCAAGTCGGTGCGCCTCCTGCAGAAAGCCGGCGGCGCGGGACAGATCGCCCAGCGACAGCGCAATTTGCCCCATGCGCCGATGGGCCGTCTCCTGCGCCGGGTCGAGAAACAGCGCACTGCGGTAGGCGCTTTCTGCGGGCGCCAACGCATCGGCGCGCGCACGCCGGATCGCATCCTGGAAAGGCCATTCGGCCTCTGCATAGCCCGTCAGTTCAACCTGGGTTTGCAGCACGGCCCCCTGGTTCGCCTCCCACGCCGCCTGGACGCTCGAGAGCGCACTCACGCCCCACACGACCAGCACGGGCACAATGCCTACGGCGGCAATCAGCAACCAGAGCCCAGGGCGGGCAGCAAGCTCCGGTACGGGGCCGCTGCGCGCAGGAAACTCGAGGATGCCCGCGTTGTGCGCCTCGGCGCGAGCCATCGCCTGCACCAGCAGCGCCGCTGCCGGCGCCACGAAGATGGCTGTCACAAGCAGGCTGGCCACCACCTCGGATTCCACCAACCCAAGCGCCAGCGTGGCGACGAGCGCCGCAATAATAGCGGCGGCGCGCCACTGCGTGGAACCGTCGGCGTAGCGCAGTGCCTGCAGCGCCGCCGCCAGCCCCGCCGCAAAGATACCCAGCAGCGCTGCCATCCCGAAGAGCCCCATTTCCAACGCCACCTGCAGGTAGAGGTTGTGCACATGCGCCACAAAGGGCACATGGGTCAGCAGCACATAGGATGAGTAGACCATCTCCGTACTTGCCAGGCCGCTGCCCGTGAAGCGATAGTCTCTGATGAGGGGCAGTGCGTTGCCCCACAGTTCCATGCGACTTGCCAGCCAGCCGGGCAGTGCCGGGCCGAGCGCGAGCCAGGCCACCAGCGCCAACCCAGCCAGCAGCAGCGCAGCCGCAACCAGCCAAATCGTGCGCCGTTGTGCCTTGGCCAGCCACAAGAGCGCCGCCCCCACCACGCCACCCAGCGCAAGCGCAATCAGCGCATTTTCCTCGCCGCTGAAGAGCAGTGCGCTGCCGCCAATCGCCAGCGCCGCCCACGCCACCAACTCGGCGGGGGTGCCTGCGCGCCGGCTGCGCCTCGGCCCGTGAAGCAACTCCAGCACAGCAACAGGCAGCAGACTCACCAGCGCGCCCGCATACGCACCGCCCTGAAGCGGGTTGCGCACCAGGAAGAAGATCGCGATGCACAGCACCGCCAGCGCCGCGCCAAAGCCTGTGATCTGCATCAGGCGCAGACGCACCACACGCGCGCTTTCAATCTGGGCAATCCACGTGGCGAGGCCGCACAACGCCGCTCCCGCAGCCAACGCTGCCAGCCGCGCCAGCGCCGCGGGTCTGTCGTAGGCTTCCAGCGTGGCAACAATAGCGCAGGCGAGCAACAAGAGTGCGCTGCCCCCCAATGCCCACGCGGGCAGGTTGGCAGTTACGCGCACCCTCTGCTGTTGTTGCACATCCACCCACGTTGCCTGTGCCACGTTTGACATCGCCCCACGCAAAAGGAAGAAGTATTGATCAACGGTGAGGTCGTGAAGTCTTGATTGGCTGACTGGTGGACTGGTGGACTGGTGGACCGATGTAAGGC
>CAYJNV010000368.1:0-3518 GCA_964370975.1 uncultured Caldilineaceae bacterium | reverse complement strand
CTCCTGCCCCGTGGCTGGCTACTTGAGGGGCTGTGGCGCAATACCGTGCCTCACGCTAAAGCACCGGGCGAGCCAGTCGGGTAGCCGGCAACAACAGTTCGCTGCTGCATCAGCCCCAGCCCCTTCTCCGCCGCCGCCCACATAACCTCAACCGGTGCGTCCTCGCCGGTCCACAGCCGAAACGCCAGCGCGCCCTGCCACACCAGCATCCCCAGCCCGCCGATAGCCTGTGCGCCCTGCGTGGCGGCCTGCTGCAGGAACCGTGTCTGCGCAGGGTTGTAGACCAGATCGTAGACCACCTGCCCCGGTCGGAAGCGCATGCCCGCGTCCCACGGCAGCCCCTCCACCTGGGGCGACATACCCAGCGATGTGCAGTTGATGACCAGGTCGGCTTCGGCAGCCTCACGCACGCCTGCAGGAAAGGGCAGCGCTGCAAGCGTCGTGTTGTGCACGAGTGCGCCGAATTCCTCCTTCAGCCAGGTCGCCCGCACCAAATCGCGATTCAGGATCGTTACTTGCGCCGCGCCCCCTTGCAGCAGCGCATGCAGCACTGCCCGCGCGGAGCCGCCGGCGCCCACAAGCGCCACGCTGCGCCCGGCTGCGCTGACGCCATGCGCCGCCAAATCGGCGGCAAAGCCCGCCGCGTCCGTGTTATCGCCAGTCAGCCGCCCGTCAGCGTCCACCACAATCGTGTTGACGGCGCCTATCAACGTGGCGGCTTCCGTCAGCGCATCCAGATAGAGCATCACAGCCTGCTTGTGCGGCACCGTCACGTTGACGCCGCGCAAGCCCAGCGCGCGCAGCCCCAATATCGCCTCTCCCACGCGCTCGGGCGCAACCGTCAGCGGCACATAGGCCCAGTTCAACCCCAGCGCCGCGAATGCCGCGTTGTGCATTGCAGGGCTCACGCTATGGCGCACGGGCCAGCCCATCAGCCCTACGAGCGTCGTCTCTGCATCCACGCGGCTACTCCTCCACGCGCAGGCCCGCACCCAATGCCTGCAGCGTAAACTCGAAACCGGGGAAACTGTCGCCGGTCACCTCCGCCCCGTACACTTCGCTGCTCCCCTGCGCAACAAGGCCCGCCACCGCCAGCGCCATGGCGAGGCGATGGTCGCCGTGCGCTTCGGTGGGGGCGGCGCGCAACGGCGTGGGGCCGTCTATGATGAAGCCGTCGTGTGTGGGATCGATGTGCGCACCCATTTTGCGCAACTCGCTAACTGTCGTGGCAATGCGGTCCGTCTCCTTCACGCGCAACTCGGATGCGTCGCGCACAAGCGTGCGCCCTTGCGCCTGCGTCGCCGCCACGGCCAACACGGGCAGTTCGTCAATCATCGTCACAATCCGCTCGCCACCGAATTCTGCGCCACGCAGCGCGCCCGCAGTCACCTCCACATCGGCCACCGGCTCGCCGCCCTGCACCCGCTGATTGTGAAACACAATCCGTGCGCCCATGGCTTGCAGCGCCTCAACAATCCCCGTGCGTGTAGGATTCACGCCCACATTGTTGACCGTGACCCGGCTGCCGGGCACAATCGCCGCCGCCACCAGCAGGAACGCCGCCGAAGACATGTCGCCCGGCACAGTGATGTCGAGCGGCTTGAGCGGCTGTGTGGGCGATTCGCTCGTCACCGATCGCCCCACCACGGTCACCGGCGCGCCCATCGCCATCAGCATGCGCTCTGTGTGGTCGCGCGCCGGGCCCGGCTCGCGCACGATGGTAAGCCCATTGGCCTACATACCCGCCAACAGCACGCAGCTATTCACCAGCGCGCTGGCCACCGGCAAGTAATACTCAACCCCGCGCAGGCGCGCCGGGCGAATCCCCAACGGCGCATAGTTGCCGTCCTGACGCCCCATAATGTCCGCACCCATGCCCCGGAGCGGCTTCACAACGCGCCCCATCGGCCTGCGCCGCACCTGCTCCGTCCCCGTCAGGAATGTGGTAAAAGCCTGCCCGGCGAGCAGGCCGACAAGCAGCCGGATCGTCGTGCCCGAGTTGCCGCAGTCCAGCACGGCGGATGGCTCCTGCAAGCCGCGAAAGCCGCGCCCGTGAATCAACAACTCGGTCGGTGTCACCTCGTCAACTTGCACACCCAACGCGCGCATCACGCCGATTGTCGAGCGGCAGTCGCCGCCGTCCAGAAAGCCCCGCACGTGGCTCACACCCTCCGCCAGCGCGCCAAACATCACCGCGCGGTGGCTTATCGACTTGTCTCCCGGCACCGAGCAATGGCCCCGCAACGGCCCGCCCGCCTGCAAAATCAGCTTGGTCATGAACCTGCTCCACACGAGATTTGACGCAAAGTCGCAAAGTCGCAGAGGTACGCAAAGAACAGCGTCGCCAATATATTCTTAGCTTGCCTTTAGTTTTCCTTGCTTTCCTTTGCGATTCATTGCGTCTTTGCGACTTTGCGTCGAATTTGCGACTTTGCGTCAACGTTGTGTCTGTTTCCACGCGGCACGCAATTTCTGTGCCTGCCCCAGCGCCGCGCACAGTCCTGCCTCGTCACCCGACTCAAGTAGCGCGCGCAGGCTCTCCAGTTCCGCACCCAGGCTTTCCATCTGCGCAAGCACGGCCGCCCGGTTCGTCATGAGGATATCGAGAAACATGCGTGTATCGCTGGCGGCCACGCGTGTGGTGTCGCGGAAACCGCCCGCCGCAATCTCCCAGACGAGGGGATCCTCCGCACCCACAGCCGCCACCGCGCGCACCAACGCGCTCGCCGCAATGTAGGGCAAGTGGCTGATTGAGGCCACCAACCTGTCGTGGCGCTGCGCCTCCACCACCAGCGGGCGCGCCCCAACCGCGAGGGCCAGTTCCTCTGCCAATTCCAGCGCGCCGGCGCTCGTTCGATCCAGCGGCGCCAGCACCCACGGCGCATTGCGGTAGAGCCCCGGCTCGGCGGCCTCAAATCCCGCTGTCTCCTTGCCACACATGGGGTGGCCGCCCACCGGCTCAATGCCCTCCGGCAACTGCGCCATCGCCGCCATGATCTCCGCCTTCGTGCTGCCCATGTCCATCACCACCGTGCCCGGCCAGAGCACAGGGCCGATCTCCTCGAGCGTGCGCACAATTGTGCGCACAGGCGTGGCGAGGATCACCATGTCGGCCCCCAGCACGCCCGTCTGCACGTCGTTTGTCGCCTCGTCGACCGCTCCGGAGAAGAAGGCCTGCAGCACAGTATCGGTGCGGCGCGCCACGCCGCGCACCTCGCGACAGAGGCCGCCACGCGTCAAATCCATGCACAGGCTGGCCCCCATGAGGCCCATGCCCACCACCGTTACGCGGCACTCAGCCAGCGGCTTCATCGACCCCGTCGCTTCCATTCAAACTGAAACCCGACGCAAAGGCGCAAAGGCGCAAAGAACAGCAATTGCAAGAAGAGCAACAAATGCAGAGTGCCAGTCGGCCGCGAATGGCCAATTGAACTCGTGCTCTTCTTTGCTTTTCTTTGCGTTCTGGACTTACCCAGGGTTTGGTGGACAGATCGATAAGCAAAGTAGTAGTATCGGTC
>CAYJNV010000367.1:2490-3556 GCA_964370975.1 uncultured Caldilineaceae bacterium | reverse complement strand
TGAACCCTTGAACTCTGAACCCTTGAACCCTTGAACATGAATGTTGCCGACCAGGGCGCGGCGCGCGACAGGCACCACGTGGTGCCGCGCACGCTCGTTTTTCTCACCAGTATGAACCCGGCCACGGGGGCGCGTGAGTTGCTCCTGCTGGAGGGCGCGCCCAGCAAGCGCCTGTGGGCGGGGCGCTTCAACGGCCTGGGCGGCCATGTGGAGGCCGGTGAGGATGTGCTTGCGGCGGCCCGGCGCGAATTGCTCGAAGAGGCGGGGCAGGAGGTCGACGCATTAACCTTGCGCGGCGTCGTGCATGTGCAAACCAGCGCGGGCGCGCCGGGCGTGATGATCTTCATCTTCCACGGCGAGGCCAGGAGCCGCACGCTGATATCTACTGCCGAAGGCACGCCATCCTGGTTGCCGCTTGATGCGCTCGAGGGACTCCCGCTGGTGGACGACCTGCCCATGCTTCTGCCGCGTGTGCTGGACAGTGGGCGGCTCTTCTTCGCCCACTACGCGCCCCAGTCCGACGGCACGCTGCGCTACACCTTCAGCGATTGACGACCGTACACAGACTGTCATGCTTTTTCGGCACAACGCAAGGCGAAAACGGGTTCGTAGCGGAAGGCCACCCGGGCGTGACTTTTGGGGCACCTGGTTTCGCCGCCACCCGCACGAAGGCCCGGGGGGCTTCCGCTACGGGGTGGGCGGTTTTCCCTGGGTAGATGATACGGATTTGACAGATAAGCACGGATAAAACAAGCACGGATAACAGCCTTGCAGTTGTTATCCGTGTTTATCCGTCGAATCTACGCCATCTGTGAACGGCTGTTAGCGCACCAACTCCCACGCGAGGTGCTGGAGCTCGGGCAGGAGCAGCTTTTCCATGGCCAGGCGCACAGCCGCTGGTGAACCAGGCGTGCTCACCACCACACGCCCCCGATAGACCCCCGCCGTAGCGCGACTAAGCATGGCCGCCGCGCCCACTTCCTCGTAGCTGAGCATGCGAAAGAGTTCGCCAAAGCCCGGCAGCGGCTTTTCCAGCGCGCGGCTGATGACGTCATAGGTGCGGTCG
>CAYJNV010000367.1:0-2480 GCA_964370975.1 uncultured Caldilineaceae bacterium | reverse complement strand
CCGTTGAAGATGATGACGCGCGCAGCACCCGTGGCAAAGTCATCCAGCGCCTGCTGCACTTCGGCGGGCTCATCCTTCACAATGCGGTAGTCCACAATTGCGTGGCCGGCTGCCTCGGCCAGGCGGCGGATGGTCGCGCCGCTCTCGTCGGTCTCCGGCGTGCGCGTGTCGCTTACCGTAACGATCGCGATCGGCACGCTGCCCTGCGTTTGCGCCTGCTGGCGGTGGGTAGAGGCTGTCATGGGTCTGCGCTCAAGAACTCAAGTGAATCACCGATCAATGATCAATGATCAATGATCATTGATCATTGGTAACTGGTAATCCGCACTTGTGGGCGTGGCAAGTTACCAGTTTCCAATTACCAGTTACAAGTCACTAATTATTTCTTTCCTACTGCTGCGTCCGCATCTCCACAAAGGTGGTCTTGCCCGCTTCCACGGTCACCTCGGCGGCCACGCGCTCGCCGTTGACTACGGCGACAAGGTAGTAGACGCCCGCAGGCACGGCATCCATGGCGGTCGTTTCGCCAAACGAGGGGTCCGGGTTGATGCTCTCATTGTCCGGATAGGCTTCGAGCACGCGTGCCCAAGTGGCCAGGTTGCCCTCAAAGCGCGCCAGCGTTACACGCGCATTCGGCCAGGTGCGCCCGTCGGCTGTGAGCAGACGCACGGCTACTGCGCCGTCGCCCGGCGGCGGCTCCACCCAGAGGTAAGGGTTGACGCTCGCCTCATAGGTATTGGCGCCCACGCGCATCTCAACATGCAGGTGGGGGCCAATCGCAATGCCCGTCATGCCCACCATGCCCACAATGTCGTCGGGCTGCACGCGCTGCCCCTTCTGGATAGTCACCTCGCTCAGGTGGCCGTAGAGCAGGTAGACGTCCATCTCGCCGCCCGCCACGCTGAGGCGGCGGTCCAACTTGATGACCACGGCGTTGCCATAGAAATTGGGGTAGGGGCCGAGGACGTCGGGGTCGTCCATGCCGGCGTGCACCACCTCGCCTGTGGTGGCGGCGCGCACGGGCGTGCCAAAGGCGTTGGCAATGTCCATGCCATGATGGGGGCGATAGCGTCCGCCGCCCGTGGAGCCGAACTGGTAGGAGGGGGCGGCAATCTGGTTCTGCACAAAGGCAGGGTGCGGCCGCCCCACCCAGAAGTGCGATGCGTCGCTGGGCGTGAAGGAAGACCACTGCCGGCCCGGCGCCAATGCAATCGGCACGGCAGTGGGGGGCGGTGGCGCGGTGGGAATGGGCGTGGCAATGTCAGGGAACTTCACCACTTCCATTGCGGGCAAGATGCGCGGGCGCGCCAGTTCATCGAGCGATGCCGCCGCCACCGCCGCGCCGCCGTTGCGCTCCGATTCGAGCGCGCGCAAAATCACGGGCTGCTCGAGCGAGACGACGGGCGACTGGTAGTCGGGCGCACCCTCTGCGTCCACGCCTGCGGGCGCCTCGGCGGCAACGAGCGGGTCGCGGAAGAGCATCTGCTCGGCCACCGAGTTGGGCGTTGGCGTCACAATGTCAATGTTGAACGGGAAGAGCGAGCCAAGGGTGTCGGTGACGGCCGCACCGGCGCCTGCAAGCAGTGCAAGCGCGGCGGGCGGGGGTGTGGGCGCGGCAGTGGGCAAGTTGGCGGGATTGACTACCGAGAGGCTCGCAGCCAGGCCGGTGGGCGAAGGTATGACGGTTGGCCCCGCTTCGATTGTGGCCAGTGAAACGCCGGGCGCCCGCGTTGCAGCCGAGGTTGTGGCGCCGCTGCCGAAACGCACGACGATGGCGGCGAGCAGGATGCAAGCCGCGGCTACCACAAAGGCGTAGGGGGCAAGGCGCGCGGGCGAGTTGCTGCGCGGTAGGTCGCCGGAAGAGATCGCTTTGGCGATGGCCCAGTCGGCAAACTCGGTGACGTCGCCCGCGGGCAGCGCGTTTACGTTAATGACGTCGGCGTCGACGGACGACAGGGCCGTATCGGCTGCGTCAACCAGCACAAGCGGCGGCAACACAACGCCGGGCACGGGGTACAGCCACGCGCGGTGAATTTGCACATCGGCGCGGGCGAGCAGGTCGGGGCCAAGCAGCCGGGGCGTGATCCGTCGTGTGACGACCGACGCCGCAGGTGCGTCGGACGCAGCCTCCGCTGGGGACTGCGGCTCGGCTTCCGGCGTGGCCAACTGGATTGCTGTGGCAAACCGCATCTCGCTGAGCAGCATCTGCGCCAGCAGTGCTTGCGACGGCGCACTCGCGTCAGGCGGAGGGACAGGGGCAGGGGATGGCGGCGCGAGCGGTATCGCGGCGGCATAGAGAAATGCGGAAAGCACCATGCGCGCAAGCAGGAATTCAAGCGCGGGGTCGAGGGCGGGATCGCCCGCAGGATCGAAGGTGGCGCCGGGCGCTGGATCGACCTCCGGGTCGGGTGCAGCATTGAGTGCAGCGTCGGGCACAGCCTCGATGGCGGGAACGGCGGCTGAGGCCGCCGCTACGAGCG
>CAYJNV010000366.1:0-3622 GCA_964370975.1 uncultured Caldilineaceae bacterium | reverse complement strand
CAAAATGTGGGCAACTGGCCGAGCGGCGCAACGGTGCTGGAAGTATGGAGCGCACCGCCGGTGACAGCGGGCGCGGTCAAGCTCGGGAGCATCGCCGTGCCTCCGCTCGCACCCGGCGCGCATGCCGACTTGAGCGGCCCAGTTACGGCGGCGGCCGAGACTGCGACGGTCCAGGCGACCGCCGCAGCCTACCTGCTGCTGGACCCTGCCAACACGGTGGCGGAGATCAACGAGAACAGCAACCTCACCGCCATCGCCGGGACGACGGCGACGGTGGGTCAAGGCAAGGTCTATCTGCCCACTGTCACGCGGTGATGCAGGGTTCGGTCTGTCCGCACCTGGCCGGCCGGTTACTTGCTACTCATTGTCTGCAGTACACACCCCACCCCTGGCCTCGCTCCATGCGGAGAGAGGCCGGGGGTGGGGTGCTCTTCGCACCGGCTCGTGTCGCGTTTCCGACTTTTGAATCAACCTGACTTTACAGTTACCATTGTTCGGCAACTGCCCTTTGCGTAACCCACCACCCCTCGCACCCCATGCCCACCTCCACGCTCTCTCCAGCCGAAATGCGCAGTGTGGCTGCGGAAAGCCGCGACCTCGATGCCGCCCTGCGCCGCCGCATTGCGGGCGAGGTGCGCTGCGACGGCTGGAGCCGCTCGCTCTACAGCACGGATGCCAGCCTTTACCAGGTTCAGCCCGTGGGCGTGGTGATTCCACGCCACAGTGACGACCTGCACGCTGCGCTCGAGGTGGCCGCCGCCCACAACGTGCCGCTGCTGGCGCGCGGCGCGGGCAGTTCGCTCGCTGGGCAGGCGGTGGGTGCTGCGCTGGTGCTCGACACCAGCAAGTATCTCGACCGCATCCTGGCGATTGATGTGGAGGCGCGCACGGCCACGGTTGAGCCGGGCGTCACCGTGGCGCGGCTCAACCGCGCGCTCGCGCCGCTCGGCCTCATGCTTGGCCCCGACCCCGCTAGCGCCGATCGCGCCACGCTGGGCGGCTCCGTAGCCAACAACGCTACCGGCAGCCACTCGATCCTCTATGGCATGATGGCCGACCATGTACACGCCGCCGACCTGCTGCTGGCCGACGGCGCCGCTGCACACTTTGGTCCCGTGCCGCCCGCCGATCTGTCCGTCTACGCACGGCGCAGCGGGCTGGAGGGGTCTATCTACCGGGAATTGGCCGCATTGGCGCTTGCGAAGACAGCCGCCATCATCGCCCAATGGCCCCGGCACTGGCGGCGCGCCTCGGGGTACAACCTCGACCGCCTCGCCGCCGCCCTGGCAATGCCCGATCAGCGCGCCCAGTTCGATGGCGGAAGCCGCTTCCGCCCCGCAATCTGCAACCCGCAGCGGCGAGACACGATCAACCTGGCGCAATTCCTTGCGGGCAGCGAAGGCACGCTGGCCATCTTCAAGACGATTACGCTCAACCTCGTTCCGCGGCCCACGCGCACTGCCGTGGCTGTGCTCCACTTTGACGACATCGTGGCTGCCTGCGCCGCCATCACCGATGTGCTGGAGATGGAGCCCAGCGCGTGCGAGTTGCTCGACAAGCAATTGATGGACCTGGCGCGCCGTCAGCCCGAGTGGGCGCGCCGCCTGCACTTCGTTGCGGGCGATCCGGCAGCGGTGCTCCTCACCGAATTCTACGGCGTCGGCGAGGCGGAACTTGAGGCGCGTCTCGCGCGGCTGGCAAATCACATGGCGCTGCGCGGCCACCGCGGCGTGGTCGTGCGCGTCACCGATGCACAGCATCAGGCCGACCTCTGGGCCGTGCGCAAGGCGGGGCTGAATCTGCTCATGAGCCGCCGCGGCGACTTCAAGCCCGTGCCCGGCATTGAAGATGTGAGCGTGCCGCCCGAGCAACTGGCTGTCTACATTGCGCGTGTGCGCGCCTGGTGCGCCGAGCGACCCGGTGTGCGCGATGTGGCTGTCTACGCCCACGCCTCGGCAGGCTGCCTGCACGTGCGCCCTGTGGTCAACGTGAAAACGGCGCAGGGGGTGGCCACGCTCGCAGCCATGGCCGACTTTGCCACAGGGCTCTGTCTCGAGTATGGCGGTGCGCTGAGCGGCGAGCACGGCGACGGGTTGGCACGCAGCGCGCTCAACCAGCGCCTTTTCGGCCCGGAGCTTTACGGCGCGCTCCAGCAGGTCAAACAGATATTCGATCCCCGCAATCTGCTCAACCCCGGCAAGGTGGTCAACGGGCCGCCGCTCACCGCCAACCTGCGCATGGGGGCGGATTACGCGACCATTCCGATTGAGACCATTTTCGACTGGAGCGCCGACGGCGGCTTTGCCCCGGCGATAGAGATGTGCAACGGTGCGGGCGTCTGCCGCAAGACCGAAGCGGGCATCATGTGCCCTTCGTACATGGCGACGCGCGACGAGGCGGATACAACGCGTGCCCGCGCCAACGCGCTGCGCAACGCACTCGCCGGGCGCATCCCCCACGAAGAACTCTACTCTGAGGGCATGGCCGGCGTGATGGATCTCTGTCTGGGCTGCAAGGCGTGCAAAAGCGAATGCCCCTCCTCGGTGGACATGGCGCGCATTAAGGCCGAGTACCTTGTGCACTACTACCATGCGCATGGGCTGCCCCTCTTCAACCGTCTCATGGGGCGGCTGCCGCAATTAAACGAATTGCTCTATCGGGCTGCGCCGCCGCTGACGCCGCTGCTGGTGGATGCACTCAACGGCGTCCTCAAGTCGCGCCTCTTCCGGCGCGCCGTCCAGCCCGCGTTGGGCGTTGCGCCCGAGCGCACGCTGCCCCTTTACGCGCGCCGCACCTTCGCGCAGGAAGCTGCACGTTTCCCCACTCCCCACTCCCTACTCCCCATTCCCCGTTTGATCCTCTTCCACGATACATGGACGAACTTCAACGAGCCCGGTGTGGGCATGGCGGCGCTGCGCGTGCTGCGCGCCGCCGGCTGGCACGTCGAACTGGCGCACGGGCGCGCCTGCTGCGGGCGACCTCTCTTGACCGGCGGCCAGGCTGACCGCGCCCGCGCCTGGGTGGACCACAACGTGGCGCTGCTGGCCCCGGCCGCGGCTGCGGGCATCCCCATTGTGGGGCTGGAGCCAAGCTGCATCCTCACCTTGCGCGATGAATACCCGGCGCTGGCCGCCGACCGCCGCCGCGCCGAGATTCTGGCTTCCCAGGCATTGACCTTCGAGGAGTTCATTCAGCGGGCGCAGGCGGCGGGAGCGTTTGCACCGCGCTGGCACAGCACACCCGCACGCGCCCTGCTCCACGGCCACTGCCACACGCGCGCGCTGGTGGGCAATGGCCCGGCGCAGGCCGCGCTCGAGGCGGCGGGTTACAGCGTGGAAGTGTTGCCCACGGGCTGCTGCGGCATGGCGGGCGATTTTGGCTACGAGCACGACCACTACGCCGTGAGCCGCACAATTGGCGAGGATCGGCTCCTTCCGGCCGTGCGCGCAGCAGCGGATGACGTCGTGATTGTGGCAAGCGGCACGAGCTGCCGTCACCAGATTGCCGATCTCGGCGGCAAGCAGGCGCTCCACCTGGCCGAGGCGCTCGCGCTGCGCCTACAACAATAACCTCGACGCAAAGATACTGTGTTGAAAGTCAAGTAGCAGCCGAAGCAAGAGTG